>NZ_JBVJRA010000007.1:0-492228 GCF_055608075.1 Lentzea sp. NPDC036949
GGCGAAGCTGAGAACTTAAGCGCCAGTAAACGGCGGTGGTAACTATAACCATCCTAAGGTAGCGAAATTCCTTGTCGGGTAAGTTCCGACCTGCACGAATGGCGTAACGACTTCTCGACTGTCTCAACCGCAGGCCCGGCGAAATTGCATTACGAGTAAAGATGCTCGTTACGCGCGGCAGGACGGAAAGACCCCGGGACCTTTACTATAGCTTGGTATTGGTGTTCGATTCGGCTTGTGTAGGATAGGTGGGAGACTGTGAAGCGGCCACGCCAGTGGTTGTGGAGTCATCGTTGAAATACCACTCTGGTCGTATTGGATGTCTAACCTCGGTCCGTGATCCGGATCAGGGACAGTGCCTGGTGGGTAGTTTAACTGGGGCGGTTGCCTCCCAAAGAGTAACGGAGGCGCTCAAAGGTTCCCTCAGCCTGGTTGGCAATCAGGTGTCGAGTGCAAGTGCACAAGGGAGCTTGACTGTGAGACTGACGGGTCGAGCAGGGACGAAAGTCGGAACTAGTGATCCGGCCATGGCTTGTGGAAGCGTGGTCGCTCAACGGATAAAAGGTACCCCGGGGATAACAGGCTGATCTTGCCCAAGAGTCCATATCGACGGCATGGTTTGGCACCTCGATGTCGGCTCGTCGCATCCTGGGGCTGGAGTAGGTCCCAAGGGTTGGGCTGTTCGCCCATTAAAGCGGTACGCGAGCTGGGTTTAGAACGTCGTGAGACAGTTCGGTCCCTATCCGCCGCGCGCGTAGGATACTTGAGGAAGGCTGTCCCTAGTACGAGAGGACCGGGACGGACGGACCGCTGGTGTGCCAGTTGTTCTGCCAAGAGCATTGCTGGTTGGCTACGTTCGGAAGGGATAACCGCTGAAGGCATCTAAGCGGGAAGCTCGTTCCAAGATGAGGTATCCCACCCTTTGTGGGTTAAGGCCCCCAGCTAGACCACTGGGTTGATAGGCCAGAGGTGGAAGACCGGTAACGGTTGGAGCTGACTGGTACTAATAGGCCGAGGACTTGTTACGAAGACGCTACGCATCCACTGTGCGGTTCTGGAAGAACAACCAGAACCGATCGCGACCCTTGCGGGGTTGCTGGTTGTAATTTCATAGTGTTTCGGTGGTTATAGCGTTGGGGAAACACCCGGTCCCATTCCGAACCCGGTAGTTAAGCCCTTCTGCGCCGATGGTACTGCACTGGTTACGGTGTGGGAGAGTAGGTCGCCGCCGAACTTACTTCCCTGAAAGGGGCTTGTGATGCGGGGCACAACTAAAGTGCTCGCTCACAAGCCCCTTTCAGCGTGTCTCTAGTAGGAGGATTTGGTGTCAAGGTTCGGGGATCGTCCCGGCGACCGTCAGCGTGGCCAGGGAGACCGACCGCGCCGTTCCGCCGATGGTGGCCACTCAGCAGGCGACCGCAAGTTCAGCAGCAACGACCGCCGCGACGACCGCGGTGGGTACCAGCGTGGTGAGGGCTCCGGCGACCGCAACCAGAGCGGCGACCGTCGAGACAACCGCGCCGGCAGCTCATCCGACCGCGGCGGCTACCGCTCGGACCGCAGCGGCGGCGACCGCCCCGGCTACCGCGGCAAGGACTCGTCCGACCGCGGCGGGTACCGCAAGGAAGGTGCCGGCGACCGCGGTGGTCACCGGTCCAACGACCGCTCTTCCGACCGCGGCGGCTTCCGCAAGGACGGCGACCGTCCGAGCTACCGCAGCAGCGACTCCGGTGACCGCGGCGGCTCTCGTTCCTCTGGCGACCGCCCCGGCTACCGCGGCGGCGACTCGAACGACCGCGGCGGCTACCGCTCGTCCAGCGACCGCGGGTCCCGCACCGGCGACCGTCCGGGTTACCGGGGCAGCGACTCCGGTGACCGGGGTGGGTACCGCGGCAACCGTTCCGACGACCGTCCGGGTTTCCGCAAGGACGGCGAGCGCGGTGGCTACCGCGGCAACGACTCGGGCGACCGCGGTGGTTTCCGCCGCGACGACCGTTCCAGCGACCGCGGCTCACGTCCCGGGTACCGCGGCGACTCGAACGAGCGCGGTGGCTCCCGCTCCTCGGGCGACCGTCCCGGCTACCGCGGCGAGAGCTCCGGCGACCGCGGCGGCTACCGCAAGGAAGGCTCCGGCGAGCGCGGCGGGTTCCGCCGTGACGACCGCTCCGGTGGCGACCGCGGCGGGTTCCGTCGTGATGACCGTTCCAGCGACCGCGGCGGCGACCGTCCGGGTTACCGGGGCAACGACTCCGGCGACCGCGGCGGGTACCGCGGCAACCGCTCCGACGACCGTCCCGCCTTCCGCAAGGACGGCGAGCGCAGCAGCTACCGCAGCAGTGACTCCGGTGACCGCGGCGGATATCGCGGCAACCGTTCCGACGACCGTCCGAGCTTCCGCAAGGATGGCGACCGGGGCGGCTACCGAGGCAACGACTCGGGCGACCGCGGCGGGTACCGCCGTGACGACCGGTCCTCCGACCGCGGTGGTTTCCGCAAGGACGGCGACCGTCCGGGTTACCGCGGCAACGACTCCGGCGACCGCGGCGGGTACCGGGGCAACCGCTCCGACGACCGCGGCAGCGACCGCCGTGACGACCGCGGCGGCTACCGGGGCAACGACTCCGGTGACCGGGGTGGGTACCGGGGCAACCGGTCGGACGACCGTCCGGGCTTCCGCAAGGACGGCGACCGGGGTGGCTACCGCGGGAACCGGTCCGACGACCGCGCTGACCGTGGCGGCCGTGGCGGGTACCACTCGGACGACCGGTCCGAGGCGCCCCAGCGCGACGACCGCCGCGACGAGCGCAGCCGTGAGCGTGCGGCCCGCTTCCAGGAGCGGATCGCCGACCAGGAGCCGACGGCCGAGGCGAACTCCGCCGAGGACGTGACCTCCGATGCCGAGGCCACCCCCGCCCGCGCCGGCTACCGGCTCGGTGACGGTGCGGCCGCCTCGCGCGCCGCTGCCCGCGGCCAGTCCGCCGCCGACGACTCGGTCGCCGACGACGCCGACACCGCTGACACCACGGCGCCCGCCGTCGACGCCGAGAAGGCCGACAGCGACGACACCGCCGCCGAGGACATCGCGGCCGCCGAGCCGGCCGACGCCGAGCCTCGCGACGACAGCACGACCGGCACGCCCGAGAGCACGACCGGCAACAGCGACACCGGCAGCACCGCCGCCGAGCGCGACGACCGGGACGAGGCGCCGAGCGGTCCCCGCGGCGGGCGTCCCGAGCTGCCGGAGGAGGCCGACCTCTCCCTGCTCGACCCGGAGATCAAGGCCGAGCTCCGCAGCCTCCCCAAGGGGCTCGCGGAGATCGTCGGACGGCACCTGGCCGCGGCCGGGCTGCTGATCGACGAGGAGCCCGAGCTGGCGCTGGAGCACGCCCGGTACGCGCGCAGCAAGGCGGCGCGGGTCGGTGTGGTGCGCGAGGCGGCCGGTCTCACCGCGTACTTCGCCGACGAGTGGGCGGAGGCGCTCAGCGAGCTGCGCGCCGCGCGCCGGATGATGGCCGGTCCCGGCCACCTCGCGATCATGGCCGACTGCGAGCGCGCCCTCGGGCGGCCGGAGCGGGCCATCGACCTCGCGAAGGACCCGTCGGCCAAGGAGCTGAGCCAGGAGGACGAGATCGAGCTGCGCATCGTCGCGGCCGGTGCCCGTCGCGACATGGGTCAGTTCGAGGCGGCCGTGGTGGCGTTGCAGGGGCCGGACCTCGACCCCGGCCAGCGCACCCCGTACTCGGCGCGGCTCTTCTACGCTTACGCCGACAACCTGGCCGCGGCCGGCCGCATCGAGGAAGCCGTCAAGTGGTTCCTCAACGCCGCCGAGGCCGACGACGAAGGGGAGACCGACGCCGCCGAGCGCGCGTTCGAGCTGACGCAGGACCCCTCCCCCGAGGAGATCGGACAGCAGTGAGCGAAACGTTGGTGGACCGGTACGACGCGTTGCTGATCGACCTCGACGGCACCGTCTACCGCGGGTCCGAGGCAGTGCCGGGCGCAGCGGAAGCCGTCGCGCAGGCGAGGGCCAAGGGCGTCGGGATCCGGTACGTCACCAACAACGCCTCCCGCTCACCGCAGGCGGTGGCCGACCACCTCGTCGAGCTCGGGTTCGACACGAGCATCGACGAGGTGAGCACGTCGGCCCAGGCGGGCGCGGCCATGCTGGCCGAACGCCTGCCCGCGCGGACGAACGTGCTCGTGCTCGGCACCGAGGCCCTCCAGGCCGAGGTGCTGAAGCGCGGGCTCACCCCCGTGGACACCGCGGAGCACGCCACCGCGGTGCTGCAGGGCCTCAGCACGGACCTCGGCTGGCGTGAGCTGGCCGAGGCCGCCGTGGCCATCCGCGGCGGCGCGCTGTGGGTGGCCTGCAACGTCGACGTGACGCTGCCCACCGAACGCGGCCTGCTGCCCGGCAACGGCAGCCTCGTCGCGGCGCTCAAGGCCGCCACCGACGCCGAGCCGCTCGTGGCCGGCAAGCCCGCCACCCCGCTGCTGCAGCAGGCGGCGAAGGGCCTGGGTGCCCACCGGCCGCTGGTCATCGGCGACCGGCTCGACACCGACATCCTGGGCGCGGTGAACGCGGGCATGGACTCGCTGCTCGTGCTCACGGGCGTGTCGACGGAGCAGGAGGCGCAAGCGCTTCCGGAAGACCAGCGCCCCACGTATGTCGGCGCGGACCTGTCGGTCTTGCATCGGCTACCGTAGGGGCGTGAGCTACCCCCTGCCCGGACCGCCGCCCAACCCGGCCGACGCCATCAACGGCGCGCTGGAGCGGCTCGACGGGCTCGAGACGGTGCCGCTGGCCGAGCACGTGGCGAGGTTCGACGCCGTGCACGCCACGCTCACCGAAGCACTGTCGAGCATCGACAAGGTGTGATGCACAGTGCCACGCAGGGTGCGGCTCGACGCCGAACTCGTGCGCAGGGGGCTCGCCCGGTCCCGTGAGCACGCCAGCCAGCTCGTCGCCGACGGGCGTGTGACGGTGCGCGGCACCGTCGCCACCAAACCGGCGACCGCGGTGGAGACCTCCGACGCGGTGGTCGTCAGAGACCTCGGCAACGACCCGAACTGGGCGTCCCGGGGCGCGCACAAGCTGATCGGCGCGCTCGAGGGCTTCAAGATCGACCCGACGGGCAAGCGGTGCCTGGACGCGGGCGCATCCACTGGCGGTTTCACCGACGTGCTGCTGCGCGGCGGTGCGCGGCAGGTCGTCGCGGCCGACGTCGGCAGGGGTCTGCTCGACTGGAAGCTGCAGACCGACGACCGGGTCGTGGTCAAGGACAAGACCAACGTCCGCACCCTCACGCCCGAGGACATCGGCGGCCGGGTTGAACTCGTGGTGGCCGATCTCTCGTTCATCTCGTTGAGGCTTGTGCTCCCCGCACTGGCCGCGTGCCTCGACGAGGAAGGCGACCTGCTGCCGATGGTCAAACCGCAGTTCGAGGTCGGCAAGGAACGCCTCGGCTCCGGTGGCGTCGTGCGCGACCCCGCGCTGCGTGCCGCGGCCGTGCTCGACGTGACCAGTGCGGCGGCCGGGCTCGGACTGGCCGTGCACGGGGTCGTCGCGAGCCCGCTGCCCGGCCCGTCCGGCAACGTCGAGTACTTCCTCTGGCTGCGCAGGGGCGACCCGGTCGACCCCGCGGAGATGGTGCGCACCGCCGTCGAAGAAGGGCCCTGATGAGGGAAGTCCTGCTGGTCGTCCACACCGGTCACCAGAGCAACATCGATCTCGCCCGTCAGGTCGCGGGCCGGCTCGCCGTCGGCGGCGTCACGACCAGGGTGCTCGACGACGAGGCCCGCGACCTCGGGCCGTCGTGCTGCACCAAGGTCGTGCCCGCGGACGACCACGCCGCCGAGGGCACCGAGCTCGTGCTGGTGCTGGGCGGTGACGGCACGCTGCTGCGCGGCGCCGAGCTCGCCCGGCCCGCCGGGGTGCCGGTGCTGGGCGTCAACCTGGGCCGCGTCGGGTTCCTCGCCGAAGCCGACTCGGACGCGCTGCACGAGGCCATCGGCCACGTCCTCGAACGCGACTACTTCGTGGAAGAGCGCATGACGCTCGACCTGGTCGCCACCGTCGGCGGCGAGGTCGTCGTGAAGACGTGGGCGCTCAACGAGATCAGCGTCGAGAAGCTCATCCGCGAACGCATCCTGGAGGTCGTCGTCGAGGTCGACGGCCGGCCGGTGTCGGCGTTCGGCTGCGACGGCGTGCTCTGCGCGACGCCGACCGGGTCGACCGCCTACGCGTTCTCCGCGGGCGGGCCGGTCGTGTGGCCGGACGTGCAGGCGATCCTGGTGGTGCCGAGCAACGCGCACGCGCTGTTCGCACGGCCGCTGGTCGTCTCGCCGAAGTCGCACGTGGCGTTCGAGATCGAGGCCACCGGGCACCCGGCGGCGTTGTCCGCCGACGGGCGGCGCACGTTCGAGCTGCCCGCCGGCGCCCGGATCGAGGTCGTGGAGGGCGAGGTGCCGCTCAAGGTCGTGCGGCTGCGCCACGCCCCGTTCACCGACCGGCTGGTGGAGAAGTTCAACCTGCCGGTCAAGGGGTGGCGGGGACCATCGGCAGGTTGACCGCGCCGCTCGGTGCGCCGGCACCGGCTCGTCATGGTGCCCCCAGAGGTACGCCCCACCCCGAACTGTCGGACCCGACAAGTAAGGTTCGCCCTGTGCTGGCCGAGATGCGCATCAATGGCCTTGGCGTGATTGAAGAGGCCACCCTCGAGCTCGACCCCGGATTCACCGTCGTCACCGGTGAGACGGGTGCTGGCAAGACCATGGTCGTGACCGGGTTGCACCTGCTCGGCGGAGGCCGTGCGGAGGCGTCCCGGGTTCGCACCGGGTCCGACAAAGCCGTGGTGGAGGGCCGTTTCCAGGCCCCGGCGGGCAGCCCGGCGGCCAAGGTCGCCGAGGAGGTCGGCGGCGAGGCGGACGAGGACGGCTCGCTGATCGCCATCCGCACCGTGGGTGCGGACGGTCGTTCGCGCGCACACGTCGGTGGCCGGTCCGTGCCCGTCGGCGTGCTGTCCGAGCTGGCGGAGCAGCTGATCGCCGTGCACGGCCAGAACGACCAGCTGCGGCTCATGCGCCCGACCGAGCAGCGCGGTGTGCTGGACCGCTTCGCGGGCGACGACGTGGCCGAGCCGTTGCGCGAGTACCGGCGCATCCGCGACGAGTGGCTGAAGGTCGCCTCCGAGCTGCGCGAACGCACCGAACGCTCCCGTGAGCTGGCCCGCGAGGCCGACCTGCTGCGGCACGGCCTGACCGAGATCGACGCGGTCGACCCCAAGCCGGGCGAGGAGCAGGAGCTGCACGACGAGGCCCGCCGCCTGGCCGACGCCGACCAGCTGCGCGAGGCCGCGTCCGGTGCCCAGTTCGCGGTGTCCGGATCGCTGGAGGGCGACCCGGACAACCCCGGTGCGCTCGGCCTGATCTCCGAGGCCGCCCGCCGCCTGTCCACGTCGGACGACCCGCGGCTGCGCGAGATGGAACCGCGGCTGGTGGAGGCGGCGACGCTGCTCGCCGACGTCGGCGCGGAGATCTCCGGCTACCTCGACCACCTCGACGCCGACCCAGGCCGCCTGGAGCAGGTGCTGCAGCGCCAGGCCGAGCTGAAGGCGCTGACCCGCAAGTACGCCGCCGACGTCGACGGCGTGATCGCCTGGGCCGCCGATGCCCGCTCGCGCCTGAACGGCCTCGACACCTCCGAGGACGCGCTGGCCGGGCTGGCCAAGCGCCGCGACGAGCTGGCGGCGGAGCTCGGCGTGCTCGCCGCCCAGGTCACCGCCGCCCGCACCGAGGCCGCGCTGGAGCTGGGCAAGGCCGTCACCGAGGAGCTCGACGGCCTCGCCATGCCGCACGCCTCGGTCGAGCTCGCGGTCCGCCCCCGCCACGCCGAGTCCGGCGACCCGCAGGCACTGCCCGTGGGCCGCTCGATCCTGCACGCCGGCTCCTCGGGCGTCGACGAGGTCGAGCTGCGCCTGATCTCGCACCCCGGTGCCCCCGCACTGCCCGTGCACAAGGGCGCCTCCGGCGGTGAGCTGTCCCGCGTGATGCTGGCCCTCGAGGTCGTGCTGTCGCACTCCGACCCGGTCCCGACCCTCGTCTTCGACGAGGTCGACGCGGGCGTCGGCGGCCGTGCGGCCGTCGAGGTGGGCCGCCGCCTCGCCCGCCTGGCCCGTTCGCACCAGGTCATCGTCGTCACCCACCTCCCGCAGGTGGCCGCGTTCGCCGACCGCCACCTCGTCGTGGACAAGTCGGCCGACGGCCGCTTCACCCGCTCCGCGGTCCGCAGGCTCGACGAGACGCAGCGGGTGGTGGAGCTGGCGCGCATGCTCGCGGGCATGGACTCGACCGACACCGGCCGCGCCCACGCGGAAGAGCTGCTGGCGGCGGCGAACGCCGACAAGTCGGCGGCTCCGGTGGTGCGGAGGCGGAAGAAGAAGTCCTGAGCCGGCGCGGGCCGGGGCACCGCGGGCTCGGTGGGGACGCGGTCGCGCGGGTCCGGCGGGTGGGCCGCGCGGGTGCCGAACCGCGCTGAACCCCCGCTGGTTGGGCATGATGGTGAGAACGTGACCGATGCCCGGTCAGCGGACGCACACGGTGGTGCGGTGGAAGGTGGACCGGATGTGACCACGCGCCGGGTGTTCGGGGCGGTGCTGGTGCTCGTGGCCGCGGGGCTGGCGGTGGCCGCCACGTTCCTGGTCGGGTATTCGGTGGAGACGGAGTTCGCGAACCGCACGTTGCGGTTCGAGGCGACGACGTGGGGGATCGAGCACGACGACTTCCGCGGGTCGCTGATGCTGGCGCCGATCGACTACGGGTGGCCGGCGCTCGCGGCGGCCGTGGTGATGGCGTTGTCTGCGGTGCTGTCGTTCCGGCAGCCGGTGGCGCGGCTCGGGTCGTTGCTCGGAGCCGGGGCGCTGGTGGGGCTGGCCTGGCTGGCGCTCAACCAGGTGCAGCAGGTCGTGCGGCGGCTGGCGGAGCTGACCGTGCCCGTGCCGCTGGACGTGGTGCGGGGCAACGGGATCACGGTGCTGCTCGTTGCCGCGGGGGTGGGGGTCGTGGCGGCTTTGCTGCACCAGGAGCTGCCGTGGCACCGGGCGGAGCGGCCCGCGGACGGTGTGGTGATCCACCAGGTCGAGGGCGACGACGAGGACACACCGCCCTACGGGTTCCCGGTGGTGGTGGAGACGAAGAGCGAGCAGGAGCAGCGACGTGACTGACCGGGGGAGGCCGGCCGCTCTGCTGCTGGTCCTGTGCGGGGTGCTGGTGGGGGTCGGCAACCAGCTGCCCATGTACACGGCGATGCACACGTCGCCGGTCGACTCGTTCGCGTTCAGCGGCTCGCTGTGGGAGGGCTCGGTACCGCTGCCGGACGGCCACGAGATCAGCCCGCTGCTGAACGTCGGCGCACCGGTGTTGTTCACCGCCGCGCTCACGGTGGTGGCCGGGCTGCTCGCCCTCCGCCGGGGCCGGGGCGTCCAGCCCGCCCGCGTCGTCGCGCTCGCCGCGGCGGCCGCGTTCCTCGGGGTCGTGGTGGCCTACGGGGTCGGGGTGCTGCGCGAGGAGGAGATGAACAACGCCTTCGAGGCCGCCACCGGGTTCGCCTACCACTTCGACTCCGGCTTCCACCTGCTGGTGCTGGCGGCGGCGGCCGGTCTGGTGGGCGCGGTGCTCGCCCAGAGGCCGCGGCCGCGCACGGAGCCGCCGGCGGACGACGCGGTGGTGGTGCACCAGTTCACCGACGACGACACGCCGCCGTTCGGGATCGCCTTCCCCACCACCGGGGAGGCGCGCGGTGACTGACCGCCGGATCGCCGCCGGGGTCGTGGTGCTGGGCGGGGTGCTCACCGGCGCCGCCTGCTTCCTCGACGTGCTCGGCCACCGGTTCGTGGGCGAGGGGCGCACCTTCACCCAGGTCGTCTCGCTGTGGGAGCGGAGGACCGACGCGCCGGGCTACCCGGTGTTCGACATCGCGGCGGACCCCGGATGGCCCGTCGTGGCCGCCGCCGCGGTGATGGTGGTGGCCGCGCTGGGCACGCTCGCCGGTGCGAAGGTCGCCGGGGCGGCGCGCCTCGCGACCCTGGCCGGTGCCGGAGCGCTCGCCGGCGTGCTGCTGCTGTTCGTCGTCGAGACGCTGCACCAGCTGCAGGTCGCGAACGCGTTCGAGGCGAGCTCCGACTACCGGTACGCGCAGACCGCCCTGCCCGGCTTCTACCTGCTGGTCGCGGGAACGCTCGCCGGGCTGGCCGGCGCGGTGCTCGCGCAACGGCCGCACGCGGCAGAGCCGGTCGCGGACGACGCGACACCGCCCTTCGGCATCGCCCTGCCAGTGGAGCGCCGGGGTGACTGACCGCCGGAGGACCGCCGCGCTGCTCGTGGTGCTGGGCGGGGCACTGGCCGGAGCCGGTGCCACCAGGGACGTGTTCGTCGAGACGGAGGTCTCGCAGCAGATCGTCATCACGTCCACCACCTCGTTGTGGGGCACGCGGTCGAGTGCGCCCTCGCCGCTCCCGGACGGCGGCGTGTTCTCCGAGGGCCTGCCGATCGTGGTCGCCGCGGTGCTCATGGTGGTGGCGGTGGTGTGCACGCTGCGGGAGGGCAGGACCGCCGCCGTGGCACGGCCGGCGGTGCTGGTCGCGGCCGGGGTGTTCGCCGGGCTCGTGCTGACGTTCGCGGTCGGCGTGCTGCGCCGCGCGGAACTGGCGAACGCCCTCATCGCCTCGTCGCCCTGGCACTACGAACAGCACCTCCTGCCCGGTTTCCCGCTGCTGGTGGCGGCGGCGGTGGCAGGCCTGGCCGGTGCGGTGCTGGCCCAGCGCCCGGCGCCGGAACCGGAACCGGAACCGCTGGGGGCGGACGACGACACACCGCCGTTCGGGATCGCGGTCGGACAACAGGAGGCTCGGTGATCGGACGACCGACGGCGATCGCGTTGATCGCGGTGGGGGTGGTGCTGACGGCGGGAGCGCTGGTGCTGCCGTGGTACTCGACCACCTACGCCGGTGGCGTCGAGGTGGTGGTGCGGGCCTGGGGCACGGAGGTCGTGAACAAGCCGGGCGACTGGCCGGCCGGTGACCTCTCGCCCTGGTACGGCATCCCGGTCGCCGCCACGGTGGCGCTGCTCGTCGCCGGGGTGAAGGTGCGCTGGGCGGCGCTCGCGGGCGCGCTCGGCCAGGCCGGAGCGGTCGCGGTCGTGGTGGCGCTGGTCGTCTCGGAACGCGGGCACGCCGGGGACCAGCAGGGCGACTTCGCGCTCGGCTACGGGCTGCTGTTCCTGGCCGTCGGCACGGTCGTGGCGCTCGTCGGTGCCGTTGCGGCACAACGGGAGGCGGTGGCGTGAGGAAGATCCTCAAGATCGGGCTCGTCGTGCTCGCGGCGGCGATGGCGGTCGTCGCGACGTTCCTGCCGCTGTCGGAGCTGCGGATCCGGCTCGCACCCGACCAGCCGCAGACCGAGTTCGTCACGACCGGCTGGCGCACGCAGTTCGGTGAGGTGACCGACCCGCACGGGCCGCTGTTCGGCATCCCCGTCGCCGCCGCGGCGCTGGTGCTCCTCGCCGGTGTCTTCCTGCGGAGGTTCGCGTTCGCAGGGGCGGCCGCGCTCGCCGGAACCACAGGAATGTTGTTCGTGTATTTGGTGAACGCCATCAGCTTTCACAAAACGGGCAACATCACCATCGACCCCGGTCTGGAAGCGGGCTTCGGAACGGGCACCTGGGTGCTGCTGGCCGCCGTTGTCGTCGCGTTTGGGGCCGTAGCGGTTCACCCCGACGACTGAGCGGCGGGAAAGGCCCGGCGTGCCTCACCTGTCCCGTGCGCAACGTGAGTCACTATCGGCTCATGAAGCTTTCCGGGTTGCTGAACCGCACCAACCACCAACTTCCCGGTGTCACCGGCGTCGCGCGGGTGGATCGGCGCGTGAGCGACCTGGTGCGGCGGGTCAGCCCCGGGGACGTGGCCGTGTTCGACCTGGTCGACCTCGACCGGCGCACCGCGGAGGCCCTCGTCGCCGCGGAGGTGGTGGGCGTCGTGAACGCATCGCCGTCCATTTCCGGGCGCTTTCCCAACCTGGGCCCGGAACTGCTGATCGAGGCGGGCATTCCGCTCATCGACAACGTCGGCGCGACCGCCCTGCGCGAGATCAGGGAAGGCACGAAGATCCGCCTGCACGAAGGGGTCGTGTACGCGGGTGAACGCGAGCTCGCGACGGGGATCGAGCAGAACGCGGAAAGCATCGCCGACGCCATGATCGAGGCGAAGGCCGGCATGTCGGCACAGCTGGAGGCGTTCTCCGCCAACACCATCGAGTTCCTGCGCCGGGAACGCGCGCTCGTCCTCGACGGCGTCGGCGTGCCCGAGGTGTACGTCCCGATGCGCGACCGGCAGGTGCTCGTCGTCGCCGGCGGCCCCTCGCACGCCGAGGAGCTGCGCAAGCTCAAGAAGTACATCCGCGAGTACCGGCCGGTGCTGATCGGGGTCGACACCGGCGCGGACACGCTGCACGACGCGGGCCTCGCACCGGACATCGTCGTCGGCGACCCCGACGGCATCGGCACCGCGTCGCTGCGCGCGGCCACCGAGGTGGTCGTGCCGGCGCAGACCGACGGCCACGCGCCCGGCCTGCAACGCATCCAGGACCTCGGCATCGGCGCGGTGACCTTCCCCGCGTCCGGCAACGCCGAGGACCTCGCCCTGCTGCTGGCCGAGGCGCACGGCGCGTCCCTCGTCGTGACGGTGGGGCTGCGCGCGACGCTGCGCGAGTTCCTCGACCGCGGGCACTCCGGGTCCAACCCCTCCACGTTCCTCACCCGGCTGAAGCTCGGCAGCAAGCTCGTCGACGGGGAGGCCGTCGCGACCCTGCACCGCAGCCGGGTGTCGTTGGGCGTGATCACCCTGCTGGTGGCCGCCGCGATCGCCGCCATGGCCGCGGCGCTGGCGGTCTCCGGCGTCGGTCACGTCTACGTCGACATCGTGGTCGACGGCTGGCACTCCGTCGTCAACTGGTTCAAGGGGTTCTTCTCGTGATCACGCTGCGCTACCACATAGTTTCGATCACCGCCGTGTTCCTCGCGCTGGCGGTGGGCGTCGTGCTGGGGTCCACCGCGATCAGCGGCAGACTGCTGTCCGGGCTGAGCGACGAGAAGAACTCGTTGGCACAGCAGGTGAACGACCTGCAGAACGACCGCAACGCGGTGAACGCCAAGCTGACCGACGCCGACGAGTTCGCCGCGTCGGTCGGGCCACTCGCGGTGAAGGACCGGCTGACCGACCGCACGGTCGTGCTGGTGACCACCTCGGACGCCCGCCCCTCCGACCGCGACGCGCTGAGCGGGCTGCTGAAGTCCGCCGGTGCCACCGTCACCGGTGAGGTCCAGCTGACCGACGCGTTCGCCGACCCGTCCCGCGCCGACCAGCTCCGCGAGCTCGTCGCCCGCCTGCAACCCGCCGGCTCGCAGCTGCCGACCGCCGGCGACCCCGGCACCCGCGCCGGTGGCCTGTTCGGCGCGTTGCTGCTGCTCAACCCCACCGGCAACCAGCCGCAGGCGACCCCGGACGAGGCCGCGGCGGCGCTCGCCGGGCTCTCCAACGCGGGCTTCGTGAAGGCCACCTCCAGCGTGAAGCCCGCACAGCTCGCCGTCGTGCTGACCGGCGGTGCGGCGCTCGGCGACTCGGCAGCGGACCGGGCCTCCACGATCGCGCGGTTCGCCACCCAGCTCGACCGCTCCGGAGCGGGCGTCGTCCTGGCCGGTGCGAACGGGTCCGCCAACGGCACCGGCGCCCTCGGCGTGGTGCGCGCGGACACCAACGCCACGTCCGTCCTGTCCACCGTCGACAACTCGGACACCTCGGCCGGCCGGGTCGTCGTCGTGCTGGCGCTGCACGAACAGCTCGAAGGCCGCGCGGGCCGCTACGGGGTGGCGGGCAACGCCGAGGCGTCCTCGCCGGGAAACGCGAGCTAGTACTCGGTCGTCCAGTCGCCCGGCAGCACCGCGAGCAGCTCGTCCAGCGCGCGGGGCGTGCGGGCACGCGCCCACAGCCACTGCCGGTCGTCCTCGCGGATGAGCACGTCGTCGGTGCCGAACCACCGGGTGTTCGGGCTGTGCAACGGCAACAGCTCGAACTCGCGCTCCAGCAGGGAGGTGTCCGCCTCGGACATCTCCCTGTCGGCCGTCTGGGCGCCGTCGCGGAACAACGCCTCCGACAGCACCAGCTCCACGCACGCGTGCGACAGCCGCGGCAGCCAGGGGTCCCAGGTCTCCTCGGACTTGTCGACCAGGTCCAGCTTGATCAGCACCGCCGGGTCCTCGTCCCGCGCGGTCGTGCCCCAGGCCGCCACCCACTGGTTCTCGTCGCGGAACACCAGCACGTCGCCCTCCATGCGCAGCTCCGCGGGCAGCAGCAGCCGGTCCTGGTTGCTGGTCAGGTCGGGGCGCTTGCCGAACAACGCGTAGGCCTCGCGCAACGCCGCCGGTATCCGCACGCCCAGCCGGGCCTCCGCGGCGTCGAGGTCCGCGTTGCTCCAGCCGTCCTGCGCCTCGATCGGCTCGGCCCACCAGGCCGCGAACCCTTCGATGAACCGCCAGGCGGCCGCGCGGTTCCGCACCGCCCTGGCCGCCGCTCCCACCACGTCGAAGGTCACGGCACCACGATTCCCGATCGCGCGGCCCGTCGCCGGTGGTTCGGGAAATCCCGCACCGCGAAGGGCTGCGGTTTCCGCCGTGACCGCAACCGGTGCCGCCTACGACGCCGTCGCGCCGCTCTACGCCGAGCTGTTCCGCGACGTGCTCGACACCCTCCCGCTGGAACGCGCGCTGCTGGCCGCGTTCGCCGAGCTCGTGCTCGCCCACGACGGCGGCCCGGTCGCCGACGTCGGCTGCGGGCCCGGTCACGTGACGGCGCACCTGCGGGCGCTCGGGCCGGAGGTGTTCGGCATCGACCCGTCGGCGGAGATGGTCGCCCTGGCCCGCGCGGCCCAGCCGCACCTGCGGTTCGAGCAGGGGGCGATGCCGGCGCTGGAGGTCGCCGACGGCGCGCTCGGCGGGGTGCTGGCGCTGTTCTCGACGATCCACCTGCCGCCACCGCAACTCCCGGTTGCCATCGCGGACCTCCATCGGGTGCTTTCACCGGGCGGTGTGCTGCTGCTCGGGTACCTCGCCGGTGACGATCCGCTGCCGCGAGAGGTCGACCACAGGGTCGCCCCGGCGTGGGAGTGGGTCCCCGCCGCGATGGCGGAGCTGCTGGGGCAGACCGGGTTCGCCGAGGTCGGACGGCTGGAGCGGGCACCGCACGACGGCGAGCGGTTCCGGTCCGGTTTCCTGCTCGCACGCAGGCAGGGATGAAGCCGGTCCACGCGCTGCGCCGATCGGGTGATGTGATCTGCCGGGTCGTGGTGCGCTGAGTGACCGGCGGCGTGTTAGCGTTATGGCCCGTGGATAGGGGGATTCACCCCCACGATTTTCACGGGAGCCCCGTTGGTGCAGCAGGCACGTACGACCAAGCACGTCTTCGTCACAGGAGGCGTCGCCTCCTCGCTGGGCAAGGGGCTCACAGCCTCCAGCCTCGGCCAGTTGCTCACCTCGCGCGGCCTGCGGGTAACGATGCAGAAGCTCGACCCGTACCTCAACGTGGACCCCGGCACGATGAACCCGTTCCAGCACGGCGAGGTCTTCGTGACCGACGACGGTGCCGAGACGGACCTCGACATCGGCCACTACGAGCGGTTCCTCGCGCGCGACCTGAGCGGTGACGCGAACGTCACGACCGGCCAGGTCTACTCCGAGGTGATCGCCAAGGAGCGGCGCGGCGAGTACCTGGGCGACACGGTCCAGGTGATCCCGCACATCACCGACGAGATCAAGCGCCGCATCCGCGCGATGGCCGAGCCGGACGCCGACGGCGTCACGCCCGACGTGGTCATCACCGAGGTCGGCGGCACGGTCGGCGACATCGAGTCGCTGCCGTTCCTGGAGGCGTGCCGCCAGGTCCGCCACGACGTCGGCCGCGACAACGTCTTCTTCCTGCACGTCAGCCTGGTGCCGTACCTGGCGCCGTCCGGCGAGCTGAAGACCAAGCCGACCCAGCACTCCGTCGCGGCGCTGCGCAACATCGGCATCCAGCCCGACGCGATCGTGTGCCGCGCGGACCGGGAGATCCCGGACTCGCTCAAGCGCAAGATCGGCCTGATGTGCGACGTCGACACCGACGCCGTCGTGGCCGCCGTGGACGCGCCGTCGATCTACGACATCCCGAAGGTGCTGCACGCCGAGGGCCTCGACGCCTACGTCGTGCGCCGCCTCGACCTGCCGTTCCGCGACGTCGACTGGACGGTGTGGGGCGACCTGCTGGAGCGCGTGCACAACCCGGCGGAGACGGTGAAGATCGCGCTCGTCGGCAAGTACGTCGACCTGCCCGACGCCTACCTGTCGGTCACCGAGGCGCTGCGCGCCGGCGGGTTCGCCCACCACGCCAAGGTCGAGATCAAGTGGGTGCCGTCGGACGAGTGCCAGACGCCCGAGGGCGCGGCGCGCGCGTTGTCCGGCATGGACGCGGTGCTGATCCCCGGCGGGTTCGGCGTGCGCGGCATCGAGGGCAAGATCGGCGCACTGAAGCACACCCGCACCCGCGGTGTGCCGACGCTGGGCCTGTGCCTGGGCCTGCAGTGCATGGTCATCGAGGCCGCGCGGAACCTCGCGGGCATCGAGGACGCGATCTCGTCGGAGTTCGACGAGGGCGGCTCGCCGGTCATCTCCACGATGGCCGACCAGGAGGACGTCGTCTCCGGCCAGCGGGACATGGGCGGCACGATGCGGCTCGGCGCGTACGTCGCGAAGCTGACGCCGGGCTCGGTGGTCGCGAACGCCTACGGCACGACCGAGGTGTCCGAACGGCACCGGCACCGCTACGAGGTGAACAACGCCTACCGCGACAAGCTCGCCGACGCCGGCCTGGTCTTCTCCGGCACCTCGCCGGACGGCCGCCTCGTCGAGTTCGTCGAGCTGCCCGCCGACGTGCACCCGTTCTACGCGGCCACGCAGGCGCACCCCGAGCTCAAGTCCCGTCCCACGAAGCCGCACCCGCTGTTCGCGGCGTTCGTGAAGGCCGCGATCGACTACCGGGTGGCTGACCGCCTCCCCCTGACCGCGGGAGCCGCGAAGTGACCACTCGGCACGACTTCCGCACCGTCGCCAGCGAGGACCTGCACGTCGGGAAGATCCTGGCGCTGCGCGTCGACGAGGTCGAGATGCCCGGCGGCGGCACGGCCAAGCGCGAGATCGTCGAGCACACCGGTGCCGTCGCGGTCGTCGCGGTCTCCGACTCCGGCGAGGTCACGCTGGTCCACCAGTACCGGCACGCCCTCGGCCGACACCTGTGGGAGCTGCCGGCGGGCCTGCTCGACCACGACGGCGAACCGCCCGTGACCGGTGCGCGCCGCGAGCTGGTCGAGGAGGTCGGCCTGGACGCCACCGAGTGGCACGTCCTGGTCGACGTGGCCGCCTCGCCCGGTTTCACCGACGAGGTCGTGCGGGTGTTCCTCGCCCGCGGCCTGACCTCGGTGGACCGCGACGTGCAGGGCGAGGAGGAGGCGGACCTGGAGGTCCACCGCTTCCCGCTCGCCGAGGCGGTGCGGATGGTGCTCTCCGGTGAGATCGTAAACGCCTCGTCGGTCGCCGGTCTGCTCGCCGCCCGCGAGGTGCTGGAGGGCCGCGCGGAGCCGCGTCCCGCCGACGCCCCGTTCCAGGACAAGCCCACCCGGTTCGCGGCGCGCGGGAAGTAGGTTCTCCCGTGAAGACGCTGAGGGGCGCCCTGCGGAGGTTGCGGGCGCCCCTCAGCGTGCTCGCGGTGGGGGGCGCGGGTGCCGTGGTGCTGCTGTTCGTCGACCCGAACCAGCCCGGCAACTTGCTGCCCAAGTGCCCGTTCAACTGGCTCACGGGCCTCAACTGCCCCGGTTGCGGCATCACGCGCATGGCACACGCACTGCTGCACGGCGACGTCGTGGCGGCGTGGCACTTCAACGCGGCCATGCTCGTCGTCGGCGTGCCGTTCGCCGTGTGGCTGTTCGCGCGGTGGATCCGGGCGTCGTGGACGGGCCAGCCCCGGCAGATCCCGAAACGGGTGCCGGGCCTGGTGATCGCGTTCGCGCTCGTGTGGGGCATCGGCCGCAACCTGGCCGGCATCTGACCCCTGCTGTTCAGGCGTCTGCAAGTACTACCGACTGGCAGTTGGTGGTACTTGCAGACGCCATGAAAGCCAGGAGTCAGCCGCGGAGGGGGCGGCCTTCGGAGTCCGTGCCGCCGTTGACCAGGATGATGATGCCGTCGACCAGCGCCCAGATGCCGCAGCCACCGCAGGTCAGCAGCTGCGCGACCGCGATGCCCGTGTCACCCATGTAGAAGCGGCCGACGCCGAACTGGCCGAGGAACAGCTGCAGCACGCCCGCGGCGACCTTCGACTTGTCCGAGTACGGGATGCCGCTGACCGGGTCGTAGCCGTAGGGCGCGCCGGGGTAGCCCATGCCGGGAGGCGGCGGCGTGGCGTACTGCGGCTGCGCGTACTGCTGCGGCTGCGGGCCCGTGTACTGCTGCGGGTGGGGCCCGGTGTACTGCTGCTGCGGCGGGGCGTACGGCTGCGTGGGCATGGGCGGCGGAACGGCGGCGAACGGCACCGACGGCGGCGCGAGGAACGGCGGGTGCGGCTGCGGGAGGTCGCGGAACAGCTCCGCGAGCTCGGCGTAGGACTGCGCGTTCGACGCGCGGTTGACCCGGTCCTGGTACTCGGAGATGTCGAGCCGCGCTTGCGCGAAGTGGTCGTTGAGCGCGGTGATCGCCTCTTCGCGCTGTTGGTTGCCGATGCGCTGCTGCTCTGGCCCGAAAGGTTCTGACACGCCTGCGCACGTTATCCGATGCAGGAGGCCGAGTTGCGGAATACGCTGCGACGATGTTGGTCGGTGTCCCAAAGGAGATCAAGAACCACGAGTACCGCGTCGCCATCACGCCCGCCGGTGTGGTCGAGCTGGTCCGCCGCGGGCACGAGGTCGTGGTCGAGCACGAGGCCGGTGCCGGGTCGTCGTTCCCCGACGACGAGTACACGGCCGCGGGAGCGCGGATCGCCGCGACCGCGGACGAGGTGTGGGCGGCGGCCGAGCTGGTGCTGAAGGTCAAGGAACCGATCGAGCCCGAGTTCCACCGCATGCGCCGCGACCAGGTGCTCTTCACCTACCTGCACCTCGCGGCCGCGCCGGGGTGCACGCGGGCCATCGCGGACGCCGGCGTCACGGCCATCGCCTACGAGACCGTGCAGCTGCCCGACGGGTCGCTGCCGTTGCTGGCGCCGATGAGCGAGATCGCCGGGCGGATG
This sequence comes from Lentzea sp. NPDC036949, assembly GCF_055608075.1. Lineage (NCBI taxonomy): Bacteria > Bacillati > Actinomycetota > Actinomycetes > Pseudonocardiales > Pseudonocardiaceae > Lentzea > Lentzea sp. NPDC036949. The sequence continues at coordinate 19,356 of NZ_JBVJRA010000007.1, forward strand.
GCCGCCCAGGTCGGCGCACACTGCCTGGAACGCGCGCAGGGCGGCCGCGGTGTGCTGCTCGGCGGCGCACCCGGTGTCGCGGCGGGCAAGGTCGCGGTGATCGGCGCGGGCGTGGCCGGCATGAACGCGGCGACGATGGCGGTCGGCATGCAGGCCGAGGTCGTCGTGCTCGACACCAACGTCAACCGGTTGCGGCAGATCGACTTCACCTACCGCGGGCACCTGCAGACCATCGCGTCCAACGCCTACGAGGTCGAGAAGGCGTGCCGCTGGGCGGACCTCGTGATCGGCGCGGTGCTCGTGCCCGGTGCCCGCGCGCCGAAGCTCGTCGGCAACGACCTGGTGTCGCGGATGCGGCCTGGGAGCGTGCTGGTGGACATCGCGATCGACCAGGGCGGCTGTTTCGAGGACTCGCGGCCGACGACGCACGACGACCCCACCTACCGTGTGCACGACTCGGTGTTCTACTGCGTCGCGAACATGCCCGGTGCCGTGCCGAACACGTCGACCTACGCGTTGACGAACGTGACACTGCCATACGTCCTCGCGTTGGCGGACAAGGGTTTCGACCGCGCTGTCGCAGAAGACCCGGCGCTGGCCAAGGGCGTCAACGCGCGTGGAGGAGAGATCGTGCTGGAAGGACTGGCGTGGTAGCAGACCTGGTGGCGAGCTACCTCGACCACCTCGCCGTCGAACGCGGCACCGCGCGCAACACCCTCGACTCCTACACCCGCGACCTGCGCCGGTACACCGAGCACCTGGAGTCGCTCGGCATCACCGACCTGGCGGCGGTGACCGAGTCCCACGTGAGCGAGTTCCTGGCGGCGTTGCGCGAAAGCGGTTTGGCCGCTTCGTCCGCAGCGCGCACATTGGTTGCTGTGCGGGGACTTCACCGCTTCGCGCACCGTGAAGGTGTGGTGCCCCATGACGCCGCACGCGCCGTGCACCCGCCATCACCGCCCAAGAGACTGCCGAAAGCCTTGCCCGTCAACGATGTGCTGACCCTGCTCGACACCGTGGGGAACCTCAGGGACAAGGCGCTGCTGGAGTTGCTGTACTCCACGGGAGCGCGAATCTCCGAGGTCGTCGGGCTCGACGTGGACGACGTCGACGCCGCCGAACGCACCGTGCTGCTCGACGGCAAGGGCGGCAAGCAACGACTCGTCCCGGTGGGGCGCCCGGCGCTGGCGGCGGTGGACGCCTACCTCGTGAGAGCGCGCCCCGCACTGGCGGCCAAGGGGCGTGGCACGCCCGCGTTGTTCCTGAACGCGCGCGGCGGACGGCTTTCCCGGCAGAGCGCGTGGACCGTGCTGAAGACCGCGGCGGAGGAAGCCGGCATCACCGCCGCGGTCTCCCCCCACACGTTGCGGCATTCGTTCGCCACCCATCTGCTCGAAGGGGGTGCCGACGTTCGGGTGGTGCAGGAACTTCTCGGGCACGCATCGGTTACGACCACTCAGGTGTACACACTGGTAACCGTTACGACTTTGAGGGAGGTCTACGCAACTGCACACCCTCGGGCCACTGGAACATGAGGCTTCCACGGGTACGGTGGACAGGTGCCGAACTTGGACGAGCCGTCCCCCCAGGCCATCGATCTTGCCTCCGTGCTGCACGCGCTGAGCGACCCGACGAGGCTCGCGGTCGTTCGCCAGATCCAGTCCAGCGGAGAGAGGCTGTGCGGGGCCTTCGAGGTCGACGTGGCGAAGTCGACCCTGTCCCAGCACCTGCGCGTGCTGCGGGAAGCGGGCCTCACCCGGACCCGCTGCCGCGGCAACCAGCGCTGGGTGTCACTGCGCCGCGATGACCTGGACCTCCTGTTCCCTGGCCTGCTCGACGTGGTGCTGACGGCCGCGGACCGGCGCACACGTTCGGATGTTCCGGCCTGACTGAGTCTTGACAGTCACATGCCGACCCCCGAAACATTCTCCCGCCCCCTCCAGGACACGGCGAGGCGCGTTGCCGCTCGCACGGGTGCGGCCTAGGCTGCGCCCCGAGAGACGACTACGACCAGTGAGGGAACGCCAGCCATGTCGACACCGGAGCACGCTTTCGCGCCCCGTGCCGACCTGAGCCTGGCCCCGCACGCCGCGCCGGTGGACGACGTCGCCCACGAGCAGGTCGACGGCATCGGCCCGACCGGTCGCGCCCGCCGCGCGCTCCCGGCCCCGCCGCCGTTGCTGCACCACGGCCCGGCGAAGATCCTCGCGGTGTGCAACCAGAAGGGCGGCGTCGGCAAGACGACGACGACCATCAACCTGGGCGCCGCGCTGGCCGAGTACGGCAGACGGGTGCTGCTCGTCGACTTCGACCCGCAGGGCGCGCTGTCCGTGGGCCTCGGCGTGCACCCGCACCAGCTGGAAACCACGATCTACAACGTCATCATGGAGAACGACACCGCCGTTCCCGACGTCATCCGCAAGACCATGGTCGACGACATGGACCTGCTGCCGAGCAACATCGACCTCTCGGCCGCGGAGATCCAGCTGGTGTCCGAGGTGGGCCGCGAGCACACCCTCGTGCGCACCCTCCGCCCCGTCATCGACCACTACGACTACGTGCTGGTCGACTGCCAGCCCTCGCTCGGCCTGCTCACGGTGAACGCCCTCGCGGCCGCGGACGGCGTGCTGATCCCGCTGGAGTGCGAGTTCTTCTCGCTGCGCGGGGTGGCGCTGCTCATCGACACCATCGAGAAGGTCAAGGAACGGTTGAACCCCAAGCTCACGATCACCGGCATCCTCGCCACGATGTACGACCCCCGCACGCTGCACTCGCGCGAGGTCATGGCGCGGGTAGTGGAGGCGTTCGGCGAGATCGTGTTCGACTCGGTCATCAACCGCACGGTGCGCTTCCCGGAGACCACCGTGGCCGGTGAGCCGATCACCCGGTGGGCCCCGCGCTCCTCCGGTGCCAACGCCTACCGCGCGCTGGCCCGCGAGGTGATCGCCCGGTGACCCGTCGCCCCTCACTGCCGGGCGCGGCCGAGCTGTTCCGCCTGACCTCGGCACCCGCCGCCGCCCCGGCGGAAGTGCCGTCCGGCGGCACGGCCGCGCAGCAGCGCCGCGGGTCCGGGCGGACCGGGCACACCACGAAGATCACCGTCTACGTGTCCGACGAGGAGCTGCTGGCGCTGGAGACCGCGCGGCTCGCGTTGCGCGCGTCGCACGGCCTCGGGGTCGACCGCGGCCGGGTGGTGCGCGAGGCGATCGCGATCGTGCTGGACGACCTGGAGGCGCACGGGGACGCGTCGTTGCTGGTGCGCAGGTTGCGCGAGCAGTGACCGAGGAAACACCCGCTGCTGCTCCCGAGGTGGTCGACGACGGCAGGTTCAAGGTCCGGCTCACGAACTTCGAGGGCCCGTTCGACCTGCTGCTGCAGCTCATCTCCCAGCACACCCTCGACGTGACCGAGGTGGCCCTGCACCGGGTCACCGACGACTTCATCGCCCACATCCGCGCGCTCGGCTCCGCCTGGGACCTCGACGAGACCACCGAGTTCCTGGTGATCGCCGCGACCCTGCTGGACCTGAAGGCGGCCCGGCTGCTGCCCGCGGGCGACGTCGAGGACGAGGACGACCTGGCCCTGCTGGAGGCGCGCGACCTGCTGTTCGCCCGCCTGCTGCAGTACCGCGCCTACAAGCAGGTCGCGGCCCTGTTCGCCGAGCTCGAACAGGGCGCCTACCGCCGCTACCCGCGCTCGGTGGCGCTGGAACCGCGCTTCGAGGGCCTGCTGCCCGAGGTGATGCTCGGCGTCACCCCCGACAAGTTCGCGCTGATCGCCGCCGCCGCGTTCCGGCCGAAGCCCAAGCGCACCCTGTCCACCGCCCACGTCCACCAGCACCGCGTGTCGATCCGCGCGACCGCCGACGAGCTGCGGACGTTCCTGGTGGAGCGCGGCACGGCGTCGTTCACGGAGATCGTCGCCGACTGCACCGAGACGATGCAGGTCGTCGCACGCTTCCTGGCGCTGCTGGAGCTGTACCGGGAGAAGTCGCTCGCCTTCGAGCAGGAGGACCCGCTCGGGCCGCTGCAGGTGACGTGGGTCGGCGGGACGTTGGAACAGGCGCAGGCCGCGGCACCGGTCGGCGACGAGGACGAGGACTACGAATGAGCGACTCAGAGGTCGGGCCGGAGCCGGTCGTCGGGCCGGACGCGGCACAGGTGGAGCGGCCGGGGCCGGCGTTCGACGGTGGCACGGGCGCGGCGGAGTACGACGCGGCGGCCGCGGCGCTGGCCGCGAAGTTCGGGGCGGGTGCCGCGGAGACGAAGCCCGCGAAGCGCCGGCCCAAGCCCCGGCCCGCCGAGCCCCAGCCGGAGCTCCCGGTCACCGAGCCCGCCGGGACGGAGACCGGGACCGGGACCGAGGACGCCGCCCAGCTCGAAGCGCAGCTCCTCGCCGCCGCACCCGAGGAGCAGATCGAGGACTCCGGCCTGCCCGACCTCACCGACGACGCCGAGCTCGACGGCGCGCTGGAGTCGGTGCTGCTCGTCGTGGACAGCCCCATCGCGGAAGACCAGCTGAGCAGTGCCCTTGAGCAGCCGGTTAAGCGAATCAAGCAGGCACTCCGTAGACTCTCCACCCGGTACACCGAGTCCGGCAGCGGCATCGACCTGCGCAGGGCGGGGGACGGCTGGCGGTTCTACACGCGAGACCGGTTCGCCCCGTTCGTGGAGAAGCTGCTGCTCGACGGCCAGCGCGCGAAACTCACCCGCGCTGCCCTGGAGACGCTCGCGGTGATCGCCTACCGGCAGCCCGTCACGAGGGCGCGGATCGCGGCGGTTCGCGGCGTCAACGTCGACGGTGTGATCCGGACCCTGGTCGCACGGGGGCTCATCGAGGAGACGGGCACCGACAGCGACACGGGTGGGATCCTGTACCGCACGACCGAACTGTTCCTGGAGCGGTTGGGGCTGTCGTCGTTGAACGACCTGCCGCCGATCGCTCCGCTGCTGCCCGAAGTGGATGCGATCGACGATGTCTGAGAACGAGGGCGTGCGCCTGCAGAAGGTGCTCGCGCAGGCCGGTGTCGCCTCACGCCGTGCTTCGGAGGAGCTGATCGACCAGGGGCGGGTGCAGGTCGACGGCAAGGTGGTGCGCGAGCAGGGCCGCCGGATCGACCCCGAGACCGCGGTCGTGCACGTCGACGGCGTGCGGGTGCAGATCCGCGAGGACGTCGTCACGATCGCGCTGAACAAGCCGTTCGGGATCCTGTCCACCATGGAGGACGACCTGGGCCGGCCGTGCGTCGGCGACCTGGTGCGCAACCGCAAGGAGCGGCTCTTCCACGTCGGCAGGCTCGACGCGGAGACCGAGGGGTTGCTGCTGCTCACGAACGACGGTGAGCTGGCGCACCGGTTGATGCACCCGAGCTACAACGTCAAGAAGACCTACCTCGCCGAGGTGCCCGGCCCGGTCGAGCGCGGCCTGGGCAAGAAGCTCAAGGCGGGCGTCGAGCTGGAGGACGGCCCGGTCAAGGTCGACTCGTTCAAGCTGGTCACGGCGGTGCCGGGCAAGGCACTCGTCGAGATCGTCGTGCACGAGGGCCGCAAGCACATCGTGCGCCGGCTGATGGAGCACGTCGGCTACCCGGTGGAGTCGCTGGTGCGCACCGCGGTCGGCGACGTGCTGCTCGGCAACCAGCGGCCCGGCTCGATGCGCGTGCTGAACCGGCAGGAGGTCGGTGGGCTGTACAAGCTCGTGGGCCTGTGAACCCGGCGCGCCGCTGAAGCCGCACCGGACCGGTGATCGGCGTGCGGCTGTCCCCGGACGGCCGCACGCTCGTGGCGAGACGGCTCGACGGCGGTCCTCGTCCGGCGCGGGTCAGTCGCCGCAGGGCAGGCCGAGGCAGCTCGCGTTGACGTGCATCGGCCGCGGGTCGTCGCGCAGCCGGCCGCGGTACCAGCCGTCGCCGACCCACGCCTCGACGAAGAACCGGGTGCCCTCCGGGATGAAGCGCAGCGGCTCACCCGGCCAGGTCACGTGCACGCCCCGCGCGATTTCGCAGACCATCCTCACCGGTGCCTGCGGTGCCGTCGTCGTCGCCTCAATGGTCACGTCAGGATCTCCCTCGTCAGCGCCGGCGCCCCGTGACCGGCACCGTCGAACCTACGGACGATCCCGTTGTCCAGCTTCGTTCCACGCGAGTGGACAACGCGCTGTTAACAAGGGTGTAGCCGTGGGCGGCATTTCGGTGTTGCCCACGGCACACCGCGGTGCCGGTTCGGCGACGTTAGGGCGAACGGGTTGTTCACGGTCAGGCGTTGGCCGCTGAACGGAGTTCTCTGAACAATGACGGGGTGCCGAGACGGGAACGCCCTCTCGACGAGGGCGAGAGCGGTCTCCTGCAGTTCGCCGCGGACCTCCGCCGGCTGCGGGAACGGGCGGGCAGCCCCACCTACCGCGAGCTCGGCCGACGGGCGCACTACTCGGCGGCGGCGCTGTCGGAGGCGGCGGGCGGGCGCAAGCTGCCGAGCCTCGCGGTGACGAGGGCGTACGCGAAGGCGTGCGCGGCGGACCCGGACGAGTGGGAGCTGCGGTGGCGCGCGGTCGCCGAGACGCAGCCGCGGGCCGGCGCCGACAGCCCGTACGTCGGCCTCAAGGCGTTCGAACCCGATGACGCACCGAAGTTCTTCGGCCGGGAGCGGCTCACGGTCGAGCTGCTGACGACGCGGCACCGCTTCACCGGCGTGTTCGGGCCGTCGGGGGTGGGCAAGTCGTCGTTGCTGAAGGCCGGGTTGGTGGCGCGCACGGACGGCCCGGTGCTGCTGTTCACGCCCGGCGCCGACCCGGTGGAGGAGTGCGCGCTCGCCCTCGCCCGGCTCACCGGGCAGGACGCGGTGGAGCTGGCCGGCGAGCTCGCGCGGCCCGAACAGCTCGGCCGCAGGCACACCGGGCTCGTCGTCGTCGACCAGTTCGAGGAGCTGTTCACGGTGTGTCGCAGCGAGGCGCGCCGGACGTGGCTCATCGAGGCGCTCACCGGGTGCGCCAAGGTCGTCATCGGCACGCGGGCCGACTACTACGGGCACTGCGCGCAGTACCCGGAGCTGGTGGAGGCGTTGCGCGGCAGCCAGGTCATGGTCGGCGCGATGACACCGGACGAGCTGCGGCTCGCGATCACCGAACCCGCCGCCCACGCCGGCGCCAAGGTGGAGACCGCGCTGCTGGCCAGGCTGATGGCCGACGCGGTCGGGCAGGCAGCCGTGCTCCCGCTGCTGTCGCACGCGCTCGCGGAGACCTGGCAGCACCGGCGGGGGATGACGCTGACGCTCGCGGCCTACGAGGAGGTCGGCGGCGTCGAGCACGCCGTGGCCCGCACCGCGCAGGACCTGCTCGCCGGGCTGCCCGCCGAGCAGGTGAAACGGGTGCTGCTGCGGCTCGTCACCGCCGAGGGCACCAAGCGCCGCGCGCACCGCGACGAGCTGGAGGCCGGCGAGACCGTGCTCGCCGCGCTGGCCGCCGCCCGGCTGGTGGTGGTCGACCGCGACGGCGTCGAGCTCGCGCACGAGGCGTTGATCCGCAGCTGGCCGGCGCTGCACCGCTGGGTCGAGGAGAACCGGGAGAACGTCAGGGCACAGCGGGAGCTCACCGACGCCACCCGGACGTGGGAGGCGCTCGACCGCGACGCCGGGGCGCTGTTCCGCGGCCGGCGGCTCGCCAACGTGCCCGCGGGGCTCGCGCTCACCTCCCGCGAACGCGCGTTCCTGGCCGCGAGCCGCGCCGCGGAGGAGGAGGTCACGACGAGCGCGCGGCGCCGCACCCGCCGCCAGCGCCAGCTGCTCGCCGCACTGGTCGCGCTGCTGGTGGTCGCCGCCGGCTCGACGGTGTTCGCGTTGCGGGCCACCAGGACCGCCGAGGAGCAGCGCACCACGACCGCCGTGCTGAAGGCCGTCGCCGAGGCCGGTGCGCTGCGGTCGGGCAACCCCGCGCTGGCCCAGCAGGTCGCGCTCGCCGCCTACCGGCTCGTGCCGCTCCCGCAGGCCCGCAACGCGCTGCGCCAGGAGGAGGTGCCGGTGCAGACCCTGCGCGCGGCGGACGCCGAGGTCACCGCGCTCGTCGTCGGCCCGACGCAGCAGCAGGTCGTCACCGGTCACCGCGACGGGCTGGTCGTGCTGACGACCCTCGACGACCTGCCCGCGCCGCGTACGTCCTACGAGGCCACCCGGCACGCCGGCGCCGTCGTCGCGCTGGCGGTGGACCCGGCGGGCGGCCTGCTCGCGTCGGTGGGGGAGGACGGCACCGTCCACCTCGTCGACATCTCCCTGGGCAAGCCGCGCGACCTCGGCGTGCTGCCCGCCCGCGCCACCGCGGTCGCCTGGCGCGGCAGCACCCTCGTCACGACCGGCCCCGACGGCGCGGTCGGCTCCTGGACCGACCTGCGCGGCGGCCGCCCCCGGCTGCTCGCCACCGCCCAGCCCGGCCTGGGCCCGCTCACCGGCCTCGCCTTCCGCGCCGACGGCCGCGTGCTCGCCGCTGTCACCACCGGCCGTGCCGTCCACCTGCTCGACGCCGCGGACCCGCGCCGGCTCACGCCGTTGTCGCTCACCACGGAGTTCGCGGGCCACGCCCAGTTCGCCGGCGACCTGCTGCTGACCGCCGGCCGCACCGCCGTGCACCTCTGGGACGCCCGCGACCCGCGCGCGCCGGCCCTGCGGGCGGAGCTCCCCTCCGGCGGTGGGGAGGTGACCGGCACGTGGCTGAGCGCGGACAGCCTCGCGGTCGCGACCGACGACGGCCTGGTGCGGTTGTGGCGGCTCGGCGCGGGGGAGCCGGTCGAGCTGGCGCTGCTGCGCGGGCACGCCGGACCGGTCACCGCCGTCGGGCTCACGCCGAGGGGCGACGAGGTGGTGACCGGAGGGGCGGACCGGGCGGTGCGGCTGTGGAACGTCGACCTGCGCGACCCGGCGGTGCGGATCTGCGAGCAGGCGGTCCCGCGGATGACCGGGGCCGAGTGGAACCGCTACTTCGCCGGCCTCGCGTTCACACCACCGTGCCACGACTGACCGCTCCCGGAGGGTACGCGGGGTCCCCGCGTGCCTTTCGGGGGTACGCGGGGTCCCCGCGTGCACCTCAGGGGAACGCGGGGGCCCCGCGTGACACGAGGGAGAGTGGCCGAGGGTGACGGTGCGAGGGTCTCGTTCGTGTGACGTTCGCGCGGCGGCGAACATCCCGGTCGCAAGCGGTTAGCGTGGTGTTAGACGCCAGGCGAACCTCTGGTGGACAATCCGGCCGGGAGGCGGCATGCCACGAGGGGAACGACCGCTGGGGCCGGAGGACACCGCGCTGCTCCGGTTCGCCGGTGACCTGCGCAGACTGCGCGACCAGGCGGGCAAACCGAGCTACCGCGAGCTCGCGGGCAGGGCGAACTACTCGCCCACGGCGCTGTCGGACGCGGCCGGTGGGCGCAAGCTGCCGTCGCTCGCGCTGACGCTGGCCTTCGTGCGCGCCTGCGACGGCGATCCGAAGGAGTGGACGGCGCGGTGGCGGGAGCTCGCCGCCGAGCAGGTCTCGCCGTTGCAGCCGAGCGCCCCCTACGTCGGCGCGGCACCGTTCCACGAGAAGGACGCCAAGAGGTACTTCGGCCGTGAGGCGCTGGTCGAGCGGGTGCTCGCGCGCAGCGGGTCGTTCACCGCCGTGGTCGGGCCGTCCGGGTCAGGGCGCACCTCCCTGCTCGAAGCCGGTCTGCTGCCCGCGTTCGACCACGCCGTCGTCGTCACTCCCTCCGACCGCCCGCTCGACGCGCTGGCCGCCGCCCTCGCCGGCCTCTTCGGCACCACCGCGGAGCAGCTGGCCGCCGAGCTCGCGGCCGACCCCGACCACCTGCGGCTGCGCGTCCGGCAGCACTGCCCCGGTCTCGTCCTGCTGGTCGACGACTTCGAGAAGGCCTTCGAGGCCACCGGCTTCGTCACCGCGCTGCTGCGCTGCCCGCGGGTCGTGGTCGCGGTCCGCTCCGACTTCCGGCGGCGCTGCCACGCGCACCCCGGGCTCGCGCGGGTCCTGCCCGGCAACGAGGTCCTGATCGAGCCGATGACCGCGGAGGAGCTGCGCCGCGCGGTCACCGAGCCCGCCGGCCAGCTCGGCGTGTCGGTCGAGACCGCACTCGTGGCGCGGCTGGTGGCGGACGTGGCGGGCCAGCCGGCGTTGCCGTTCGTGTCGCAGGCGTTGATCGAGACCTGGCGGCGCAAGCGCGGCATGACGCTGTCGCTCGCCGGGTACGAGGAGTCCGGCGGCATCGAGCACGTCATGGCGCAGGCGGCCGAGACGTTCTTCTCCGCCCTCGACGAGGCCGACCAGCGCGCCGTCCGCACCGTGTTCCTGCGGTTGGTCTCGATGCAGCGCAACGGGGTCCTGCAGCGCAAGACCAGCAAGCCCGACGTCGAGCCGCGGCTGCTCGACCTGCTCGTCCGCACCCGGCTCGTCGTCCTCGGCGAGGACGGCGCAGGACTCGCCCACGACGCGGTGCTGCGCTGGCCGCGGCTGCGCGGGTGGATCGACGAGGAGCACGAGAACCTCCGCACGCACCAGCAGCTCGTCACCGCGATCGAGCTGTGGGAGTCGAGCGACCGCGACCCCGGCGCGCTCTACCGCGGTGCCCGGCTGCGCAAGGCCCGCGGCCTGGGCGACTTCCTCACCGCGCCGGAACGCCGGTTCGTCGAGCTGAGCGCCCGGCGCGAGACCCGCCGCTCGGTGGCGCTGATCTCCGTCGCGGCGGTGCTCGCGGCGCTCGTGCCGGGCAGCGTGATCTACGCGCTCACCAACGAGCAGCGCATCACCCAGCTCACCGACGAGGCGTTCGGGCGGCAGGCGATGGCCGAGTCGACGTCGCTGATGGAGCAGGGCAAGCCGTTCGCGGACAAGTTCGCCCTCGTCGGCTACCGGGTGGCGCCCTCGCAGGACGCGGAACGCATCCTGCGCCTGGCCAACGCCTGGACCCGGCGGATCGGGTTCACCGGCACCCCGGCGGAGAACGCCAAGGTGCTCACCGGGCCGCGCGGCGAGCTCGCCGCGGTGCGCGACGGCGACGGCACCGACCGGATGTGGCGCATCGACGAGACCGACCCCGTGCCCGGTGAGCGGTTCCCGGCCGGCCACCAGGTCACCCACCTCGCCGAGCGCCGCGCCATCACCCAGGACCCCGGCGGCCGGCAGTACCTGTGGTCGGTCACCGACCACACCCGGATGTCGCTGCTCTACCGGCTGCCCGCCGGGTTCCGCGCACAGGACCTCAGCGCGGACGGCTCACGGGTCGTCGGCTACCACGACGACTCCGACCCCGGCCTGCTCAACCCGAACACCCGCGGCCGCGCCATCCTGCTCGACCTCGCCGACGGCCGGGCGCCGGAGGAGATCCAGATGCCGGTGCGCAGCCCGGACGGCGTCGGGCTGAGCCGCGACGGCCGCGAGCTCGCCACCGCGCTGCACGACCGGGCCGGCGGCACCACCACGATCAGCCAGTGGCGGATCGGCGCGACCCTGGAACCGGCCGCCCAGCCGCTGGTCCGCCCCGGCCTGGTCAACCGGCTCACCTACAGCCCGGACGGCCGCTGGCTCGCGGGCGAGCACACCCCCGAGTCGACCGTCGAGGTGTGGCAGCTGGTGCCGGGCGGGACCCCGGTGCCCACCGCCACCCTGTCGACCACGGTGCCCAGCGGCGCCTGGGTCACGTTCGGCACCGACGACCGCATCGCCGTCGTGCGCGCGCAGACGTTCGAGGTGTACCGGCTCTACCCCGGCGGCAGGCAGCCCGACCGGCTCGCCTCGGTCACCGGCCACGGCGGCTCGGTGTACGCGACCTACCGGCCCGCGCACGACGACTTCCTCGTCCGCAGCGGCGGCACCGACCCGCAGCTGCTGACCTACGAGCTCGACGCCGGGCGCATCCGCCGCGAGATGTGCGCGGAGGGACGTGCGCGGCTCACGGACTCCGAATGGGTTAAGAGCTTCGGCGAAGCGGAGCGCGTCGAGGTCTGCTGACTGCCGCTGATGTGCGGGAAACACCCCGGAGTTGCCTCGACACGCATTGTGGTTGAGTGATCAACTCTCTAGGGTGACCGAGTGCGTGCGTTCACAAGGGGACTCCTCGGCATCGCCGGGTTCCTCGCGCTCTGGGAGCTCTTAGGACGCTCCACCCTCGTCCCCGCGGAAGCCCTCGTCCCACCGTCCGTCGTGTTCGGAGAGCTGGCCGCGCAGCTGGTCGACCCGGTCTTCCTCCGCCACGTCGTGGCCACCGTGCTGGCACTGCTGATCGCCATCGTGGTCGCCATCGCCGTCGCGGTACCGAGTGGACTCGTGCTCGGCAGCGTTCCCGCCGTGCGCCACGCGACCCGCGCGGTCGTCGAGTTCCTGCGCCCGATCCCTTCCGTCGCACTGATTCCGCTCGCGCTGGTGATCCTCGGTTTCGGACCGGAAACGAAGATCACGCTCGCGGTGTACGCGGCGGTGTGGCCGATCCTGTTCAACACCATCTACGCGCTGGACGAACTGGACCCGTTGCAGGTCGAGACGGCCAGGGTCTTCGGCACCGGCCGCCTCGGCGTGCTGTTCCGGGTGGCACTGCCCAGCGCGCTGCCGTTCGTCCTCACCGGAATCCGGCTCGCGGCCACCACCGCGCTCATCGTGATGGTCAGCGTGGAGCTGATGGCCGGCGCCGACATCGGGCTCGGCTACTTCATCATGGAGGCCCGCAGCGGCGCCGGGCGGATGGACCAGGTCCTGGCCGGCACGGTGGTCGCGGGCGTGATCGGTGTCCTGCTCAACAACGGTCTCGAGCGCGTGCGGCGCCGGTGGGTGGCCTGGTGAACCGATTCGTTCAACGGTGGACCGTGTTCGCCGTGCTGATCGTGGTGTGGCAGGTCCTCGGCTGGCTCGCGGACGACCCGTTCTTCCCGCCGCCGTCGCAGATCGTCGCCGCCGCCTACGAGTGGTGGGTGCTGGAGCCGCAGAACGTCACCGAGCACATCCTGCCGTCGGTGGGCCGGCTGCTGTCGGGCTGGGCGATCGCCTGCGTGATCGGCGTGTCGCTGGGTCTGCTGCTCGGCCGGTCCGACCGGGCGATGGAGTACGCGGGGCCGCTGCTGGTGTTCCTGCGCTCGATCCCGCCGCCCGCGCTGGTGCCGGTGTTCCTGTTGCTGTTCAAGGGCGGCACGTCGATGCAGCTCGCGACGATCGTGTTCGGCGTCGTGTGGCCGGTGCTGCTCAACAGCGTCGACGGCGCCCGCTCGGTCGACGTGACCAAAGTGGACACCTCCGCGGTGTTCGGCATCCCGCGCTGGCAGTGGGTGCTCGGCGTCGTGCTGCCCGCGGCCTCCCCGAAGATCTTCGCGGGACTGCGGGTCTCGCTCTCCCTGTCGCTCGTGCTGATGGTGATCTCCGAGCTGGTGGCCACCGACAACGGCATCGGCTCGCAGCTGATGCAGGCGCAGCGCGAGTTCGACTACACGCGCATGTGGGCCGGGATCGTCCTGCTGGGCGTCCTCGGCTACGGACTCAACACCGCGTTGCTCGCGGTGGAACGCAGGGCTTTGGCTTGGCAACCGAGGAGTCGTGATGAGCAACATGCTTGAGGTGGCCGACCTGGGCCACACCTACGGCGACTACGAAGCCATTGGGGGGCTGTCGTTCACCGTGCGAGCCGGCGAGCTCGTCTGCGTGGTCGGCCCCTCTGGCTGCGGCAAGTCCACCTTGCTGCGCACCATCTCCGGGCTCATCGAGCCGTCGCGCGGGGACGTGTCCCTCAAGGGCTCGCACCTCGCCGTCGTCTTCCAGGACTACCAGCGGTCGCTGTTCCCGTGGCTCACCGTGCAGGGCAACGTGGAGTTCCCGCTGCGCGGCCTGCCGCGCACCGAGCGCAAGGCCCGCGCGGCCGAGGCGCTGGAGTGGGTCGGGCTCGGCAAGGCGGCGAAGAAGCGGCCGTGGCAGCTCTCCGGCGGCATGCAGCAGCGCGTGGCCATCGCGCGGGCGCTGGCGTACCGGCCGGCCCTGTTGCTAATGGACGAACCGTTCGCCTCCGTCGACGCGCAGACCCGCTTCGAGCTGGAGGACCTGCTGCTGCGGGTCCGCCGCGAGCACGACACGACCGTCCTGGTCGTCACGCACGACATCGACGAGTCGGTGTACCTGGGTGACCGCATCCTGGTCCTGTCCGGCTCTCCCGCGCGTCTCGTGGCCGACCTGGAGGTGCCGCTGCCCGCCGAGCGCGACCAGGTGACCACGCGCACGGACGAGGCCTTCGTGGCACTGCGTTCGCGCGTCGCCCGGCTGCTCAACGTCGGCAAGCCCTCGCTCGACGTGGAGAAGTGGGCGGAGGCCGAGCGGGAGTCGCTCAGCGAGACCGTCAGCTCCTGACACACTCTGCCGCGTGAGCGACTGGAACCTGTTCCTCATCGTCGACGCGGAGCCGGAGGAGATCTCGGCCGCGCCACCCGGCCGCGTGGTGGCGTTGCAGGGCAGAAGGCTGCTCCCGTTGTCCGACAACGGGTTCTCGCTGCTGCTGGCGTGGGTCGCCGGCCCGCGCCGGGTCGTGCGCACCCCGGCTCCGCTGCTCCCCGACCAGGACGTCGTCAACGCGTTCGTCAACTCCTACCTCGTCGAGGCGGGCGCTCCGCCGCGACCGGCCGGGTTCTCGTGGTACCTGGACCTGCCGGCCGGTGTGGAGCCCGCCGACGTGTGGCGTCTGGCGGACACGGGCGGCGAGCGGGGGTCGCGGGTGGACCTCCGCGGTGTCCGCCGGGTGCTGGAGCGCGGAGTGGACACTTTGTACCACCGGGCGTGAGTGCAGAGCCCTACTGGGAAAACCTGGGAAAAAGACCAAGCTGCCGCAGACCCGGTGCGGACGACGGGAAATCCACGCGCAGAACGGCTCCGGACCGCGGTGGTCCGGAGCCGTTCCGCGTCGCACGGACGGGGCTGTCAGAACGCCTGTCAGCCGACGAGGAGGCCGTCACCGTGCGAGGTGTGCGGGAGGGTGGTCCGGGCGCTCACAGGTGGCGGTAAGCGCCCGTGCGCTGCCGGTGGCTCAGAAGTGGATGTTCAGGTCGTTGCCGTTGCCCAGGCCGCCGTCGAGCAGGTCGAGGTCGCCGACGTTGAGGTCGCCCACGACCTGGCCGACGGAGTTGTGGACGTCGCCGACCTGCGCCACGTCCTGCACGACGTTGTCGCTCACGTCCACGACGTTCTCGACGTCCAGGTCGAGGTTCGCGACGTCCTTCACCAGCACGTCGGTGTCCTTGAGCAGCACGTCGGTGTTCGCGACGTCCTTGACGAGCACGTCGGTGTCGAGGTCCTTGACCAGCACGTCGGTGTTCACGACGTCCTGCACGTCCGCGACGTGGGTGACCGTGCTGACGACCGAGTTGTCCTGCACGACGGTCGTGACGTCCGAGACGACGTCGAGGGTGCCGGCGACGTCGCCGACGTTGCCGAAGTCGGTGACCAGCGCGGTCACGGCGGACGGAGCGCCCAGGTTCGCGACGTCGGTGATCGAGGTGAGGCCGTCGAGGTTGCCGGTGACGAGCTTCAGCTGGTCCGCGGCGGCGATGTCGCCGGCGTTCGCGAGCACGTCGTCGAGGGCGTCGACCTTGGCCACGGAGGCGGTGTCGAGCACCAGCGGCAGGATCTCCTGGATCTCACCGGGGGTGATGTCGCCCAGCCCGGCGGACTCGAGCACGCCCTGCGGGTCCAGCTGGAACGCCTCGCGGGCGTCGAGGTCGCTCAGCAGGGAGAGGGTGAAGTCGTGCAGGGTGCTCATGGAACCAGGCTCCTGATGTGGTGATCGGGGGATGTCGGGTTGAACCGTATGGATGATCGACATCCCCCGGCATCGGGAGTTGGCCCCAGATCGTGACGAAACGAGGTCCCTAGGGGATCGAGATCACTCGTTAGGGGACCCGGGATTTCACCCGTTAGGGCCCCACATAGTTCTCGGCGAAGGTCGCCCGGTAGGCAGGGGACTCGGCCAGGTGTTCCAACCTGGCCTGCGCCAACCGTCCGAAGAAGGGGGAGCTCACATCGGTGTGGATCATGTTGACCATCCACTGCGAGAACTCCTGGGCCCGCCAGACCCTTTTGAGACAGTCGTCTGAGTAGGTCTTCAGCCCGTCCTCGGAACCGGTGTCGTAGTAGGCGATCAGTGCACGTCCGAAGGTTGCGGCGTCGTTCATGGCGAGGTTCATGCCCTTGGCGCCGACCGGGGTGATGATGTGGGCTGCGTCACCCAGCAGGTACAGCCGCCCGTAGGACATCGGCTCGACCACATGGCTGCGCATGTCGAGGACGCGCTTTTCGATGATCTTGCCCTCGTTCAGCTCCCACGACGAGTCGCGCAGCGCGAAGCGTTTGTGCAACGCCTCCCAGACCTGTTCGTCCGACCAATCTTCGGCTTTTGTCCCGACCGGCACCTGGAGGTAGAAACGCGATACCGACGGGCTGCGCAGCATGTGTCCGGCGAAACCGTCGGCGTGCAGCGCGTAAATCACGGCTTTAGTCGACGGAGGGGCCTCCGCGAGAATGGTGAGCCACTCGATCCCGTGCTGGTGCGTGAACTCCGTCAGCACTCCCTCGGGAATGCTCGGACGGGACACCCCGTGGAATCCGTCGCAGCCCGCCACGAAGTCACATGAAACTTCTTCGCGTACCCCGTCTGCGCTGGTCCAGGCCACGGACGGGTGAGAGCTGGTCAGATCCCGCAACTCGACGTCACTGACCTCGAACCGGATGTCACCACCGGCGGCCAGGAATGCTCCGATCAGGTCTTTGACCACTTCCTGCTGGGGGTAGACGTAGTGCTCCCGGCCGCCGTACAAGTCGGAGTACGCGACCTGGAACACCTGTCCACTCACCCGGAATTCGCACGTTCCGTGACGGTCTGCTTCCATCAGCAAACGATCGGCGAGTCCGAGCGACTCCAGCATCGTCACGGAGCGGTGTTCGAGGACTCCCGCCCGTGGCCGGGTTTCCACGTGGGCACGACTGGCCCTTTCCAGCACCACGCAGTCGATGCCTGACTGCTGGATCAAGTTTGCCAAGGTCAGACCGGCCGGCCCGGCGCCGACGACGGCTACAGCGCGCTTCAACTGGGGTTCTCCTAGCCCTAGACCTGCTGTGCTTAGATGCTCACCGCAGGTAGTGGACTGGAACCTGCTCGTGTCGGTCAACTGGGGTCTTTTGGAGCAGCGTCATTACTCTGAGTGGTTGACCGTCGCGACAAAATCCCCGCAACGACGACACCGCTCCGACAGGAGAGTGCTCCCGATGACTCGAAGAGTCCGCCGCACCGCCGTCCGTGGCATCGCCCTCGCCACGCTGCTCGCCACCGTGGCGAGCTGTGGACTGCTCGGCGGCGAAGAGCAGTCACCCCCGGCCGACCAGAACAGCGGCGGCAAGGTCGAGAAGGCCAAGATCACCCTGGGGGTGCTGCCGATCCTCGACGTGGCCTCGGTCCACGTCGCGATGAAGAAGGGCTACTTCGCCCAGGAGGGCCTTGAGGTCAACCTCAAGGTCATCGACGGTGGCGCGAAGGCGATCCCCGGCCTGATCAGCAAGGACCTGGACTTCACGTTCGGCAACTGGGTCTCGTTCTTCGCCGCGGAGGCGAAGGACACCGCGAAGGCGGTCGACGGCCTCAAGCTGATCTCCGACGGCTACCAGGCCAAGCCGGACATGTTCCTGATCCTGGCCAACGGTGACTCGGCCATCAAGAGTCCTGCCGACCTCGCCGGCAAGACCATCGGGATCAACACCTTCAGGAACATTGCGGAGCTCACCGCGAAGGCCACCCTCGAAGCCGCGAACGTCGACGTGAACTCGGTGAAGTTCAAGGAGATGCCGTTCCCGGACATGCAGGCGGCGGTCCAGAACAAGACCGTCGACGCGGCCTTCATGGTCGAGCCGTTCATCACCCGCGCCCAGCGCGCCGCCGGCCAGATCAAGGTCCTGGACGCCGCGACCGGCCCGACGGACAACATCCCGATCGCGGGCTACGCCACCACCGGCGCGTTCGCCAAGGAGAACCCGAAGACCGTCGCCGCGTTCCAGCGCGCGATGGCCAAGGGCCAGGCCGACGCCACCGACCGCCCCACGGTGGAGCCGCTGCTGGTCGAGTACGCCAAGGTCGACAAGGAAACCGCAGGTCTTGTCCACTTCGGCGCGTTCCCGACGACGCTCGACGCGACCCGCCTGCAGCGCGTGGTCCAGCTGATGGTGCGCTACGGGATGCTGGACAAGGAGCTCGACGTGAAGCCGATGCTCATCCAGCCCTCCGGTAGTTGACGAACAGCGCGGGGGGCTGTGATCGCGCCGTGATCGAAAGCCCCCCGCGGCGGTCGTCTGCGCCGCAAGAATTATCGGCAAGGGGCCGTTTAGCCGCCCCTGCACAGTTGTTGATTCTCGAACCAGCTGTTTTGTCGTCCGAACGGCGGTATGAGAACGGTGCGTTTTACTCCAAGATCCACCAGGTTTGCAGCTATTAAACGGGGCGGGGAGTGTTGACGGTGCGCGGTCGTGAGGACCAGCGAGGCATCGACCGGTTCCGCCTACGCAACTGGCGGTTGCGGAGCAAGCTCGCAGTGGTGTTGTTGGTTCCGGCCCTGAGCACCGCGACTCTCGCGGGCCTGCGGCTGAACACCCAGCTCGACGACGTCGAACTCTTCGGCAAAGTCCAGCGCGAGCTCGCTGTCAGCCACCAGGCGGCGAAGGTGGAGAGCGCTCTGCAGGTCGAGCGCGACTGGGCGGTCCAGTGTGTGGCCGCCGGCAGGCAGAACGCGTGCCCCGAGCACGCGGCGAAGACCGGTCTTACCGACACGGAGTTGGACAAGTACCGGAACTCGGGCGCGACGGCCTCCGGCCTGAGCGCGCCCCTCCAGGAGTCGTTCACCAAGTCGCTGCAGTCCCTCGACGGACTGGCGAGCCTGCGGGTGACCATCCTGAGCACGAAGTACCCGGACGTCGCTGTCATCAGCGCGTACAACCAGATCAGCGCCTCGCTCAGCCAGGTGCACCGGGCCGTGGTGTCGAGCCTGAGCGAGCCGGAGATCGTGCCGCTGGTCACGGCCGCGCAGGCGCTCTACAGCGCCCAGGAGCAGCTCGGCCAGCAGAACGCGATCCTGACGTCCACCGCGCTGCGCAGGGGCTTCGCGCCCGGTGCCGCCGACGAGCTGCGTGCCGCGCAGTCCCGTCTGGACGCCGCGTTCACGGAGTTCAACGACCTGGCGTCGGCGGAGAACCGGCAGCGGTTCCAGGACGTCGTGTCCGGTTCCGCCGTGGACGGTCGCAACCGGCTGGTGCGGCTCGCGCTCGCGCAGGACTTCGAGCGCGAGACGATCACCATCACCGACGCCGAGGTGCTGAAGATCGGCCAGGACACCGCGAACCTGGTCGCCCAGGTCGCGGGCGACCTGGAGGGCCAGGCCGACGCGACGACCACGCGTCTCGCCGACACGGCGCGTTCGGACGCCTGGCGGGACGCGGCACTGGTCGCGATCTCGCTGCTGCTCGCGTTCGGTCTCATGGCGATGGTCGCGCAGTCCATGCTGCGGCCGCTGCGCATCCTGCGCCGCAGCGCGCTCGACGTGGCGCGCAACCAGCTGCCGGAGGCGATCAAGCGAATCCGGTCGCACCGCGACCCGGAACGCGCCGCCGAGGAGGCGATCGTCCCGGTGCCGCTCAACACGACCGAGGAGGTCGGCCAGGTCGCGCGGGCGTTCGACCTGGTGCAGCGCGAAGCAGTCCGCCTCGCCGTCGAGCAGGTGGCCCTGCGCGCGAACGTCAACGACATGTTCATCAACCTGTCGCGGCGCTCGCAGGCGTTGGTGGAGCGGCAGATCAGCGTGATCGACCGGCTCGAGCAGGACGAGCAGGACCCCGACCACCTGGCGTCGCTGTTCGAGCTCGACCACCTCGCGACGCAGATGCGCCGCAACAGCGAGAACCTGCTCGTGCTCTCCGGCACGACGGTCAACCGCCGCGTCACCCGGCCCGTCGCGATCGCCGAGGTCCTCGGCGCCGCGGTCTCCGAGGTCGAGAAGTACGCGCGCGTGCAGATCGCGCCGACGCCGGAGCTCATGGTGCAGGGCCGCGTGGTCAACGACCTCGCGCACCTCGTGGCCGAGCTGCTCGACAACGCCACGGCCTTCTCCAAGCCCACCAGCAAGGTGACGGTGCGGACGATAGAGACCCGCAAGGGCGAGGTCGCGATCCGCATCCACGACCGCGGTGTCGGCATGCAGGAGCAGGACGTCGTCGAGTTCAACGCGAAGCTCGCCGAGCCGCCGGAGGTCGACGTCTCCGTGGCCCGCGAGATGGGCCTGTACGTGGTCGGCCAGCTCGCCAAGCGGCACGACATCCGCGTGACGCTGGCGAACAACGACGACATAGAGGGTGGTGTCACCGCCCAGGTCGTGCTGCCGGCCTCGTTGCTGCACAAGGGCCCGCCGCCCGCGCTGCCGCTCCCGGCCGTCGCGCCCTCGCCGGCACCCGCCGTCGAGAGCACCGGCGAGGGCCTCTCCGGTGTTCCGAAGTGGACGCCGGAGTACCCGGTCGTGGTGTCGTCGGCGGAGACGGCGGAGGAGGAGCCCAGCGGGCGCCACCGCATCGAGCAGACGTCCGCGGACGGCCTGTTCACCGCGCGGATCGAGGCGGAGGAGACCGCCGTCGAGGACCGGTACTCCTACGAGCCGCCGGTCGAACGACCCGTCGAGGCCGCCACCGAGATCTTCCCCGCGGTGAGCGACGACGACGAGGAGATCTCCGCGGACGCGTTGTCGCGGTGGTTCCAGACGCCGGCCGCTCCCGAGTCCGCGTCCCCGTCCCCGTCGGTGCCCGCACCGGCAGGGGTCCCGGCGGTGGAGCACACGTCCGACGAGGAAGAGGAAGAACCGAGCACGGTGAACGGCCTGCCCAAGCGGCAGCGTTCGCCGGAGTCCGTGAAGACCGAGGCCCCGACGGCCGTGCCGCGTGCCGTCGCCGACTTCGCGTCCGACTGGGGCTCGGCCGACGAGGGCTGGCGTGCCGCCGGTGCGCTGGAGTCCGGCACCCCCGCGCAGACGACGGAGAACGGGCTGCCCAAGCGCGTCCCCAAGGCGCGCCTGGTGCCCGGCTCGACCCCGAAGCCGTCCTCACCGGTGCCGCAGCTGGCGACCGTCGCCGCGAGCGGTCGTTCCGCTGAACGGTTGCGCCAGCGGTTCGCCACGTACCAGAAGGGTGTCCAGATGGGCCGCGACTCGCTCTTCGACTCGGCCGTCGGGGACATCCCCGTGATCGCAGAAAGGGAACACCAGTGACCACCGCGACTGAGGAACTGGACAACTTCAGCTGGCTGGTCGAGGACTTCGTCAGCAGGGTCGCCGGTGTCGCTCACGCGATCGTCGTCTCGGCGGACGGGCTGCTGCTCGCCACGTCGGAGCGACTGCCGCACGACCGGGCGGAGCAGCTCGCCGCCGTCTCCTCCGGTCTCGTCTCGCTCAACCTCGGCGCGGCGCGCTGCTTCGAGGCCGGCGACGTCAAGCAGACCGTCGTCGAGATGGAACGCGGCTACCTCTTCCTGATGTCCATCAGCGACGGGTCCTGCCTCGCCGTGCTCGCCGCACCCAACTGCGACATCGGGCTCATCGGCTACGCGATGACCCGCCTGGTGGAGCGGGTCGGTCTCCAGCTCACGCCGGAGATCCGCGCCCAGCTGCACGTCTCGATGCGAGCCTGAGCTGTTCTGTCCTGAGTAGAGAGAAGTTCCCATGAGCAACGGTGCTCCGGGTCGTCCGGGGTCACCTGGGGCCGACCTGACCACGACATCGGCGAAGATCGTCGTCGCGGGCGGGTTCGGCGTCGGCAAGACGACGTTCGTCGGCTCGGTCTCGGAGATCACCCCGCTGACCACCGAGGCCGTCATGACCCAGGCCTCGGTAGGGGTCGACGACCTGTCCGCGGTACCGGGCAAGGTCACCACCACGGTGGCCATGGACTTCGGCCGGGTGTCGCTGGACAAGGACCTGATCCTGTACCTGTTCGGCACGCCGGGACAGCACCGGTTCTGGTTCATGTGGGACGACCTGGTCCGCGGCGCCATCGGCGCCGTGGTCATGGTCGACACCCGCCGCATCGACGACGCGTTCGCGCCCATCGACTTCTTCGAGGACCGCGACCTGCCGTACGTGGTCGCGGTGAACTGCTTCGACGGGTTGATGCACCACCGCGCGGAGGAGGTGCGGGACGCGCTGACGATCGCCTCGTCGGTGCCGATAATCCCGTGCGACGCCCGCAACCGGCAGTCCACCAAGCAGATCCTCATCACCCTGGTGGAGCACGCGCTGCGGCAACCGTCGTTCGCCTGAACGCGAACGGGGGCGGCGGACCCGCCGCCCCCGTCCCGCGTCCGCCGCGGGTTCACCCCGGCGCGTCAACGGTCATTCGCCTGACCTTCATCCCGGGCGGCCCCCATCTGCGGCACGCTCCAAGGCATGGAGCGTCGGAACTTTCTTCGTGTCGCAGTCGTCGGGACCGCAGCGGCGGCGTTCGGTGGCGCCAACTGGCGTGAGGCCTTCGCCGCCGGGGCCCAGCCCGGTCCCAGCCCCTACGGTTCCCTGCAACCGGTCAACAGCAGCGGGCTCATGCTGCCCCAGGGCTTCTCCAGCCGCGTGATCGCGCGCTCCGGCCAGCGCGTCGCGGGCACGGGCTACACCTGGCACCCCGCACCGGACGGCGGCGCGTGCTTCGCCGACGGCACCGGCTGGATCTACGTGTCCAACAGCGAGGTGTCCTCCACCGGTGGCGTGGGCGCCGTGAAGTTCGACCAGTCGGGCACCATCACCGGTGCCTACCGGACCCTCAGCGGCACCAACGTGAACTGTGCCGGCGGTGCCACGCCCTGGAACACGTGGCTGTCGTGCGAGGAGGTCGACCGCGGCTACGTCTACGAGACCGACCCGTGGGGCGTCAAGGCGGCCGTCCAGCGCCCGGCGATGGGCCGGTTCAAGCACGAGGCGTGCGCGGCCGACCCGGTGCGCAAGGTCGTCTACCTGACCGAGGACGTGCCGGACGGGTGCCTGTACCGCTTCACGCCCACCACGTGGGGCGACCTGAGCTCCGGCACGCTGGAGGTCATGACCGGCGGCAGCGGCACGTCCGGCAGCGTCGGCTGGGCGCGGGTGCCCGACCCGGACGGCAGCCCGACGGCCACGCGCAACCAGGTGAGCGGCGCCAAGCGGTTCAACGGCGGCGAAGGCTGCTATTACGCCGACGACACCTGTTGGTTCACCACCAAAGGCGACGGCCGGGTGTGGGCTTACAACGCATCACAAAGCACCATCAGCCTCACTTATGACGACTCGCTCGTGACGAGCGGAACGGCTCCGCTCACCGGTGTCGACAACGTGACCCGGTCGTCGGGCGGCGACCTGTTCGTCGCCGAGGACGGCGGGAACATGGAGATCTGCATCATCACGCCGGCCGGTGTCGTGGCCCCCTTCCTGCGGGTTCCCGGCCAGAGCAGCAGCGAGATCACCGGTCCCGCGTTCTCGCCCGACGGCAGCAGGCTGTACTTCTCCTCGCAGCGCGGCACGTCCGGCAGCAGCAGCGGCGGGATCACCTACGAAGTGTCTGGACCGTTCCGGCGCTGATTGACACTTGACTCTTCTTGTGCGGCAACGCTGCTTCGATACAGTCGGGGAGCAATTACCCTGCATTGCGAGGAGATTCCTGTGTTCCTGCGCAAAACAATTGCCGTGGTTGCCAGCGCTGCCGCCCTGTCAGTCGGCCTCGTCGGAACCGCGGAAGCTGCGCCCCGCACCCTCACGTACAACTCGAGCGGTGCCGGTGAGTTCCAGGCGGCCGTCGACCAGGGCGCCCAGGTGTGGAACAACAGCGTGGTGAACGTGCGGCTGGTCAAGGTGACCGGCGCCGCGAACATCACCGTCACCGTGGACAACCAGTGGCCCCGCGCCTACGTCACGAGCCTCGGCCGCGGCCGGTGGGTCATGGGTCGTCAGGCGGTCAACGAGGGCCACGACACGGTGCGCATCTCGTCCCACGAGTTCGGGCACCTGCTGGGCATGCCCGACCGCAGGACGGGGCTGTGCACCGACCTGATGTCCGGTGCGAGCGCCGGCACGTCGTGCAAGAACCCCAACCCGAACGCCAAGGAGAAGGCCGAGGTGGAGGCGAACTTCCGTTCCGCCGCGGTGACCGTCGGCCCGTCCACGTTCGTGGACGCCGCCTGATGTGAAGTGCACGCGGGGGCCCTGCGTGACCCTGAGGGGAACGCGGGGCCCCCGCGTGACAGCAAGAAGCACCCGATCGGGTGTGCTGCCGGCGTCCGCGGCTCGGCCGGGGCGCCGGTGACGTGCACGCCGGACTCGTGCAGCGGTACGTGCACCACGACAGCGCGCCTCTCGCGAGGTGTGGTCAGAGGATGAACCAGTCGGTGCAGCCGCCGGCGAACCGGAACCGCACCGGGCCGCGCGGGCCGGGGCCCATCACGAACATGCCCAGCTCGTCGGCCGGCGCCGTCTCCACGTCGCCGGCGGGCGACACCAGCGTCACGTCGCCGTCCGCGGGCACCAGCTGCCCGGTCACGCCGGCCGCCGACACCTCGACCTGCAGCGTGACGCCGTCCGCGTCGAACACCAGCTGCCGCGCCGTGGACGTCGAGCGGGCGCGGGCGAAGAGCGTGTCGTCCAGCACCGAGTCGTACGAGGTGATCAGCAGCAGCTCCGCGTCGACGGTGCGCCAGGTGAAGGCCGCCTTGGCGGCTTCGAGGAACTCCGGTGGAACCGCATCGGCGGGCGGTGTGCTCACCGCGTCGCGCAAGGCGTCGAGCAACACCTCGTCACTGTCCCAGTCGTGCCGCACCCAACACACCTCCTCTCACCTGCGTGGCCTTCTTGGCTGGCGATCCCAGGAACGCCGAGATCGCCGTCGTCTTGCGCAGCTTCTCCAGACAGCGGATGCGGGTCGGCCCGATGCTGCCGACCGGCATCGCCAGCTCTTCGCTCACGACCTGGTAGCTCGGCGGCGGGTCGGTCATCAGCTTGGTCAGCAACCGCTTGCACTGCTCGGTGAGTTCGGCGAACCCGTCGCGCAGCGCCTGCCGCCGTTCCACCGCCAGCAGGTCCGCCTCCACGTCCGCGTCCTGCTCCGACTCCAGCGCGTCGGACTCCGACAGCGGGTCGTACAGGTGCGTCCGCTGCTGCACGCGCAACACGCGCAGGCACTCGTTGCGGGTGGTCGTCATGATCCAGCCGGGCAGCGCCTCGGGCTCGCGGAGCCGGCCGATCTGCTCCACGAGCCGAAGCCACAGCGTCTGGTTCACGTCGGCCGCGTCCGCGGGGCGCAGCCGGTGCTTGTAGATCACCGACACGACCAGCGGCGTGTAGCGGTCCACGATCTCGTTCCACGCACCCTGGTCGCCCTCGGCCGCCGCGCTGACGAGCGCGGCGATCGGGGATGCTGAGGTCACGTCGACTCCTTGCGGTCACGACCTGCGGAGGCCGGGGTTGCTCCCCAGATACAACCTCCTCGCCGGTTATTTGACGAAGGTCCCGTAACCGGCGTGGAACTCCGGGTCCACCAGCAGTTTGTCACGGGCCTGAGCTGCGGTGAGGCCGTCTTTCACCATCGTGGCCGCGATCCGCCCGGTGACCCAGGGCGCGGCGAACGACGTGCCGGCCCAGTTCGCCCACAGCGCGAACGGCGTCGCGTCGCCCTCGCCGGGCAGTTTCCACTCGCCCTTGAGATAGGTCGAGGAGCGGTTGCCGATCGCGCACGCGTCGACCCAGTGCCCGAAGCTCGAGTAGCAGGCGGGCACGATCGAGCCGTCCCCGTTCAGCGCGAGCGCGGCGACGGCGGTGACCCGGGAGAACGCGGCGGGCCAGCTCGGGCGCTGGTCGCCGCGGTTGCCCGCGGAGGCGACCACGACCGTCTCCTGCGGCAGCGCGGTGATCGCGACGCGCAGCGGCTCGGACGCGACGTCGTCGGCGGTGTAGCAGCCGAGGGACAGGTTGAGCAGGTCGACCTTCTTGCGGCCCATCTCGGCGATCTTGGCGACCAGCCGCTCCTCGTCGCCGAAGCCGTTCAGGTCGAGGGCGATCTCGGGGTCGAGCGCGACACCGCACGCCGCGCTCTGCACGACGCCCGCGACGAACGTGCCGTGGCCGCCCTGCAGCCCGAAGAGCGCGCCGCTGGTGTAGGCGGGGTCGACGTCGTCGGGCTCCTTGACGAACCGGTTCTTGAACCAGTCCGCGTGCTCCAGCTGCGCGCCGGAGGAGATGCCGGTGTCGAGGATGCCGACGCGGATGCCGGAGAGCCGGTCGTCGGCCTTCGGCGGGGTGAGCGGGTCGGTCGGCCGCGGCCGGTCGCCGGGGTTGCCCATGACGTTTCCGCCGTGTCCCACGACGACGTGGTGCGGCTGGACGAGCGGTACGCGTTCGTTCGGCCAGTTCCGTTGATCCCTCAACAACCGGACGATCTGCGGAATGTCTTCGGGGTTGTTCGGCAGGATCAACCGGGCCATTCCACCGAATCCGGCCGCGGGACGCGCGTCGACATTGTTTTGCCGCAGTTTCGCGATCACCCGGTCGAGGTCGGCCGGCGCGACGAGCAGCTGACCTGGACGATAAAGGAATTCACGCCCGCGTTCGGCGTGGAAGCTGATGTTCTTGTCCTCGGCGATGAGCTGCTGAAAAGCTCTTTCGTACAGCTCAGCACGTTCCGGCGATTTCGACACCACGGCCTCACAAAGCAGCGTTTGACGGGGGCCCCGACCGAGCTTGATCAAGCTACCACAGCGGATAAAGTGACGCCGTGACCGACTTTTGTGCGGAGGACGCGCTGGCGGCCAGGCAGCGCAACCCGCGTGCGGCCGTCGAGATGGCCCGCGCCGTCCTCCGCGCGACGGAAGACCGTTCCGAATGGGCGATCGCCGAACGCGCGATCGGTCTCGCGTTGCGCGAGCTGCACGACTACAGCGGCTCGATCCGCCACCTGCGCCGCTCGATCCGCATCGCGACGGACGCGGGACTGCCCCGTTTGTCGGCTTTGGCGCAGATGTCGCTGGCGTGGGTGCTCGCCTACACCGGCCGCCACCGCGCCGCACTGCGCGCGCTGGACGTGGCCATGCCGTCGTTGTCGGGTGCGGACGCGGTCGCCGCTCTCATGCAACGCGGTGTCGTCTTCCACTACCTGACCCGATACGACGAAGCACAGCGCGACTACACGGCCGCCATCGCCGGCGCACGGCGCGTGGACGACAAACTGGTCGAGGCGCGCGCTCACAACAACCGCGGTCTCGTGCGCGCGTACGTCGGCAACATGCGTGAGGCCTCCGCCGACTTCGACGTGGCCGCTGCGCTGCTCGGCTCGCTGGGCCAGGAGCTCGGTGTCGCGGACGTGCACTGGAACGCCGGCATCATGGCCACCCGCTCGGGCGACGTGCCCGCGGCCCTGACGTTGTTCGACAAGGCCGACGAGGTCTACCGCAGCCTGGACGTGCCCCGCCCCGCCCTGCTGGTGAACCGGCTGGAGCTGCTGGTGTCGGTGCCCCTGGTGGACGAGGCGCGAGTGGCCGCGGACCGCGCCATCACCGAGCTGAAGGCCCTTCGCAACCCCTTCGCGACCTCCGAGGCGCTGTTCTTCCGCGCCCGCATCGCCCTGCTGGACGACGACCTGGACGCCGCCAACGCCTTCGCGGCGGAGGCCCGGCGCCGGTTCCGCCGCGAGCAACGCCTGCTGTGGGCGGCCGGAGCGCGTTACCTCGAACTGCACGCGGCGGTCCTGCGCGGCGACCGCACCCGTTCGCTGCGGGTGGCGTTGTCGCGGGTGGCCGACGAGCTCGACGCGATGGACTGGCGGCTGCCGGCGTTGGAGGCCCGCATCGACGCCGGTCTGGTGGCCGCCGACCTCGGTCATCGCGTGCGGGCGGTGGCCGAGCTCTCCAGGGCCGCCGCGTCGCGTTCCCGCGGCCCGGCCGGTCTGCGCGTCCGCGGCTGGTACGCGGAGGCGTTGCGGCGCAAGCTCTCCGGTGACGTCCGCGGCACCTCCTCCGCGCTGCGCCGCGGCATCGCCCTGCTCGACGAGTACCGCGTGTCGCTGGGCGCCGCCGAGCTGCGCGCGTTGACCGGCGCGCAGGGCCAGGCCCTGGCAGAGGAGGGCCTGCGCCTGGCCGTGGCCTCCGGCAACGCGGCCCGCGTGCTGTCGTGGACCGAGAGCTGGCGCGCCGGCGCCCTGCGGATGAAGTCGGTGTCACCCCCCGACGACCCCCGCCTGGAGGACGCGCTGGCCACCCTGCGCGCCGTCACCTCCGACGTCGAGTCGGCCGTGCTGGCCGGCAAACCCGCCGGGGCGCTGCGCGCGCAGCTGGTCCGCGCCGAACAACGCGTCCGCGACCTGACCCGGCAGATGTCGGGCGGGGGAGCGGTGTTCAAGCCGCCGCCGGTGTCCTCGCTGGCGGCGGCCCTGGGCTCCTCCGCCTTGGTCGAGTTCGTCGAGTACGACGGCTCCCTGCTGGCCGTGGTCCTGGCCGACGGCCGGACGTCCCTGCACGTGCTGGGTGCCCTTGAGGGCGTGGTCCGCGAGATCCGCCTGCTGCGCTTCGCGTTGCACCGCCTCGTGACCCTGCCGCCGGGGCTGCCGAACCTGGAGGTGGTCCGCTCCTCCGCCGCCCATGCCGCTTCTCTGCTGTCTGCGCGGCTGTTGTCACCTTTGGCGCCACGCATCGACGGCCGTCCACTGGTGGTGGTACCGACCGGTGCGCTGAACAGCCTGCCGTGGGGCGTGCTCGGCCGTCAGGTGACCGTGGCGCCGTCAGCGTCCGTGTGGCTGCGTGCTGCCGCTGCGCCTGACGCGTCCGGAGAAGCCGTCCTGGCCGCCGGCCCGCGGATGGCCGCCGCACCCGACGAGATCAAGGCCGTCTCCGCGCACGTGCCCGGCCGTGTGCTCATTGATGACGACGCAACCGTTTCGGCCGTGGCGTCCGCAATGGACGGTGCCGCTCTCGCGCACATCGCGGCACACGGCTCGTTCCGCGTCGACAACCCGTTGTTCAGCGCGTTGGAACTGGCCGATGGACCTCTGACGGTCTACGACATCGAACGACTGCGTACACCGCCTACGCGCGTGGTGCTGTCCGCGTGTGACACCGGGCAGTCCGCCGTGCGCCCCGGCGATGAGCTGATGGGGTTCACGGCGGCGCTGCTGGGGCTGGGGACGCGGACGCTGATCGCGCCCGTGGTGCCGGTGCCGACCGACGGGACCGCACCGGTGATGGTGGAGCTGCACCGGAAGCTGGCCGACGGGCTGTCGCCGGCGGAGGCGCTGGCGGAGGTGCAGCGGGCCGCTTCCGACGATGGCTCGTACGCGGCGGCGGTCGGTTTCGTGTGCTTCGGCGCCGGATAGCTCTTACGAAACGCGTGCGTCCCGCTTACCGTTGCTCGCCATGGCAACGAGGTCGTGGTGGGGCTGGGGCAACGTCGAGGACGCCGTCACCCCAGGCGAACGGCAGCAGCTGGTCGACCGGGTCCGCGCCGTGCTCCCGGACGCGGACCTGACGTTCCACGAACCACCGGACCCCGCGGACCTCGACCTCCCGCCGTCCCGCGTCCCGCCGTCGGACCTGTGCTCCACCGACCCGGTCGACCGCCTCACCCACGCCCGCGGCCAGGCCTACCGCGACGTCGTCCGCAACCTGGCCGGCGACATCGGCCCGATTCCCGACGCCGTCGCAAGACCGCGCACCGAGCAGGACGTCGTGGACGTGCTGGACCACTGCGGCAGCAACGGCATCGCCGTGATCCCGTTCGGCGGCGGCACGTCGGTCGTCGGCGGCGTCGAACCGCGGGACATCGACGCGCCCGTGGTGACGCTCGACCTGCGGAACCTGGACCGCGTCCTGGAGGTCGACCCGACGAGCCGGGCCGCGCGGGTCCAGGCCGGTGTGCTCGGGCCGGACCTGGAGGCGCAGCTCAAGCCGCACGGGCTCACGCTGCGGCACTTCCCGCAGTCCTTCGAGTTCTCGACGCTGGGCGGGTGGCTCGCGACGCGCGCGGGTGGGCACTACGCGACGGCGACCACGCACATCGACGACTTCACCGAGTCGCTGCGGGTCGTGACCCCGGTGGGAACGAGCGAGTCGCTCAGGGTGCCGGCCAGCGGGGCCGGGCCGTCGCCGGACCGGCTGTTCCTCGGCTCGGAGGGAACCCTCGGCGTGATCACCGAGGCGTGGCTGCGGTTGCAGGCCCCGCCGGTCCACCGGGCCGGCGCGTCGGTGCGGTTCGCGGACTGGGGGCAGGCGGTCGAGGCGGTGCGGGCGGTCGTGCAGTCCGGGCTGCGGCCGGCGAACTGCCGGCTGCTCGACCCGGCGGAGGCGTTCCTCAACGCCGGGTCGAGCAGGTCTGTGCTCGTGCTGGCGTTCGAGTCGGCCGACCACCCCGTGGACGCGCAGCTCGCCAGGGCGCTGGAGCTCTGCGCGGGCGGGGAGGTGGTCGAGGGGGCGGCGCGGAGGTGGCGGGCGTCGTTCCTGCGCATGCCCTACCAGCGCGATGCGATGGCGCAGCACGCGATGATCACCGAGACGTTCGAGACGGCCTGCACGTGGGACCGGTTCGCCGACCTGCACGCGGCCGTCACGGAAGCGGCGACGGCCGTGCTCAGGCAGGTGTGCGGGGTCGGGATCGTGACGTGCCGCTTCACCCACGTCCACCCGGACGGGCCCGCGCCCTACTACGGCATCTACGCGCCAGGGCGGTGGGGCAGCCTGCGGCAGCAGTGGGACGAGATCAAGGCCGCCGTGTCCGAGGCGCTCAGCGGCGCCGGGGGCACCATCACCCACCACCACGCCGTCGGGCGCGACCACATGCCCTGGTACACCCGTCAGCGACCGGACGTGTTCGGGACGGCGCTGGCCGCCGCCAAGGCCGCCCTCGACCCCGCCGGGGTGCTCAACCCCGGCGTCCTCACCACACGATCGAGCGCAGGACCAGCGCCGCGATGAACACCACCGTGAACGCCAGGTCCAACCCGAAGCCGCCGAACCGCACCGGGGGCAGCACCTTGCGCACCGGCGACAGCACCGGTTCGGTCACCGCGTACGCCACCCGCTGCACCTTGGGCACCCAGGCGCCGCGCGCCCGCAGCGCCACCGCCCAGTCGACGACCATCCTGGCGATCATCACGAGGATGAACAGCGTCAACAGCCAGCCGAGCACGAAGCCGATCACGATGGGCCCCTCCACTTCCGGTACGTCCATCAAGCCACAGGAAGCTGAGAGGCGCCTGGCAACTCGCTGAGACGACGTTCAGCATGTGGTCCCGGGTCCGACAACCGACTTTCGGACGTGCCGGGCGGCAGGCCAACTACGTAGCGTCGCCCTCCGGATTCCGAGGAGGGGACCTACGTGCGAAGAACACTGGCGGGAGCAGCGGCGCTCGCGGTGCTGACGACCGGCCTGGCCGTCCCGGCCGTCGCGACGCCGGTCGAGCGGCCCGAGGCGCAGGTGCGGCAGCAGAGCGACGAGCAGCCGCACGAGCTGGAGCTCAAGCGGCGTGCGCTGAAGCAGCAGGCGCTGGCCGAGGTGCTGACCGGGGAGGTGACCGCGGAGAAGCGCGGTGCCAGCACCGTGGCGAAGGTCGGCAAGAAGCAGGCGAAGGACCAGTACGTCGAGCTCAAGCGGGAGAAGACCGACAAGGTCTTCGTCGTTCTGGCGGAGTTCGGCGACGAGCGGCACCCCGACTACCCCGACCGCGACACGAACCCGAACACCCCGGGCCCGGTGCGGTTCGACGGGCCGCTGCGCAACCAGATCCCCGAGCCGGACAGGGCCGTGGACAACACCACGATCTGGCGGCCCGACTTCAGCCGGCAGTACTTCCAGGACCTGTACTTCTCGCGGGCGAAGGACGCCAACTCGGTCGCGAACTTCTACGACCGGCAGTCCTCCGGCCGCTACACGGTCGACGGGCTCGTCACGGACTGGGTGAAGGTCCGCTACAACGAGGCGCGCTACGGCCGCAGCAACGGCTACCCGTGCGGCGACAACATCTGCAACAACTCCCGCGAGCTGATCAAGGACGCCGTCACCCAGTGGGTCGCCGACCGCAAGGCCGCGGGGGAGACCACCGAGCAGATCACGGCGGCGCTGCGCGAGTACGACGTGTGGGACCGCTACGACTACGACTCCGACGGCGACTTCAACGAGCCCGACGGCTACATCGACCACTTCCAGATCGTGCACGCCGGTGGTGACCAGGCCGACGGTGACCCGTGGCAGGGCGAGGACGCGCTGTGGAGCCACCGCGGCTACGCGTTCAAGAACTACAACTCCGGCCCCGGCACCAACAAGCTCGGCGGCGCGCCCATCGGTGACACCGGCCTGTGGGTCGGCGACTACACCGTGCAGCCCGAGAACGGCGGCGTCGGCGTGTTCGCGCACGAGTACGGCCACGACCTCGGTCTGCCCGACCACTACGACACCAACGGCGGCACGAACGGCGTCAACTGGTGGTCGATCATGGGCCAGAACCGGGTCAACGCCCCCGGCGAGGCGACCGGTGAGCGCGCCAACGAGTTCTCCGCGTGGGACAAGCTGCAGCTGGGCTGGCTCGACTACGAGATCGCGGTCGCGGGCCAGGAGCGCACGTTCCAGCTCGGCCCGCACGAGTACAACACCGCCAAGGCCCAGGGGCTGGTGGTCGTGCTGCCGGACATCTCCAGGTCGTTCGACTACGGCGCCCCGTTCGCGGGCACGAAGATGTGGTGGAGCGAGAAGGGCAACGACCTCGACCACTCGATGACCGCGCCCGTGGACCTGCGCGGCAAGACCACGGCGTCGCTGTCGCTGAAGGCCCGCTACGACATCGAGGCGGACTACGACTACCTCTACGTCGAAGCGTCCAACGCGGACGGCAGCTGGACCCAGCTCGACGGCACCGCCGGCGGTCAGCCGTTCGCGCGCGACTCCGGCAACGCCCCCGCGGTCAGCGGCTCGTCCGGTGGCCAGTGGGTGGACATCACCGTCCCCCTCGACGCCTACGCCGGCAAGGACACCAAGCTGCGCCTGGCCTACCGCACCGACGGAGCGCTGGCACCGCAGGGCTTCTTCGCCGACCAGATCACGGTCGTCGCGGACGGCACCCCGGTGCTGACCGACGGCGGCGAGACGGCCGGGGTGTGGACCACGCGCGGTTTCCGCACCACCGAGGGCAAGGAGACCAAGGCGTTCGACCAGTTCTACATCGCGTCGAACCGCACCTACGAGTCCTACGGCCAGTACAACCGCACCGGCCCGTACCGGTACAGCTTCCCGGACAGGCCCGACCTCGTGGAGCACTTCCCGTACCAGGACGGCCTGCTCGTCTCGCTGTGGAACACGTACTACCTCGACAACAACGTGAGCGAGCACCCCGGTGAGGGCCTGGTCCTGCCGATCGACGCCAACCCGGCCCCGCTCTACAACCTGGAAGGCCAGCGCTGGTCGCCCACGATCGGCGGCTACGACGCGCCGTTCTCGCTGCAGAAGTCGGACTCCTTCACGCTGCACGTCAACGGCAAGGCGTCCTACGTCCGAGGTGCCGCAGCCCAGCCGGTGTTCGACGACACCAGGCAGTACTGGTTCGCCGAGCAGCCCAACGCGGGTGTGAAGCTGCCCGCCGTCGGCGTCGGCCTGCGGGTGACCAAGCAGTCGGGCACGTCGATGACGGTGAAACTGTTCAAGACGAAGTAGCTTGAACGGCATGACCGCTGCTTCCGACATGCTGGCCGTCGCCGTCGAAGAGGCGCGCACGGGACTCGCCGAGGGCGGGATACCCATCGGCGCCGCGCTCTTCGACGGCGACGGCCGCCTGCTCGGCCGGGGCCGCAACCGCCGCGTCCAGGACGGCGACGCCTCGATGCACGCCGAGACCTCCGCCTTCCGCAACGCCGGCCGCCAGCGCGGCTACCGCGGGACGACCATGGTCACGACGCTGTCGCCGTGCTGGTACTGCAGCGGGCTGGTGCGGCAGTTCGGCATCTCGAACGTGCTGATCGGGGAGGCCACGACGTTCTCCGGCGGGCACGACTGGCTGGCGGAGCACGGGGTCGGGATCACGGTGGTCGAGGACCCGGCGTGCGTCGAGATGATGACGAGGTTCATCGCCGAGCAGCCGGAGCTGTGGTTCGAGGACATCGGCCAGGACTGACCTGGTGGAACGGTCCGGTGAGCACGCTCACCACCCCCGGGAACACCGCAGCACGACCACCCGGGGGCACGTGCCGGCGGTCCAGCGCGCGAAGGCGTTTCCCGGACGCGGTGGCCGGGTGCGAGGTTCAGGCCGAGTAGCGCTCCACCGCCTCGTCCACGGACCGCAGGATCGTGAAGACCGTGTCCAGCCCGGTCGCCTCGATCGGCCGCAGTGCTGCACGGGTGGACGCGACCAGCACGAACTCGACGCCGGTGCGGCCGGCGCGCTGCTGGCCGAGCACGAGGGCCTCGAGGCCGGCGGAGCCGAGGAAGCGGACGCCGCCGAGGTCGACGACCACCGCCCGGTTCGAGTCCACCACGTGCGTGTCGAGCGGAGCGATGAGCTCGCTCGAGCTGGTGGTGTCGAGCTCCCCGGCCACGCGCAGCACTACGACGTCGGATGCGATCCGGTCGACTACCACGGTGGCCAGTGTGGTGGGGTCGGGCACGCTTGCTCCTTTCGCGGCGTTCAGCATCCCACGTTAACGCGGCCCCTGGTGAGCAGCCAGCGGCCCCGCAGGGAAGAGCGGCCTGCCTCACAGGCGGTGTGGACGTGCTGGACGAGCCGGGCGTGCAGCTCGTGGCACGCCGTGAAGCCGAGCCGGACGTCGTCCGGCGGGCACTGGACGGGCAGCAGCTGGGCGAACGGGTCGCCGCCGATCGTGTCGACCGCCGTCAGGAAGCCCACGAGCGCGCCGACGAGGCGCCGGTGGAGGCCGAACAGGCTCAGCGCGTTGGCCAGCGCCAGGGTGGCGACGGGCATGTCGTCGACGCCGGTGCCGCAGTCGAGGTCCCGCAGCGTCACGGTGAACAGCACCGAGTGCGTGCGTTCGTCGCGGGAGCCGTAGGCGTCGCCGTGGAGGTCGCGCAGGGCTGAGCGCATCTCGCGGCGCGGGTGCCAGAACGCGTGGTGCTTGCGCAGCTCGGCCCGTGCGGCGGGGTCGAGCGGCACCGCCGGGGTCGTCTCCTCCAGCGCGCGCAGGCCCTGTTCCCAGCGGGCCTCCAGGACGGCGAGGAACTGGGCCGCCGCCGGGTGGTCGTCCCAGGCCGGGTGCACGTCGTCGAAGTTGCGGGTGCGCAGCTCGTAGCAGATCCACAGCGACAGCTGCAGGTCGTCGTCCGCCGCGGGCTCCCTGGTGCCGCCGCTGACGAGCAGGGCCGGTCGCGGCCCCGGTGCCGAGCGGAGTGCGGCGACCAGCGCGGCGCTCATGTGGCCGCGGGGAGCAGGGAGGCGCATCAGGTTTCCTCACGCGTTCGGGCGATCAGCATGTCCACGGGGGACTCGGGGTCGGAGCGACGGCATGCGGCTCCGCAGCCGTTGTGCCGCAGCCAGTCGATCTGGCGCTCCACAGTAGACAGCGCGCCGCGTTCGCGCAGCGCGGGTGCGACGAGTGCACCAGCAGCGCCGGCGACCAGGGCCGCAGCGCGTTCGACGCCTCCGGCGCCGCCGCCGTCGAAGGCACCCCCACGTGCGCGTGCAGCCCGCGGTGCGAGTGCCACCGGCCGCCGTGGCCAGGGGTCGACGAGGAGGAACCCCCGTTCCACACCGACGGCGCAGTCATCTTTCATCGGCGAGCGGGTACCCGGCACCCATGCTGATCAACCACGAGGTGTCCAGGTGAGACTCCGCCGCAGCAACACCGCAGGTCCTGGCTGGACCCGCCGTCGTCACGGCAAGGGTTTCCGCTACGCGACCACCGCGGGCGAGCCCCTCGGCCCCGACGAGGTCGCGCGGGTGAAGGCCCTGGTCATCCCGCCGGCGTGGCGGGACGTGTGGATCAGCCCGCACCCGAACGGGCACATCCAGGCGATCGGTGTGGACGACGCCGGCCGGCGCCAGTACCTCTACCACGAGCAGTGGCGCACGAACCGGGACGCGGAGAAGTTCGACCGCGTCCTGAAGCTGGCCCCGAAGCTGCCGAAGTTCCGCGCGCAGATCGTCGCCGACATGAGGAAGCGCGGCCGCACCCGCCTGCTCGCCATCGCCCTGCGCATGCTCGACCTCGGCGTCTTCCGCGTCGGCCACGAGGAGTACGCGGAGGAGAACGGCAGCCACGGCGTGGCCACGCTGCTCTGCGAGCACCTCCAGGTGCGCGGCGACCGGGTCAGGTTCCGCTTCCCGGCCAAGCACGGCGTGCAGGTCGACGAGGAGATCACCGACCCGCAGCTGGCCCGCGCCGTCCGGACGCTGCTCAGGGACCGGACCCCGGACTGCCGCGTGTTCGACATGACCGCCTACGACGTGAACGAGCGGTTCCGCGAGCTGGTCGGCGACGAGTTCACGGTCAAGGACCTGCGGACCTGGCACGCCACGGTGGCCGCGGCCAAGGCGTTCGCCGAGGCGCTGCGCGAGCGCGGCAAGCCCACGAAGCGGGCCATCAGCGCGGTGATGAAGGACGTGGCCGAGCACCTGGGCAACACCCCGGCCGTCGCGCGGAAGTCCTACGTGGACCCGCGCTTGGTCGAGGCGTTCGAGAGCGGCACGGTGATCGGCGGCGGCGACCCGGAACGGGCGGTGCTGCGGTTGCTCAGGACGCCCTGAACCGCGGGCCCCGGCTCAGGACCTCCTGAGCCGCGGGGCGCGGTCGCACCGGCGGCACCAGACCGCGCCCTGCGCCACCGCCAGTGCGGCGAACCCGGTGACGAGGTGCAGCACGTTGCTGCCGGGGTTGACGTTCAGCACGTTCACGACCTGCTCGTCGTAGCGGGCCGTGCCCAGGCCGAACGTGACCAGGAGTGCCGCTGCCACCAGCAACGCCGTGCCGCTCAGCGCCCTGAGGTTGCGGAACGACAGCAGCAGCGCGACCCCGAACACGAGGTGCAGCGCGTTCTGCAGCGGGTTGACCCGCAGGCCGAGCACCCACGTGTCGGTCTCGGTGGCGAACGGCGAGAAACCGGTCACGAAGAAGCCGGCGACGGCCCACAACGCGAGCAGGGCGCCGGTGCCGATCGCCAGCTTCTGGGGCCACCGCAACCGGGTCATCCCGTCAGTATCACCAGGGACGGGCGTTCCCGCTCGCCCACGTCACTCGTCTGCCAGCAGGTCGTTGCGCAGCTGTTCCAGCGACTTCGTCAGCAGCCGCGAGACGTGCATCTGGGAGATGCCGACCCTGCGGGCGATCTCCGTCTGGGTGAGCCGGCCGAAGAACCGCAGCACCACGATCGTGCGTTCCCGACGGGGAAGGCCCCGCAGCATGGGCTGCAGGGCCTCGTGGATCTCCACGCCTTCCAGTGCCGGGTCGTCCGCCGAGTTGTCCTGCAGCGCCTCCAGCGGGGCGACCGCGACGTTCTTCTCGACGCGCAACCCCTCGTAGACGTCCGCGAGCCCGACGCCGAGGTGCCGGGCGATCTCCGAGGGGGTGGGAGACCGCCCGGAACGGTGCGACAGCTCGGCGGTGGCCCCGTCGATCGAGTCGCACAGCTCCTTCAGGCGCCGGGGCACGCGGACGGCCCAGCACTGGTCGCGGAAGTGGCGGCGGACCTCGCCGGTGATCGTGGGCACGGCGTAGGACAGGAAGTCCGTCTGCCGGCCCACGTCGAACCGGTCGATGGCGTTGATCAGCCCGACCGCCGCCACCTGGGCGAGGTCCTCCATCGGCTCGCCGCGTTCGCTGAAGCGGCGAGCGATGTGCCGGGCGAGCGGCAGGTACTCGCGCACGAGCCGGTCCCGCAGCGCGTAGTAGCGCGACGAGTCACGGGCGGTGCGGGCGAGTTCCTCGAACGCCGCGTGCTGGTCTGGCGTCAACGGGCACCACGATCAGACCTGGGGCGGCGGCGTCACGTCGCCCCGCCACGCTCCGGTCTCGACACCGCGGTTCTCGATGAACTCCTTGAACCGCTTCAGGTCGCCCTCCACCCGGTGGCCGACGACGCCGAGCGCCGCTCCGGCCTTCTCGGTGATGGTCTCCGGGGTGAACTCCATCTGGACGTGTACCCGCGTCGTGTCGTTGTCGATCCGGTGGAACGTGACCACACCGGCCTGCGGCGTGCCCTCGACGGCAGTCCACGCGACGCGCTCGTCGGGGTGCTGCTCGGTGATCTCCGCGTCGAACTCGCGGACGACACCACCGATCTTCGTGGTCCAGTGGGTCCTGGTCGGCGTGATCTGGTCGATCTTCTCGACGCCGTCCATGAACGCCGGGAAGGATTCGAACTGGGTCCACTGGTTGTACGCCGTGCTCACCGGCACGTGGACGTCCACCGACTTCTCAATGGTGGTCACGAAACCTCCTCCTCAGATTGGGTCGTCGAAGGGTGAGTACCCGTCGCTCCCGGTGTTACACATCGGGATTAGTCCACTTCGGACGGTCACTCGGAGTGATGACGTGCGTGCTGTCCGCGCATCGCGACATCACCCGTGGACCGCGAGAGCATGCTTCCTTCGGGTGCAGATGGTTTTTCCGCTTCGCCCCAGGACGCGACATTCCGCCGGACGCTCGTCCGCGAGCCCGGCGACGCCGCCCGACCGGAGTCTCGCTGGTGGAGGACTTCTCCACCGCACGGAATTCCGAGTTCGAGAAGCCCTGCTGCCGGTGAACCGAACGGGTGATGGCGGCATCTGGTGCGGCGCGGTCGTGGCTAGTCTCGCCGTGAAACAGGGTTGCAGGAAGGGTGCAGCGGTGTTGACGTGCGTGGAAGTTCGCCGTGCCGCAGGAGGGCTCCGGTTGTTCGTCCGTCCCCCGGCCGCGGTGCGGTGGAGCACGCGGCTGGGGTACGAGCGGGTGTCGGAGCTGCTGGTCGCGATCCGCGCGGCCGAGTCGTGCTCGGTGCCGGACGTGGAGCTCACGTACGTGCCGGACCAGCGGACCGGCGAGGCCGAGCTGGCCTGCGCCGGTGGTTCCCTGGTGCTGGACGCCGCCGGGGTGTCGTCGCTGCACGACGCGCTGCGGGCGCACATGCCGGACCGGATGAGGCCGTTGCCGGTGTAGCGGTACGCGCTGGGCACCCTGGCGGTGCCCGGTGGGAGCCCAGTCACACGACCGGCGCGCGGCACCTCACCCGGCTGTCAGCAGCGCTGCCGGTCGGGTGTTGATCACGCTGTCCGGGTCGACCCCGCACTCCTGCGCCCGCGCGCAGCCGTAGCTCAGCCAGTCCAGCTGGCCGGGCGCGTGCGCGTCGCTGTCGATCGAGAACGTGCACCCGGCGTCGACCGCCAGCGACAGCAGCCGCCGCGGCGGGTCGAGCCGCTCCGGCCGTGAGTTGATCTCCACCGCGGTGCCGTGCTCGGCGCACGCCTCGAACACCCGCTCGGCGTCGAACTGCGACTCGGGCCGCCCCTTGCCGACGACGAGCCGTCCGGTGCAGTGGCCGAGGATGTCGACGTGCGGGTTCGCCACGGCCGTGAGCATCCGCTCGGTCATCTCCGCGCGCGGCATCCTGAGTTTCGAGTGGACGCTCGCGACCACGACGTCCAGCCGCTCCAACAGGTCGTCGTCCTGGTCGAGCGACCCGTCGTCGAGGATGTCGACCTCGATCCCGGTCAGCACGAGGAACGGCGCCAGCTCCGCGTTCAGCTCCGCCACGACGTCGAGCTGCTTCAGCAACCGCTCCCGCGACAGTCCGTTCGCGACGGTCAGCCGCGGCGAGTGGTCGGTCAGCACCATCCACTCGTGCCCGAGGTCGCGCGCCGCCTCCGCCATGTCCCTGATCGGGCTGCCGCCGTCGGACCAGTCGGAGTGCACGTGGCAGTCGCCCCGCAGCCGCGCCCGCAGCTCCTCGCCGCCGGTGAGGTCGACGTGGCGGAGCTTGGCGAGGTACCGCGGCTCCCGGTTCGCGAGGGCGTCGGCGACGACGCCGGCGGTGGACTTCCCGACGCCCTTCAGGTCGGTCAGCGTGCCGAGCCGCGCGCGTTCCTCGACGTCCTCCGGCGTGAGCTCGGCCAGCACGGCGGCCGCGTTGCGGAAGGCCTGGACGCGGTAGGTCGGCTCGCCCGCTCGTTCGAGGTGGAAGGCCACCTGCTTCAACGCCTTGACCGGATCCATACCCCCCTTCCTACCCCGTGCACCCGGCCCCGCAACCGGATCGCACCCGCCGTCCCGCCTCCGTGGAACACTGCGGAGCAGCCCTGCCCGACCCAGGAGGCCGTCATCCCCGACACTCCGCTGCGCGCCACCCCGCGGTTCTTCGGCCGCGCCGCCGAGCTGGACGCCGTCCTGACCTGCGTCGAGCACGCCCCGGCCACCGGCACGGTCGCGGTGGCGATCACCGGTGAACCGGGCATCGGCAAGACCAGCCTCCTCACCGAGCTCGCCCGCCGCCTGCGGGAACGCGGCTGCGGCGTCCTCACCTCCGCCTCCGACGTGCTGGGCAAGCGCATCCCGTACGGCGCGGTGCTCGCCGCGGTGCGGAGCCTCGACCCCGGCACCGGCACGCCGGCCGTCGGCGCGCACGCGGAAGCACTGGCGGCGCTGGAGGTCACCGACGACTCCGGTGCCTGGTTCGGGCGCGCCTGCGACCGGGTCGTGCGGTTGCTGACCGAGCTCACCGCCGCGCGGCCGGCGGCGTTGCTGGTCGACGACCTCGACCACGTCGACGACGACTCGCTGGCGTTGCTGGGGCTGGTGCTGCGGCGGGTGGCGGCGGCCCCGCTCGTGCTGGTCACCGCGAGCCGGTCGCACGTCGGCGAGCCGGGGGCGGAGCACCTGCTGGACCGGGTCGAGCAGCACGCGGAGGTCGTGCGGATCGAGCTGGCCCCGCTGCCGGACGCGGACGTCGCGCGGATCGTGGCGGCGGTGCTGCAGGCACCCGTGGACGAGGCACTGGCCAGGGAGGTCCAGCAGCGGGCCGACGGGAACCCGTTCTTCGTCACCGAGATCGCGCGGTCGCTGCGGGAACTCGACCTGGTGGCGCTCGACGGCGGGCGGGTGCGGCTGTCCGTGCCGCCGGACGCGATCCGGTTGACCCGGCGGGAGGCCGTTCTGCGCAGGGTGGCGCCGCTGGAGGACGACACGCGGGTGGTCGCGCGGGCCGTGTCGGTGTTCCGGCGCGTGCGGCTCGACCAGATCCCGTTGCTGGCGAGGGTCGCGTCGTTGCCGGAGCTCACGGTCGTCGAGGCGTTCGACGAGTTGCTGCGCGCGCACATCGTGGTGCACGACGACGAGCGCGGGTACCGGTTCTCGCACGCGTTGGTCGGCGAGGCGCTCTACCACGAGGTCGGCCCTGCCCAGCGCCGCCACCTGCACAGCCTGATCTCCGCGCGGCTGCTCGACGACCGCGCGCAGGGGTTGCCCGTCGACCTGCTGCAGCTCGCGTGGCACCTCGCCGAGTCCGCCGCGCCCGGTGACCGGGCCGCGGTCGCGGTGCTCGCCGAGGCCGCCGGCCTCGCGCGGTCCACGGCACCCGAGACGGCGGCGGCGCTGTGCGGGCGGGCGCTGCAGTTGTTGCCGCACAACGCACCCGAACGCGGTGAGCTGCTCGCGCTGCAGTGCAGGGTGCTCGCGCGGGCGTCCCGGCCCGCGCTCGCGGTCGGTCCCGGCCTGGCCGCGCTGGAGACCCTGCCGGCGGGGACGGAACGCGCCCGCGTCGCCACGGCCGTGATCTCCTCGCTGTTCTCCGTCGGGCGCATTGCCGAGGCGATGGAGCTGGCCGACCGCGAGGTGGCCGGCACCGGCGCGCCCGCGACGTTGCAGGCGCAGCGCGCGGTGCTGCTCGTCCACACCGGGCGGCACGCGGACGCGGCGGCCGAGGTGGCGCGGGTCGCGGCGGTGCCGGTCGGCTCACCGGCCGAGGGCGTGATCGTCAACGAGCACCTCGCGATGCTGACGTCGCTGCTGTTCCGCCACGACGAGACGGTCGACTACGCGAACCGCGCGCTGGCGTGCAGCGCGGGGCAGCCGATGCTGGAGCTGCAGGCGTTGTCGGTGTGCGCCTCGACCAGCGCGCTGACCGGGCTGGTGCACGACGCGTCGTGGCGGCTGCGGCGGGCCGAGGAGCTCGTCGACCAGGTGGGCTCGCACGGGTTCCGCGCCGAACGTGCCTCCGCCCGCGTGATGCTCGACTGGCTCGGCGGGCGCTGGGACGCGGCGCTCGACGGCATCGGCCGCTGGCGGGCCGACGTCGAGGCCGCGCGGGCCGACCAGGCGCTGGGCGTGCTGCAGGCGGTCGAGCTCTCGATCCGCACGTGGCGCGGTGAGCTGGACGTGGCCGCGCGGCTGGCGGAATTGCCCGCGCCGCGGTCGGTGAACATGGCGCGGCTGCACACCATCGCGCTGGCCGACCACCTCGTCGCCCGCGGTGCCGTCCAGGACGCCTGCGCGCTGCTGCTGACCGACGTCGGCGACCGGTTCGAGGCCCCCTACTCGTGCGTCCTCGTCGCGCGCACCATCGAGCTCGACCTGGACCGCGGCCGCACGGACAGCGCGCTCGACACCCTCGACCGGCTCACCGCCGTCTCGTCGCAGCGGGTGTCACCGTGGTCGCGCACGACCCTGCGGCGGGTCACCGGCCTGGTGCACCGCGATCCGGAGCCCGTGCGGGAGGCCGTGACCGAGGCCGCGCTGGGCGGGCTGGAGTTCGAGAAGGCCCGTGCGCAGCTGGCCCTCGGCGAGGTCACCGGCGACGAGGTGCCGGCGCTCGTGCAGGCGTACACGACGTTCCAGCGGCTCGGCGTCCACGGTCTGCGCCGCCGGGCGGGAACGCGCCTGCGGGCGTTGGGCGCCAAGGTGCCGCGAGCGCGGTCGAAGGCACCGGGGCTGCTCACCGAGGCCGAGGAGAACGTGGCGCGGCTGGTGCAGCAGGGGATGCGCAACCGGGACATCGCCGCCGCCCTGCACTACAGCCCGCGCACGGTCGAGGTCTACCTGTCCCGCGTCTACGCCAAGCTGCACGTGTCGTCGCGGCTGGAGCTCGCCCGCGTCCTGGACGCCCGGCAGCAGCGCTGAGCCGGGGTCCCAGCCGGGTGGTGGGCTCACCCGGCCGCACCGGGGCGCCGGTTCCTTAGCTGTTGTGGAAGCCGCACTACAGCCCGGCGCCGCGCACCCCTGAGATGGGGTTCATGCGCACAGCGGCGGCGGTCGACGAGGTCCGGGTCGAGGACGGTGGCCGTCGTGTCGTCGTCATCGCCGGCCGGGTGCACCTGCCCGTCCCCGCCGGTGTCACCGATGACGAAGCACTGGTGCTGGCCAGAGCGGGCACGACGGCGTGGCACCTCCTCCGCACGTGCGCGCACCTCGGGCCGGACGAGACGATCGTCGTGCACGACGCGATGAGCGAGGTCGGTGCGATAGCCGTCCAACTCGCGCGCAGCTTCGGAGCGGGCCGTGTGATCGCCACGGAATCGAGCGAGGACCGTCGGCGAACAGCGGTGGCGCTCGGCGCGGACGTCGCCGTCGACTCCGGCCGGGACGGTCTGGCCGCACGGCTCGTCCGGGCGAACGAGGACCAGCGGGTCGACGTCGTGCTCGACCCCGGCGGCGCGCTGGAGGCCTCCCTGGCCGCTCTGGCGCCGTTCGGGCGGGTCGTCTGCCACGGCCCCGACCAGGACGAGTCGGTGCACCTGACCGGGCTGCTCGGCGGTTCGCGCGCGGTCGTCGGCTTCCGCTTCGAGCACACCCTGCGCCGGCCCGACATGATTGCGGGGGCGGTCAGTGAGCTGTTCGGGTTGACCTCGGCAGGGCGCTTGCGCCCGGTGGCCGCCGATCGGTACGCGTTGGGGAAAAAAGCCGGACAAGGGGACGCATGAGCACCGTGTTCACGACCTGCCCGCTGTGCGAGGCGACGTGCGGGCTGGAGCTGACGGTCGACGGCGACCGCATCACGAAGGTGCGCGGTGACCGCGACGACGAGTTCAGCAGGGGCTTCATCTGCCCCAAGGGCGCTTCGCTGGGGGCGCTCGACGCCGACCCGGACCGCCTGCGGGCGCCGCTGGTCAAGCGGGACGGCGAGTTCGTCGAGGTCACGTGGGCCGAGGCGTTCGCGCACGTCGACGAGCGGCTGAAGGACTTCCCCGACCGCGACTCCGTGGCGATGTACCTGGGCAACCCCGTGGTGCACTCGCTCGCGGGCGGCCTGTACGCCGGACCGCTGCGCAAGGCGCTCGGCAGCCGCAACGTCTTCACCGCCAGCACCGTCGACCAGATGCCCAAGCAGGTCCAGTGCGGCCACATGTACGGCAGCGTCTTCTCGATCCCGGTGCCCGACATCGACCGCACCGACTTCATGCTCGTGCTGGGCGCGGACCCGTTCTCCTCCAACGGCAGCCTGTGGACGGTGCCGGACGTGCCGGGCCGGTTCCGCGAGCTGCAGCGGCGCGGCGGGTCGTTCGTCGTGGTCGACCCGCGCCGCAGCCGCACCGCTGCTGCCGCCGACCAGCACGT
Source organism: Lentzea sp. NPDC036949 (assembly GCF_055608075.1). Classification (NCBI taxonomy): domain Bacteria; kingdom Bacillati; phylum Actinomycetota; class Actinomycetes; order Pseudonocardiales; family Pseudonocardiaceae; genus Lentzea; species Lentzea sp. NPDC036949. The sequence continues at coordinate 63,859 of NZ_JBVJRA010000007.1, forward strand.
GGTGATCCGGCCGGGCACCGACGTGTTCCTGCTGCTGGCCCTCGTCCACGAGCTGTTCGCGCAGGACCTGGTCGACCTCAAGGACCTCGCGGAGCACGTCACCGACCACACCCGGGTCCGCGCGCTCGTCGCCGGCTTCGGCCCGGACGCCGTGGCGGAGCGCACCGGCGTGCCCGCGGCGACCATCCGCGCCCTGGCCCGGCAGCTCGCCGCTGCCGAGCGCGCCGCCGTCTACGGGCGCATCGGCACCACGACCGTCGAGTTCGGCACGGTCGCGTCGTGGGCGATCGACACGCTCAACGTCCTCACCGGCAACCTCGACCGGCCGGGCGGCGTGATGTGGCCGTTGCCCGCCCACACCCGGCGCGGCCCCGGACGGGGCAAGGGGTTCGGCGTCGGCCGCTGGCACAGCCGGGTCAAGGGCCACCCCGAGGTGATGGGGGAGTTCCCCGCCGTCACGATGGTCGACGAGATCGAGACGCCCGGCGAAGGCCAGGTGCGCGCGCTGTTCACGATCGGCGGCAACCCCGCGTTGTCGTTGCCGAACTCCGCACGCGTGAGCGACGCCCTCGCGTCGTTGGAGTTCATGGTCAGCGTCGACCCGTACCTCAACGAGACCACCCGACACGCGGACGTCATCCTGCCCACGCCGCCGCCGTCCCGGCGCGCGCACTACGACCTCGCGTTCTTCAGCAACTCCGTGCGCAACGTCGTGAAGTACTCGCGCGCACCGATCCCGCTGGAGGAGGACCGCGTCGACGAGGCGGACATCTTCTTCCGGCTCGCGACCATCCTCAGCGGGCTCGGCCCGGACGCCGACCTCGACGCGGTGGCCGCGGTCCAGCTCGCGGGGCTGAAGGAGAAGGCCGGCGCCGACTTCGAGCCAGAGGGGGAGACGCGCGAGGAACGCCTGCTGGACCTCAAGCTCCGCACCGGCGCGTACGGGGTGTCGTTGCGGCAGCTGCTGGAGAACCCGCACGGCATCGACCTCGGTCCGCTGACCCCGCGCCTGCCGGAGGTCCTGCGCACCGCGTCCGGCAAGGTCGAGCTCACCCCGCAGGCCGTCGTGGACGACCTGCCGCGCGTGCTCTCCGCGCTCACCGCGCCCGAGACCGACCTGGTCCTCGTGGGCCGCAGGCACCTGCGCACCAACAACTCCTGGATGCACAACGTGCCCGCGCTGGTGAAGGGCAAGCCGTTGTGCACGCTGCAGGTGAACCCCGCTGATGCCGAGCGGATCGGGCTGACCGACGGCGGCACCGCCCAGGTGACCTCCCGCGTCGGCAAGGTCGAGGTGCTCGTCGAGGTCACCGCCGACATCGCGCCCGGTGTCGTGTCGATGCCGCACGGCTGGGGCCACGACCAGCCCGGCACGCGGATGTCCGTGGCCCGCGAGCACGCCGGCGTGAACGTCAACCTCCTCACCGACGACCTCCGGATCGACCCGCTCTCCGGGACCGCCGTGCTCAACGGCACCCGCGTCCAGGTCGTTCCCGCCTGATCCCCCCACCCCGACGCGCGCAGGAGCCGCAATGACCGCAGGAGTCACCAGCCCGAACGCCCTGAAAGCCGTCCGCCGCACCGCCGACCTGCCGTTCCTCGCGGAGCAGGCGTACGGCGACGCGGTGGCGTGGCGGTACAAGGAGGACGGCCGGTGGCACCAGCGGACCTTCGCCGAGGTCGCGGAGCTGGTGCTGGAGCTCGCGTCCGGGTTCGTCCACGCGGGACTGTCCTCCGGGGACCGGGTGTGCGTGCTCGCCGGCACCCGGTACGAGTGGGTGGCGGTCGAGCTGGCCGTGCTGGCGGCGGGCGGCATCGTCGTGCCGATCTACCCGTCCAGCACGCCGGAGGAGATCGCCTGGGTGATCGGCGACTCCGGTGCGTCCGTCGTGGTCGCCGAGAACGAGGAGCAGTGCGCCAAGGTCGAGGCGGTGCGCGGTGAGCTGCCCGAGCTGCGCGCGGTGTTCACGATCGAGCCCGCCGGCGACCGGCCGACGGTGGCGCAGCTGGGCGACACCGGCCGCACCTCGCCGCTGGCCGCCGAGCTCGACTCCCGCCGCGCGGCGGTCCACCCGGACGACCCGAGCCTGATCATCTACACCTCCGGCACCACCGGCCCGCCCAAGGGGTGCGTGCTGACCAGCGGCAACTGGGTCGCCCTGTGCCTGCTGGCCGAGGAGACCCGGATCGACGCCATGCAGGGCACGGTCTACCTGTTCCTGCCGCTGGCGCACGTCTTCGCGCAGATCGTCATGTTCAGCACGATGTACCGCGGCGGCGAGCTCGCCTACTTCGGCGGCGACATGAAGGCGGTCATCCCCGAGCTCGCCGAGGTCAGGCCGACGTTCCTGCCGTCGGTGCCGCGGATCTTCGAGAAGATCTACACGTTCGTCACGTCGGCCGTCGAGCCCGCGCAACTGTCCCAGGCGGTCGCGCTGGGCCTGGAGGTGCGGCGCCGCAGGGCCGCGGGCGAACCGGTGCCCGCCGAGATGGCGGCGGCGTTCGAGCAGGTCGACGCGCTGTTCGCGAACGTGCGCGCGGTGTTCGGCGGCCGGCTGGAACAGGCGCTGTCCGGTGCCGCGCCGATCTCCACCGAGGTGCTGCGGTTCTTCCACGCGGCCGGGGTGCCGGTGCTGGAGGGCTACGGCATGACCGAGTCGACCGCGATCGGCACCATCAACACCTTGGAGCGCTTCAAGCTCGGCTCGGTCGGTGCCACCGGCATCGCGGGGCTGGAGATGCGGCTGGGGGAGGACGGCGAGCTGCTGATGCGCGGTCCGCACGTGTTCGCGGGCTACTGGCGCAACCCCGAGGCGACGGCGGAGACCATCGAGGACGGTTGGCTGCACACCGGCGACCTCGGCGAGATCGACGAGGACGGTTTCGTGACGATCACCGGGCGCAAGAAGGACATCATCATCACCGCGGGCGGCAAGAACATCGCGCCCGCCAACGTGGAGAACGCCCTGCGCCAGTCCCGGTGGATCTCGCACGCGGTGCTGTACGGCGACCGCAAACCGTACTGTGTGGCTCTGATCACACTGGACGCGGACGAGATCGGTCCGTGGGCGGCGTCGCGTGGACTTCCCGGCGACGTCGAGTCACTGGTGGCTCACCCGGACGTGCGCGCGCTCGTGCAGGAAGTCGTCGACGAAGCGAACTCGCACTTCGCCGGTGTTTCCCAGGTGAAGAAGTTCGTGCTGCTGGCAAGGGATCTGTCGCAGGAGGAAGGTGAGCTCACGCCCACGTTGAAGGTCAAGCGGTCCGTGGTGCACCGCCTTCACTCCCCGTTGTACGAAGGTCTCTACGCGTAACCCGTACGTACGAGAAATCCAAAAACAGGTACATCCACCCTGGCTTTCTTCCCGATCCCAGGGCAGAGTGGTGCACCAGCGGCGCACGGCCCCCTCCCCCCTCGGGCCCAGCCGCTCTCGCGGCCCCGGCTTTCGGCGCACTCCCCCCAGGCGCTGGCCGGGGCCGCCTTTTGCTTGCCGGGCCCTACTTCTTCGGCGGTGTGGTGGTCCCGCGCACGATCAGCTGCGTGCCGAGCACGACCTGCGGCACCTCGTCGTGGTCGGAGTCGAACCAGTCCAGCAGCAGGTTCACCGCGGTCCGCCCGGCCTGTGCGACGGGCATCGCGACGGTGGAGAGCGCGGGCGAGCACAGCGCCGCGTAGGTGAGGTCGTCGAACCCGGTCACCGACACCTCGCCCGGCACGGAGATCCCGCGGTCCCGCAACCGCGCCAGCACCCCGAGCGCCATGATGTCGTTGTAGGCGACCACCGCCGTCGTGTCCGCCGCCACCGCCAGGTCCGCCGCCTGCAACCCGCCCTCGTACCGCGGGGCGAACGGCCCGAGGTCGACGAGCTCGATCCCGTGCCGCGCCACCGCTGTCAGCAGCCCGCGCCGGCGCTCCTGGTTGGACCACGACGTGCGCGGCCCGTTGAGGTAGGCGATCCGCCGGTGTCCCAACGCGACCAGGTGGTCGACGACCGCCTGCATCCCGCCCGCCGAGTCCATCAGCACCGACGGCACCCCGGGCAGCCTCCGGTTCAGCAGCACCAGCGACGTCGCCCCGGCCACCTCGTAGACCTGCGAGTCCTCCAGTCCCGGCGCGCACAGCACGACCCCGTCCACCTGCTTGGCCATCGCGTGCACCAGCCGCGCCTCGGCCACCGGGTCCTCGTCGCTGTCGGCCACGAACACCGCGTAGTCCGCCTGCAAAGCCCGCGCCTGCACCGCTTTCAGCACACCGGTGAAGAACGGGTTGTCGAGGTCCGGCACGACGATGCCGATGTTGCCCGTCTTGCCGGTGATCAACCCCCGTGCCGCGCGGTTGGGCTGGTACCCCAGCTCCGCGGCGGCGGCCAGCACCCGCGACCGGGTCTCCGGGCGCACCAGCTCGGGTGAGGTCAGCGCGCGCGACACGGTGGCGACCGACACGTGCGCCCTGCGTGCCACGTCGCGGATGGTGACTGCCACTGGTACCTCGCCCTCAGCTGCCGGTTGGGCCCATCATGACGGGTGCGCAGGGCGGTCGGCGTCAAGTCCCGGCGGGGGCGGTGCGGGGAGTCAGGTCCGGCGGAGCCCGTCCAGCAGCAGCGCGATCAGCCGCCGCGGGTCGTACCGCTCGTCGGCCTGCCCGATGCACAGGTTCCCGATGCCGCGCATCAGCTCGTACGGCTGGACGTCCCCGCGAACCTCCCCGGCGTCGGCCGCCGCGGTCAGCAGCGCGTGGCACACCGGCCCGAGCGTGTCCAGGAAGTAGGCGTGCAGCGAGGCGAACCCGCTGTCGTCGGACTGCAGCGCCTGCGCCAGGCCGTGCTTGGTCACCAGGAAGTCGACGAACAGGTCGACCCACCGTCGCAATGCGACGAACGCGGAGTCCGCGGCGGCCAGCAGTTCCGGGCCCGCCGCCGCGCACGACTCGACCTGGTGGCGGTAGACGGCCACGACGAGGTCTGCGCGGGTGGGGAAGTGGCGGTAGATCGTGCCCATGCCGACGCCGGCCTCGGCCGCGATCTCCCTGATCGGGGCGTCGACGCCGGAACGGACGAACACGGCCGCCGCGGCGGCGAGCAGGGTCTGCTCGTTGCGCACGGCGTCGGACCGCTTGCGTGGTGGCACGGCACTCCTCTCCGAGGCACGGTTGACAAAGCGGAACAGTGCTCCGTATCGTTCCGGAACGTCGCTCCGATTACGCGGCTGAAGCTTACTCGAAGGGAAACCCATGACCGTCCTCACGGTGAGCCCCGTCGTGCTCCAGATCCCCGGCAGGCCCGTCGACCTGCAGTTGAAGGTCTCCGCGCCGACCGAGGGCACCGCGCTGCCGATCATCCTGCTGTCGCACGGGCAGGGCTACTCGAACCACCTGTCCTCGCTGCACGGCTACGCGCCGCTGGCCGACCACTGGGCCGAGCAGGGCTTCGTCGTCCTGCAGCCGACGCACCTCAGCTCCCGCACCCTGGACCTGCCCGCGGACACGCCGGGGGCACCGCTGTTCTGGCGTTCCAGGGCCGAGGACCTGTCGCACCTGCTCGACCGGCTCGACGAGGTCGTCAAGGCCGTGCCGCAGCTGCAGGGTCGCCTCGACACCGGCCGCGTCGCCGTCGTCGGGCACTCCATGGGCGGCCACACCGCGAGCCTGCTGCTCGGCATGACCACCGAGGGCGTCAGCCTCAGGGACGAGCGGGTCAGGGCCGGCGTCCTGCTCGCCGCGACCGGCGGTGGTGACGCGCTGACCGACTTCGTCAAGGAGCACTACGGGTTCATGGCCACCACGGACTTCACGGGCATGACCACCCCTGCGCTCGTGGTGGCCGGGGACAACGACGGCTCCGAGCACCTCACCACCGCCGGTCCGTCGTGGCACGCCGACCCGTACCACCTGGCACCCGGCCGCAAGGCGCTGCTCACGCTCGCCGGCGGCGAGCACGGTCTCGGTGGCGTCTCCGGCTACGACGTCGCCGAGACCACCGACGAGAACCCGCAGCGCCTGCAGGCGGTCCGCGAGCTCGTGGTGGCCTACCTGCGCACCGAGCTCTACGGCATGAACGACTGGCAGGACGCCCAGAACCGCCTCCCGGCCGCCCTCGGCACCATCGTCTCCAAGCCCTGACCCCCCTGCCCGGAAGCGCTGTTGGTAGTGGAAAAGTGCCTGTTGATGTTGAGTTGGTGGTACTTGCGGATGCCGGCGGAGCAGGGGGTCAGTGGGCGTTCGGGTCGGGGGTGGTGCCGGGGCGGGCCAGGAACTCGAAGTCGCAGCCCTCGTTCGCCTGCGTGATGTGCTCGTAGTAGAGAGCGCCGTACCCGCGTTCGAACGTCGGCGCCGGCGGAACCCAGGCGGCCCGCCGCCGGTCCAGCTCCTCGTCGGGGAGCTCGACGCGCAGCACCCGCGCCTCGACGTCCAGCGTCACGAGGTCGCCGTCGTGCACCAACGCCAGCGGCCCGCCGACGTGGGCCTCCGGTGCGACGTGCAGAACGCAGGCACCGTAGGAAGTTCCGCTCATCCGGGCGTCCGACACGCGGACCATGTCCCGGACACCCCGCCGCAGCAGCTTGTCCGGGATCGGCAGCATCCCGTACTCGGGCATGCCGGGCCCGCCCTTCGGGCCGGCTCCCGCGAGCACGATCACCGAGTCCTCCGCGACCTCCAGCGAGGGCGAGTCGATGCGCGCCCGCAGGTCCTCGTACCCGTGGAACACCACGGCGGGACCGGTGTGCTTGCACAGCGCGGGGTCCGCCGCCACGTACTTGATCACCGCACCGTCCGGCGCGAGGTTGCCGCGCAGCACCGCGAGCCCGCCCTCGGGTGAGATCGGGTCGTCGAGCGGCCGGATCACCGACGGGTCGTGCACCTCGGCACCGTCGAGGTCCTCGCCGAACGTGCGGCCGGTGACAGTGGTCCGGTCCAGGTGCAGGGTGTCCCTCAACCGCGACAGCAGCCCGCGCAGCCCACCGGCGTAGTGGAAGTCCTCCATGAGGTGCTCGCCGGCGGGCTGCACGGACGCGAGCACCGGAACCTCGCGCGACAGCCGGTCGAAGTCGGTCAGCGACAACGGGATTCCGGACCGCCCGGCCATCGCGATCAGGTGGATGCACGAGTTCGTCGACCCGCCGAGCGCCAGCACGGTGCGCACCGCGTCCTCGTAGGCCTCGCGCGACAGCACGTCGCCGATCGCCAGTCCTTCCCCGACCATCTCGACGACGCGCAGACCGGCGGCGGCCGCCATCCGGTGGTGCGCCGAGTCCACGGCCGGGATCGACGACGCACCGGGCAGCGTGAGGCCGAGCGCCTCCGCCGCCGCGGTCATCGTCGACGCCGTGCCCATCGTCATGCACGTGCCGGGGGAGCGGGCGAGCCCTGACTGGATCTCCGCCCAGTCGGCGTCCGTGATCGTCCCCGCGCGCTTCTCGTCCCAGAACCGCCACATGTCGGTGCCGGAGGCGAGCCGCTGCCCGCGCCAGTTCCCGCGCAGCATCGGCCCGGCCGGCACGAAGATCGCGGGCAGACCGGCGGAGGCCGCCCCCATCAGCAACGCCGGCGTGGTCTTGTCGCACCCGCCCATCAGCACCGCGCCGTCGACCGGGTAGGAGCGGAGGATCTCCTCCACCTCCATGGACAGCATGTTGCGGTACAGCATGGGCGTCGGTTTCTGGTACGTCTCCGACAGCGTGGACACCGGGAACTCCACCGGGTACCCGCCCGCCTGCCACACGCCGCGTTCGACCTGCTGCGCGCGCTCCCGCAGATGCATGTGGCACGGGTTGATGCCGCTCCACGTGTTCAGGATCGCGATGACCGGCTTGCCGAGGTGCTCCTGCGCGTTCAGCCCGAGCTGGCGCATCCGGGCGTTGTGCGAGAACGCCCGCAGCCCCTCGCCCTCGAACCACGCGGCGCTGCGCAACCTCCTCCCGGAAGGCGTCACAGCAGGCTCCACGAGTTCAGCACCACACCCACGGCCGACCGGCCTGCCTCGTCCAGCACGCTCGCGGGCGGGCGCACGTCCCGGCGGCACACACCCAGCTGCGCCAGCGCTTCCTTCACCACGGACACGTTGTTCGCCGACCCGTCCGCCGCCCGCAGCTCCTCGAACCCGCGCACGAACTCCCAGAGCTGCATCGCCGCACCGGGCTCACCGGCCTGCAGGCAGCGCAGCAGCTGCACCGCCAGCTGCGGGGACACGTTCGCGAGCCCCGAGGTGAAACCCGTTGCGCCGACGGCGAAGCAGGCCGGTGCGGACAGCTCCGCGAGCCCCGCCACCCAGGTCAGCCGGTCCAGGCCCGCGTCCCGCGCCACCGCGGCGAACCGCACCGGGTCCGGCACCGCGTACTTCACGCCCACCACGTTCGGGCACGCGTCCGCGAGCGCGGCGATCTGCTCGCCGCCGATCCGCGGGTCCCGCACGTACGGCACCACGCTCAGCTCGGGCACGGCGTCCGCGATCACCCGGTGGTAGCCGACCCACCCCTCCAGCGACAGGTACGGGTGCACCGGCTGGTGGACCATGACCCCGTTCGAGCCGTGCGCGTCGGCGAACCGGGCGGCCCGCACGGCGGTGTCCAGGTCGTGCCCGACACCGGCGAGCACCGAGGCCCGTCCGGCGGCGGTGTCGACGGTGACCCGCAGCACGCGTTCGGTCTCCGCCGGGGACAACGCGTAGAACTCGCCGGTGTTGCCGTTCGGCGTGACGACGGTGATCCCGCCGTCGACCACCCGGTCGACCACGGTCGCGCAGGCCTTCTCGTCCACGGCCCCCTCGGCGTCGAACGGCGTCACCGTGACCGCCACGACGGACGCGAGCTGTTCGGACAGGTCATCGAACGACATCGGCGAGCTCCTGGGTCACTCGGTCGGCGAACGTCTTCAGGTGGTCGCGCAGCAGCACGGCGGCGCGGCTGCTCTCACCGGCCACGGCGGCGGCGAGGACGGCGCGGTGCTCGGCGGCCTCGGCCTCCCAGGTCGGGCGGATGCCCCACCCGGCGACGGTGACGAGCGCCGCCTGGTCGTGCAGCCCGTCGAGGATCTGCACCATCAGCGGGTTGCCGCAGCCGGCGTAGAGGGCGCGGTGGAACCGCCGGTTGGCGAGGCTGCGGCGCGCGAGGTCGCCGGTGTCCTCCAGCGCGAGCCCGGCCTCCTCGAACGACGCCCCGAGCACCACCGCGCGGCGCAGCGCCTCGGGTTCCAGCTGCACCCGCACGTCGTACACCGCGGTGGCCAGCGCGGCGTCGACCGTGCGCACGGCGACGCCCTTGTACGGGCTCTGGACGACCAGCCCGGACCCGGCCAGGGTCTTCAACGCCTCCCGCACCGGCGTCTTCGACACGCTCAGCCACGCGGCGAGATCTGTTTCCACGAGCGGCTGACCGGGCTTCAGCTTTCCGTTGAGAATCGCTTCTTTGATCGATTCCAGAACGAAGTCCGTGCGCGACGCGGGAGGTGCTCCCGGTCGGTCATATATCATATATGACACCGTATGGCCTGCTCAGCGGCCCGGTCAAGAACGCACTTCGGGACTGATCACCTTTCTGTGTCCACGGTGAACCAACTTCCTCCGCGACCCGTTCTGAAGGTGTCGGTCACCGCGAGAGCGCGGTACTGCGGAAGAGGAGAAGAAGTGCGGCGTTCCCGCGTTCCGTGCCCGTTGCCGAGGGATGAGCTACCACCGGAGGTCTCGCTCGACGGTCCCCCGCCGAACGCGGACCACGTCCTGCAGCGCACGTTGGGCACGGTCCGCCAAGAGAGAGATCACGCCGTGCGGCGCCGAGGACGCATCACGGCACTGACGACGACCTTCGTGGTCACGGGTGTGCTGGCTGGGGGAGTGTGGCTGGGACACGGCTCCGAGGCCGCTGACGCGGTCCTGCGGGGCACCTCGTCCGAGGGGGCGCATCTGGCCGTGGCGGTCACCGACACCGAGGGCGGGCTGCGGCTCGTCGCGACGGTCGACGGCGTGCCGGACGGGAAGGCCTGCTGGCTGGTCGTGCACACGAAGGACGGCCGGACGTTCACCGCCGGCTCCTGGCGTGCGGACGAGGGCGAGGTCACGCTGGCCGGGTCGGCGATGGTCCGCGCGGCGGACGTGTCCGGGGTGAGCGTGGTCGACCACGACCGGCAGCCGCTGATCACGGCGGGCTGACCTCGGCGTTCCTGACCGCACGGGCGGATCTCCCACGCCACCCGGCCGGTGTGGGAGACCCCGGGGCGGAACCCCGGTCTGTCGCCGCCGCACCGCACAGGGCAGGCTGGTGCCGTGGCACCGACCAGACCGACGACCGTCGTCGTCGCGGTGCTCGCGGTGATCGTCGTCGTGGCCGCCGGGGTCGTGCTCCTGGGCGGCACCTCGAACGGCACGCCCGGCGCCGACATGTTCGTGAGCGAGCTCGACCACGCGTGGACCGAGCCGGACACCCCCGGCGTGGTGATCCGCTGCGGCACCAACGAGAAGCGCCACCTCAACGCCGACAACCCGGTCGTGTCGCCCGGCATCCCGTTCGGCGCGCACCACACCCACGAGTACGTGGGCAACGAGTCGGCCGACGCGATGTCGACGAACGCCTCTCTCGCACAGGCCTCGTCCACGTGCGAGGAGGACGACCGCTCCACCTACTACTGGCCGGTGCTGCGGCTCACCGACGGAACGGGTCACGACGCGCACGCCGACGGCGGTGGCCTGCACGGCAACACCGGCGAGGTGCTGCCCCCGGCGAGCGTGGAGGTCCGCTACGACGGCAGCCCGGTCAGCGACGTGCTGCCGATGCCGCGGTTCCTGCGCCTGATCACCGGTGACCCGACCGCGTTCACCACCGGCTACGGCCCGAACGCGCGGGCCAGGTGGGGCTGCGCCGACCAGCCGGACCGGTACACGACGAAGTACCCGCTGTGCGCGCCGGGCGTGCGGACCCTGCGCACCTACGACTTCCCGAGCTGCTGGGACGGCAACAACACCGACAGCGCCTCGCACCGCACGCACGTGGTGTTCGCGTCGGCCGGGGGCGCGTGTCCGCCCAAGACGTTCCCCGTTCCGCGCCTGCACGTCACCGTCGGCTACGAGATCCCCGCGGGCCGCCCGTTCGCGATCGACAGCTTCGCCGAGGAGCTGCGCGACCCGGCGACCGACCACGGCATGTTCATCAACGTCATGCCCGACGCGGCGATGCGGGAGCTGGCCGCGCACCTGAACCGGATGCGGTGAGCCGCGGCGCCGCCACCGCTACCATCCGCCTCACTTTCGTCGGAACTCCGTTGAACCGAAGCCCGTGCCCGCTCGTGTGTCGGCTGAGGTCTTGGAACAGGACGCCCACACGAGGTGTTCGTGGGCGGGGAGGAGTGGGTGGATGGCGGCTTTGTTCTCCCGCAAACGGGAGACAGCGGCCGACGAGGCACTGATCCGGTCGCTCTACGAGGAGCACGGTCGGGCGCTGCTGGCGTACGCGACGCGGTTGACCGGCGACCGGGCGGCGGCCGAGGACGTGGTCCAGGAGACCCTCGTCCGCGCGTGGCGCCACCCCGACGCCCTCGTGAACGGCAAGGGATCGGTGCGCGGCTGGCTGTTGACCGTCGCGCGCAACATCGTCACCGACCGGGTGCGCGCGAAGGCGGCGCGCCCGCAGGAGGTGGCCGAGTCGCCGGCGACGCCCCCGGTCGAGCGCGACCACGCGGACCAGGTGGTCGACTCGGTGGTGGTGCTCGAAGCGCTCGACCGGTTGTCGTCCGACCACCGGGACGTGCTGATGGAGATCTACTTCCGCGGCCGCAGCGTCACGGAGGCGGCACAGGCCCTGGGGGTGCCACCGGGAACGGTGAAGTCCAGGTCGTATTACGCGTTGCGGGCCCTGAGGGAGACGTTCGGCGGTCAGCAGGTCGCACTGAAGGGGGTGGCCGGATGACCACGCAGCACGATCCGCAGCTGCTCGGTGCCTACGTCCTCGGAGCACTCGACGAGCAGGAGGTGCGCGAGGTGGAGCAGCACCTGGCTTCCTGCCCCGGCTGCACCCGTGAGCTGGAGGACCTCCGCGCCATGGAGGCCTTCCTCGGCGAGGTGCCACCGGAGGCGATGCTCGACGGCCCGCCGGAGGGCGGAGATCTGGTGTTGCAGCGCACCTTGCGCCAGGTGCGCTCGGAACGCGGCGGTGTCGCCCGCCGCCGCCAGATCACCCTGGGAGCCGCCGCCGCGGTGGTGGCCGCCCTGGTCCTGGGTGCCGGTGTCTTCGTCGGCAAGGCCACCTCGCCCGGCGGCGACGGCGGCATCGCCCAGCCGACCCAGAGCGTCGCCCCCGACCCGGCGGGCACGAAGCTCGCCACGGCCACCGACGCGGTGACCGGTGCGTCGATGACCGTGAAGGTCGTCCCGGCCACCGGCTGGGTGCGGACCAACTTCGCGATCGCGGGCATCCCCGAGGGCGAGAAGTGCCGCATCTTCGTGGTGGCCAAGGACGGCACCCGGCAGGAGGCGGGCTCCTGGCTCGTCTCGAAGAAGGGTGCGGCCGAGGGCACGAACCTCGACGGGTCCGCGCTGGTCGCGCCGAACGACGTCAAGTCCGTCGTCGTCGAGAACACCGCGGGCAAGAAGTTCGTCGAGGTGCCGGTCCAGGCCTGACGGAGCGCTGGTGCAGGGGCCGTTCCCGTTCGCGGGAACGGCCCCTCCTTCACGGCTTGAGCACCACTTTGCCCACGGTGGCACGGGACTCCAGCGCCTCGTGCGCCCGTGCCGCGTCCTTGAGCGCGAACGGCGGGTTGACCGCGGGCACGAACCGCCCGCTCGCCAGCCCGGCCATCGACTCGTCCTCCAGCGCCCGCAGCCCGCGCCGCAGCAGCCCCGGCCCCAGCGCGACCACCGCGGTCAGCGACTTCGGGTACAGGTTGTCGACGCTGGTGTCGGTGGCCGTCCCGGACGCCCAGCCGTAGATGATCGTGCGCCCGCCGACGCCGAGCGTCCTCAGCGCCGCCGTGCCGACCTCGCCGCCGACGCCGTCGAGCACGACGGTGATGTCCTTGAGCGCGTCGCCCCAGCCGGGCCGGGTGTAGTCGATGGCGGCGTCGGCGCCGTTGGCCATCACGTGGTCGAGCTTCGTGCCCGACGCGAGCCCGATCACCTGGGCACCCACGGCGCGCGCCTCCTGCACGAACAACGTGCCCATGCCGCCCGCCGCGGACGTCACCAGGACCACGTCGTCCGCCGTCAGCCGGGCCACGTCCAGCACGCCGACCACCGTGCGGCCGGTGCCGATCATCGCGACGGCCGCCTCGAACGAGACGTCGTCGGGCACCGGGTGCAGCGCCTCCACCGCGGCGACGGCGAGTTCGGCGTACCCGCCACCGCCCATGCCGAGGTGGGTCACGACCCGGCGCCCGACCCAGTCGCTCGTCACCCCGGCACCGACCGCGGTGACGACGCCCGCGACCTCGCGCCCCGGGGTCGTCGGGAAGTCGACGGGCCCGAACCCGCCCTTGCGGATGATGGTGTCGACGAAGTGGACGCCGGAGGCGGCCACGGTGACGCGCACCTGACCGGGACCGGGCTCCGGGTCAGGCACCTCCTCGAAGCGCAGGTTCTCCGCCGGACCGAACTCGTGCTGCCGAATCGCGAACATGGCACGAACGCTAGGAGCTCCAGCTAAGTGGAGGTCAACAGCGCGTCAGTGCGCGATCATCACGTGCTTCACGCGCGTGTAGTCCTCCAGGCTGTGCATCGACAGGTCCTTGCCGTAACCGGAAGCCCCGAACCCGCCGTGCGGCATCTCCGACGCCACCAGTCCGTGCGTGTTCACCCACACGATGCCGAAGTCGAGCCGGGCGCTCACCGCGGTGGCACGGCCGACGTCCCGCGTCCACACGGACGACGCCAGCCCCTGCGGGACGCCGTTGGCCAGCGCCACGGCCTCGTCGTCGGAGGTGAACGGCTGCACGGTGATCACCGGCGCGAACGCCTCCTCCTGGACGAGCTCGTCGTCCTGGGACAGGCCGGACACCACCGTGGGCTCCAGGTGGAACCCGGCAGAGCCGTGCCGCTTCCCTCCACAGTGGACCGTCCCGGTGGTCCGGGAGAGCAGCCCGAGCACGCGGTCGAGCTGGGCCTGCGAGTTCAGCGGCCCGAAGTCCGTTCCTGGCACCTGTGCCGAGGCGGCCCGCACCAACGCCGTGACGAGCTCGTCGTGCACCGCGGTGTGCACCAGCACGCGGGACGCGGCGGTGCAGTCCTGCCCGGCGTTGTAGAACGCCGCTGCCACAACGCCTTCCGCCGTCGCGGTGACGTCCACGTCGTCGAAGACGAGCACCGGCGCGTTGCCGCCGAGCTCCAGGTGCAGGCGCTTCACCGTCGTGGCCGCGGACCGGGCCACCTCGACGCCGGCGCGGGTGGAGCCGGTCAGCGACACCATCGCCGGCACCGGGTGCTCGACCAGCAGCCGGCCGGTGTCGCGGTCGCCCAGGACGACGTTGAACACGCCCGGCGGCAGCACCCGTGCGGCCAGCGACGCGAGCAGCACCGTGGACGACGGGGTGGTGTCGGCGGGCTTGAGGACCACCGTGTTGCCCGCGGCCAGCGCCGGGGCGATCTTCCACACGGCCATCATCAGCGGGTAGTTCCACGGGGTGATCTGCGCGATCACCCCGACCGGCTCGCGGCGCTGGTAGGAGGTGTGGCCCGGCAGGTACTCGCCGGCCGCGGCGGTGCCCAGCGCGCGGGCGGCGCCCGCGAAGAAGCGGAGCTGGTCGGCGCACTGGGGGACCTCCTCGTCCAGCAGCACCGAGCGGATCTTGCCGGTCTCGCGGACCTCGGCGTCGGCGAGGGCGTCCGCGTTCGCCTCGACCAGGTCGGCGAGCTCCAGCAGGGCCCGCTGGCGGTCCGCCGGGGTGGTGCGCGACCAGCCGGGGAACGCGGCGGCGGCAGCAGCGACGGCGGCGTCGACCTCGGCGGCGCGGGAGAGGGCGGCGCGGCCGGTCTCCAGGCCCGTCGCGGGGTCGACGAGCGGCGAGGTGGCCGCGGCCGGGGCGGAGGTGCCGTTGACGAGGTTCGCGACGATCACGGGTGCTCCAGGTGCGTGGGGGCGAACATGCGCAGCACGGCGGGCAGGACCACCACGTGCGGTCCGCCGTCCGCGAAGGCCTTGGCGAGGTCCTCCCGCAGCGTCCCGGGGGTGCTGCGGGTGGCGGGCACGCCGAACGACGCGGCCAGCGCGACGAAGTCCGGGCGGGCCAGCTCGGTGCCGGTGGCCTGGCCGAAGGCGTCGGTCATGTACTCGCGCAGGATGCCGTAGCCGCCGTCGTCGACGATCAGCCACACCACGCGCGACCCGTGCTGGGCGGCGACCGCCAGCTCGGAGATGCCGTACATGGCACCGCCGTCTCCGGAGACCGCGAGCACCGGTCCGCCGCCCGCCGCTGCGACCCCGAGTGCGGCGGGGAAGCCGTAGCCGAGGCCGCCCGCGCCCTGGGCGGAGAACTGCGCACCACCGCGCGGGTCCCAGGCCGACCAGGCCCAGTAGCCGAGGATCGTCATGTCCCAGCAGGTCGGGGTGCCGTCGGGCACGGCGGCGCGCACCGCGTGCAGCACCTCCAGCTCCAGGTCGAGGTCCTGACCGCGCAAGCGTTCGCGCACCTGGGACAGCAGCTCGGCGACGCGGCGCTCGGCAACGCCGTCGGCGGCCCTGGCCGTGACACCGGAGACCAACGCGCGCAGGGCGAGGCGTGCGTCGGCGTGGATGCCCAGCGCGGGGTAGTTCGCCTCCAGCTTGCCGAGGTCCGCCTCGACCTGGACCACCGTGCCGCGCGGCCGGAACGTGCGGTAGTTGCTGGACAGCTCGCCGAGGCCGGAGCCGGCCACCAGCAGCACGTCCGCGTCGGCCAGGAACTCCGTGGTGTGCCGGTCCTCCAGCCACGACTGCGCCGACAGCGGGTGCTCCCACGGGAAGTTGCCCTTGCCGCCGAACGTGCTGACGACCGGCGCGCGCAGCTTCTCGGCCAGCTCCACCAGCTCCGGCCCGGACGCTCCACCGCCGGCCAGGACCACCGGCCGTTCAGCACCGTCCAGCAACCGCACCGCTTCCGCGACCAGCTCCGGCCGCGGGGGCAGCGCGCGCGGCGACCACGACACCGACGTCACCGGCGGAACCCCGGCCGGTCCGAGCAGCACGTCCTGCGGGATCTCCAGCCACACGGGCCCGTGCGGTGCCGTCAGCGCGATCTCCCACGCTTCGGCCAACGCCGACGGGATCTGCGACGCACGCCGGACAACGCGCGCGTGCTTCACGATGTGGCGGAACGACGCCAGCTGGTCCGTCAGCTCGTGCAGGTACCCGCCGCGCACGCCACCAAGGCCCGCCAACGGGATCTGCGACGAGATGCCCAGCACGGGCGCCGATGCGGCCGCTGACTCCTGCAGACCGGCCAACGTCTGCAGGGCACCCGGCCCGGTCGACACGAGCAACGGCGTGACGGACCTCGTGATCCGCGCGTGGCCGTCGGCGGCGAACGCGGCGTTGACCTCGGTCCGGCTGCCGACGTACCGCAGCTTCGAGCGCCGCACCGCGTCGAACAGGCCGAGGGCGTGCTGGCCGGGGATGCCGAAGACGGTGCTCGCGCCCAAAGCCTCCAACGTCTCGACGACGACGTCACCGCCGGTGCGGGACACGGTCACGCGCTCTCCTTCAAGGACATCAGCGACACCAGGTCGTAGGCCACCGTGTGCACTGTCTGCCACAGACGTGATGGTCGCGTGGTGATCACGTGCTCTCCTTCAACGACATCAGCGACACCAGGTCGTAAGCCACGTGCGAGGCTGCCACAGACGTGATGTCCGCGTGGTCGTAGGCCGGGGCGACCTCGACCACGTCCGCGCCGACCAGGTTCAGCCCCCGCAGCCCGCGCAGGACCTCCAGCAGCTCCCGCGACGTCATCCCGCCCGCCTCGGGCGTCCCGGTGCCGGGGGCGTGCGCCGGGTCCAGCACGTCGATGTCGATCGACACGTACACGGGTCGTGCCCCGATGCGGTGCCGCAGCGCGTCGACCGTCTCGTCGACACCGCGCCGCAGGACGTCCGACGACGTGATGATGCCGAACCCGAGCCGCCGGTCGTCCTCCAGGTCCTTCTTGCCGTACAACGGCCCGCGCGTGCCGACGTGGGAGATCGCCTCCGTGTCGAGGACCCCTTCCTCGACCGCGCGGCGGAACGGCGTCCCGTGCGTGTAGGGCTCGCCGAAGTACGTGTCCCAGGTGTCGAGGTGCGCGTCGAAGTGCAGCAGCGCAACGGGTCCGTGGATGCGTGACACCGTCCGCAGCAACGGCAGCGCGATCGTGTGGTCACCGCCGATGGTCACCAGCCTGGTGCCCTCGGCCTGCAACGCCGATGCCGCGCCCTCGATCGTCTCGATCGCCGCGCCGATGTGGAACGGGTTGACCGCGATGTCCCCGCCGTCCGCGACCTGCACGCGTTCGAACGGCGACACGTCCAGGCCGGGGTGGTAGGGCCTCAGCAGCCGGGACGCCTCCCGCACCGCCGCCGGGGCGAACCGCGCGCCCGGCCGGTAGGAGACACCGGTGTCGAACGGGACCCCCACCACCGCGACGTCCGCGTGCGCCACCTGGTCCAGGCGCGGCAGCCGGGCGAAGGTCGCCGGGCCCGCGTACCGGGGGACCTGCGAGGAGTCGACGGGGCCGATCATGGCTTCACCAGTTCCTTCCCTGTTGCGCGTCCTGCCACCCACCGGAGATCCCGAGCACGTGAGCGGCGATCACCGCGTGGTCGAGGTCCACTGCCGGAACTCCTCGGGTTGCAACAGTAGGAACGCGGGCTGGCGCCGGTAAGCGGTTGCTCTGCACAATCCCGGGCTTGTGGTTGTGCAAACCGTCCCGTTGCGGGCGCTCGTGGCGCGTGCCGAGCTCGGGCTGACCGTCCTGTGCGGATCGTCCGGGCTGGACCGGCCGGTCCGCTGGGCGCACGTGTCCGAGCTGGCCGACCCGGCGCCGTACCTGGTCGGCGAGGAGCTGCTGCTCACCGCCGGGGTGCGGTTCCCGGGCGACGTGCCCGCCTACGTGGCCGGGCTGGTGTCCTCCGGTGTCACCGCGATCGGGTTCGGCGTCGAACCGGAGTTCCCGGCGGTGCCGCCGTCGCTGGTGCGAGCCTGTGCGGACCAGGGGATGCCGCTGCTGGCCGTGCCGCCGTCGACGCCGTTCCTGGCCGTGTCGCGGGCGCTGGGCGCGTTGCTCGCGGAGATCACCGTGCGGGAGCAGCGGATGCTGGCCGAGGGCCAGCGCGCGCTCACCCGTGCCGCGACCCGCGTGCGGCCGGTGGAGTCGGTGCTGGCCGTGCTCGCCACCGTGCTGGGGTGCCGCGCCGAGCTGGTGGACCCCGCGACCGCACCGGACGACGTGGCGTCCCTCGTGGACCGGGTCGCGTCGGGCACCGGCCCCCGTTCTGCCTCCACCAGGGTGGGTGACGACCACGTGACGCTCGACCCGGTCGAGGCCGCGGTGCTCGTGGTGCGCAGGCCGGTCGCGCTCTCGCCGGCCGAACGGGCCGTCGTCGCCGTCGCGCTCGCGTTGCTGGGGCTGCTGCGCCGCGACGTCGAGGGGGAGCGCGGGCGGATCGCGCGCCTCGCGGCGGCGGCCCTGCTGCGCGCGGAGGCCACCGGCGTGGAGGACGTGCTGGGGCCTGGCCCGCACCGGGTGGTGGCGGGGCGGTCGCGGGAGGACCACGACGTGCTGGCCCGGCGGTACGGGCCGCTGGTGTCGAAGCTCGGGGACGGGTTCCTCGCGCTGGTGCCGGCCGGGTTCGCGGTGTCCGGTCCGGTCGGCGTCTCCTCGCCGGTGCCCGCCGGAGTGCCGTCCGCCGCGGCCTTCGGTGCCGCCGCGGCCGAGGCCTCGGGGCTGCTGGCACGCGCAGTGGCGACCGGTTCCCCCGCCCTGCCCGCGTCCGATCTGACGTCCCTGCTGGACCCGGCGGTGGCGGCCGCGTTCGCCCGCAGGGAGCTGGCGGCGCTGCTCGGAAGGCCGGAGCTGGTCGAGACGCTGAGGGCCTGGCTGGGCCGGCACGGCAGCTGGGACCGCACCGCCGAGGTGCTCGGCGTGCACCGCAACAGCGTCCGGCACCGCATCGCCCACGTCGAACGGCTGCTCGGCCGCGACCTCGGGTCAGCCGACGCGCGGGCCGCGCTGTGGCTCGCGCTGACGTGGCTCGATTAATTACTTTGCGGGCCGTCAGGTGGTCGGTCATGATTGTTGCATGATCCGAGCAGATGAATGGACCGGAGCTCCGGCCAAGCTGTGAGCAGCTGAAACGCCTTCTATGAATTACCTTCGAGCATTTCTTTTAATGCTCGTCCTCGGCGTGTTCGTCCAGTGGTCAGGACGTCGGACTCTCAATCCGGAAACACGGGTTCGATTCCCGTGCGCGCTACGTGGCCCGGTCTCCGTGGGGTGGACCGGGCCCGCCGTCAACCGGGTGAATGTCAGACGGACCCAAAGAATCTTCGAAAACTTCGCCCGAATGGTCTAGGCGCCAGTTACGCTCTGCGAATGGCTGCGGTCCCCGCCTTCGCGCGTTACGAGGTCGACGTACGTCGGCCGAACGCCGCGCGGATCCACGACTACTACCTGGGTGGCGCGCACAACTACGCCGCCGACCGCGCGTTCGCCAAGCAGGCGGTCCGGATCGACCCGGAGCTGCCGCTCGTCACCAGGGCCCACCGGCTCTTCCTGCGCCACGCCGTCCGGCACTGCTGGGAGTCCGGCGTCCGCCAGTTCCTCGACCTGGGCTCCGGCATCCCGACGTGCGGCGCGACGCACCAGACGCTGCCCGACGCCCGCGTGGTCTACGTCGACTCCGACCAGGTGACCGCCACGTTCGCCCGCGGCCTGCTGCGCGGCGAGCCGCGGGCGTGCGCGATCCAGGCCGACCTGCGCCGGCCGGAGCAGGTGCTGCGGCACCCCGGCGTGCTGTCCCACCTGGACCTGCGCGAGCCCTACGCCGTGCTGATGGTGGACGTCCTGCGCTACGTCGACGACGCCACCGGCCCCGGCCGGGTCGTCCGCCGCTACCGGCACGCGCTGCCCGCGGGCGGCTTCCTCGTCGTCTCCCACCCGCAGCCGGTCGAGGCGCTGCTGGACGGGCTGGAGGTCGAGGCGCCGTGCGTGGTCCCCGGCGCGTACGCGGGCATCGGGCGCAAGCCGCAGGCGGTGCCCGGCCGTATCTGACGACCCGTGCTGTCCTCTTTGAGTACGTGCGAGTCGGCATCGACGTTGACGACGCGGCGATCGACGGGCAGGACGCGCTGCTCGCCGCGCGCACCGGAGCCGTTGCACCTCAGCCGCGTCACGCGGGGCCCACCACCGAGGAGACCGCCGCATGAACCCGACCGATCCTCCCACCGGCACCGAGCTGTGGGCCGTCCTGCACGTCGACGAGTTCCAGTTCCGGCTCGTCAAACCGTGGAACCTCGACACCCTCGCCGCCGCGCTGCGCAACGCCGCCGCACGCGGTTCGCAGGTCGAGGTCCGCGTCCACACCGACCTCGACGCCGAGGCGACCGTGCTGGTCAACCCCGCGCGTGCGCGCGTCGTGCACGTCGCCAAGCGCAACGTCGTGGTGCCGCGCAACGGGGTGCCCGGCGTGGCCGCGCACGGTTTGGCCGAGGTGATGGCGGGGTAGTTCTCCGGCGACCAAGTACGGAGCCTGGAGGGCGTCATGACCCACCGCGTCACTGTCAAGGTCGCCGGTCTGCAACCGGTGCAGGTGCTGGCGGCGCTCGCCGGCATCGCGTTCATCGTGTTCGGCGTCGTGGGCTTCACCCGCACGGGGATCGGCGACTGGACCGCGCACTCGTTCGTGCTCGGGTTCTCCGTGAACGCGCTGCACAACCTGGTGCACGTGGTCGTCGGCGTGCTCGGCCTGGTGATGGCACTCGGTTCCGGCCTCGCCCGGCTGTACGGGTGGCTGCTCTTCCTCGGTTACGGCGCCCTGTTCGTGTGGGGCCTGATGATCACCGGGATCGTCGCGCAGAACCCCGTGTCCGCGGCCGGCAACCCGTTGGCGCTCAACACGAACGACAACTGGCTGCACCTCGGCCTCGCCCTGTTCGGCCTGCTGCTCGCGGTCATGCCCGCCCGCCGCAAGCTGATCGAGGAGGAGCCCGAGCTGCCGGAGCCGCGCGAGGCGCACGACAACCGCCACGACCACGTCCCCGGCACGGTTGCGCACGACCACCTCGGCGACGACCACCGGATCGAGCCCGTCGACCCGGCCGTCAGCCCGCGCACGCAGGAGCCCATCACGAAGGAGCAGGCCGTGGTGGACCCGAAGACCGACCGCGTGGACCGCGACAAGATCTCCGACCGGATCAAGCACTAGCCACAGCTCCCATCCGGACGGACGGACTCCCACACGCACTGTCCGGAGCCGACGCGCCGTGAGCAGCCCACATGCGGCTCTCACGGCGCGTCTGTTTCGATGTCGCGATGCTCTCGGACGAACTGCTCACGCACGAGGTCCTGATCACGTGGGGCACCGCGCTGGCCGCGTTCCTGGCCGTGGCCCCGTCCGCGGTCTGGCGCCTCACCCGCAACGTCATCACCATCGCCCACGAAGGCGGCCACGCACTGGTCGCGGTGCTCACCGGCCGCCGCCTCAGCGGCATCAAGCTGCACTCCGACACCAGCGGCCTCACCGTCTCCCGCGGCAAACCCCGCGGCCCCGGCATGGTCTTCACCGCACTGGCCGGCTACACCGCCCCGTCCCTGCTCGGGTTCGGCGCGGCCCTGCTCATCACCAACGACCAGATCCGCCTGATGCTCTGGATCACCATCGCGTTCCTCGCGGCGATGCTCATCATGATCCGCAACGTCTTCGGCGTGCTGTCCGTCGTGGTCACCGGCGGCGCGTTCTTCTTCATCTCCTTCTACGCCTCACCCGAGGTGCGCGACACCGCCGCGTACGTGTTCGCGTGGTTCCTGCTGCTCGGCGGGGTGCGCCCGGTGTGGGAGCTGCAGGTCAAGCGCTGGCGGCGGCAGGCTCCGCGTTCCGACGCGGACGTGCTGGCGTGGCTGACCGGCGTGCCGGCGCTCGGGTGGGTGACGGTGTTCGGGGCGGTGAGCCTGGCGGCGCTGGTCGGGGGCGGGGCGCTGCTGCTCGGGCGGTGGTGACGCGCGGGCAGCCGGAAGCCTCGGTGCCCTTCTCGTTTGCGGCGGGTGAAATACTGGGAGGCAAAGCCGCGGTCGAGAGGTGGGTTCAGTGCTGCGTGGGGATGTCGGGCTCGAGCTGGGCCAGCGGGTGGCGCGGGCGTTGCGCGCCGCCCTGGACGTGGACATCACCGCGGAGGAAGCGCTGATCCGACCGTCCAACCGAGACGGTGCCGACTACCAGTGCAACGTGGCCATGAGCCTCGCCAAGAAGGTCGGCCGCAACCCCCGCGAGGTGGCGCAGCTGATCGTCGAGCACCTCGACTCGGCCGACGCCGTGGAGACGCCGGAGATCGCCGGGCCGGGGTTCATCAACCTGCGGCTCACCCGCGGGTGGCTGGAGCAGCAGGTCGCGGGTCTGAAGGGGGACGACCGGCTCGGTGTGCCGGTCGTGGAGGAGCCGCGGCGGATCGCGATCGACTACAGCAGCCCGAACGTGGCCAAGGAGATGCACGTCGGCCACGTCCGGTCGACCGTCATCGGGGACGCGTTGTCGCGGCTGCTGGCGTTCGCGGGCCACGAGGTGATCCCGCACAACCACCTGGGCGACTGGGGCACGCCGTTCGGCATGCTGATCGAGCACCTCGTGGACCTCGGGTTCGACGACGAGTTCGAGATCAGCGACCTCAACGGCTTCTACCAGGCAGCGCGGGTCAAGTTCGACAGCGACCCGGCGTTCGCCGACCGGTCGCGGCGGCGGGTCGTGCTGCTGCAAGGCGGGGACGAGGCGACGCTGACGCTGTGGCGGGAGCTCGTCGCGGAGTCACAGCGGCACTTCGACCACATCTACGACGTGCTCGGCATCAAGCTCACCGCCGCCGACACCTACGGCGAGAGCTTCTACAACCCGTTCCTCGCGGACACGATCACCGAGCTGCGGCAGAAGGGGCTCGTCGAGGAGTCCGACGGCGCGCTGTGCGTGTTCCCGCCCGGCTTCAAGGGGCGCGAGGGCGACCGGCAGCCGTTGATCGTGCGCAAGAGCGACGGCGGGTACGGGTACGCGACCACCGACTTCGCGACCGTGCGGTACTGGGTGCGCGAGCGCGAGGTCGACCAGCTGATCTACGTCGTCGGCGCGCCGCAGACGCTGCACTTCCAGATGATCTTCGCGACGTCCCGGCAGGCCGGGTGGCTGGACGACGCGCACACGGCGGTGCACACGCCGTTCGGCACGATCCTGGGCGAGGACGGCAAGACCATCCGCACCCGCGCCGGCGGCACGATCAAGCTCGTCGACCTGCTGACCGAAGCCGTGCAGCACGCCGAGAAGGCCATCCCGGAGACGTCCGAAGTGGAGGGTGCGGAACGCGAGGAGCTCGCCCGCGTCCTCGGCATCGGCGCGGTGAAGTACGCCGACCTGCACAACGACCGCGAGAAGGACTACGTCTTCTCGTGGGAGAAGATGCTGGCCAAGACCGGCGACACGTCCGTGTACGTGCAGTACGCCAACGCGCGCACGCACTCCATCGCGCGCAAGGTCGGTCGTACGGCCCCGCAGGACGCCGCCATCACGCTCGCCGAACAGGCCGAACGCGACCTGGCGCTGAAGCTGTTGCAGCTGCCCACGGCGGTCAGGGCGGCCATCGAGGACCTGGCGCCGCACAAGCTGACGGCCTACCTGTTCGACACGGCCACGGCGCTGTCCACGTTCTACGAGACCTGCTCGGTCATGAAGGCGGAGACGCAGGAGCTGCAGGACTCGCGCCTGCACCTGCTCGCCCTCACGAGCCGCGTGCTCACCCTGGGTCTCGACCTGCTCGGAATTTCCGCCCCCGAGCGGTTGTGACCTGGGCCGAACAGGTTTACCGCCGCACGAGCAGAGGTACGCAGTGATCGCAACTCTTCCGCCCCAGCCTTAGGGAGTCGCGATGACCTGCACGACCCGCCTGCCCAAACCGGTCACCGACGTGTGGGACTGGCAGATGGAGGGGCTGTGCCGCGGCCAGAACAGCGCCATCTTCTTCCACCCCGACAACGAGCGCGGGTACGCCAGGGCAGCGCGTGAGGAGAAGGCCAAGGCCATCTGCTCGCACTGCCCGGTGCTCGCCCAGTGCCGTGCGCACGCCCTCGAGTCCCAGGAGCCCTACGGCGTGTGGGGTGGCATGGGCGAGGACGAACGCCGTCAGATCATCTCGGCGGCCCGCCGCCGTGTCCGCGCCGCCTAGCTTCGCCGCGACCGCAAGTCTGCTTTGCGTCTTCCGGGGCAAGTGATGACGAAACCCCGCGCCCTCGTTTCGGAACGAGGACGCGGGGCCGTGGGAACAACAGCTGTAACCGGTCATTCCTCCAGGACGTCGCGCAGCTGCCGCAGCGTCTTCGCCAGCAGCCGCGACACGTGCATCTGCGAGATGCCGACCTTCTGCGCGATCTGCGTCTGGGTCATGTTGCCGAAGAACCGCATGATCACGATCTTGCGCTCGCGCTCGGGCAGCTTCTGCAGCAGCGGGTGCAACGCCTCCCGCTGCTCGATCATCGCGATCTCCGGGTCCTCCTCGCCGATCGTGTTCCCGAGGGAGATCGACGAGTCGTCCGACATCAGCATGTCGTCCAGGGACGCGCTCTGGTAGGCGTTGCCGGCCGCCAGCCCCTCGTGGACCTCTTCGCGGCTCAGGCCCAGGTGCTCGGCCAGCTCGGACGGCGTCGGCGCGCGACCCAGCGACTGCGACAGCCGCGAGGTGCCCGCGTTGATCGCGAGGTGCAGCTCCTTGAGCCGCCGCGGCATCCGCACCGACCACGACGAGTCGCGGAAGTACTTCCGCACCTCACCCATGATCGTGGGCACCGCGAACGACAGGAAGTCGCTGCCGCGCTCGGGGTCGAACCGGTCGACCGCGTTGATCAGGCCGACCGTCGCCACCTGCACGAGGTCCTCGTGCGGCTCACCGCGGTGGCCGAACCGGCGCGCGATGTGCTGGGCGACCGGGAGGTGCTCGGTGACGAGCCGGTCCCGCAACGTGTCGCGCTTCGGGCCGGCGGGCGTCGCGGCGAGCTCGGCGAACAACGGCGCCAGGTGGTCGTAGTCGCCACCCTTGCCGCTCGTCGACCCGGTCGAGGACTCGGCGACCTCGGCCGGTTCGGTCGTGGCCGCCGTGCCCTGCGCGTTCTCAGCGGTCTCCGAGGCCGTGGCGGTCGCCTCTTCGGAGCCGGTCACTCATCCACCGCCCCTGCCGAGGACTTCACGAGGTCGATGTGGACCACGAACCCCTCGGTCTCGGCGGCGTCGTCCTTCACGGAAGTCTCCACCGAGTCCACCAGCGCGGTCAGCACGCGCCAGCCGAAGCTGCCCTCGTCCGGGCCCGCTGCCGCCTTGGCCGACACCTTCGCGCTCACCCGGACCGCACCCGCGGCGTCGACCGCGAAGTGGCAGCTCAGGACCGCGTCGTCGGCGGCGAGCGTGATCAACGTGGAGCACGTCTCGTCGACCGCGAGCTTGAGGTCCTCGATCGCGTCGAGGTCGAAGTCCTGCCGCATCGCGATGTCCGCGGCTACCGCGCGCGCGATGGAGAGCTGCGTCGGGTCCACTGCCATCCGCAGTTCGACCCCTGACAATTGCGTCACACCCACCTCGTAGTCCGTTCTGCTCTGAAGGCTCTCTGGGCCGGCATGTCACTGCCTTACCCGAACCGATCTCATTTCACACGTGTACTGACCCCGTGCCCAGGGAAATCACCTGCTGGAGGCAGGAGATCAAGGGGAGGAGAGTCGTGCTGGTGCGAGAGGACTTCCTGGCCCTCCGCTTCCCCGCGGACGCACACGAGGTCGGGCCCGTTCGGCACCGGCTGCGTGACTGGTTGCGAGGCGGCGGGTTCACCGACGACGAGGCCGACGACCTCGTCCTCGCGGTGAGCGAAGCGGTCAACAACTCCGTCGAGCACGCCTACCCCGGTTCCGAGCACGGCACGGTCGAGGTGCGCGCCCGCATCGAGAGCGACGGCACGACCGTGGTGGACGTCATCGACCACGGCCGGTGGCGCGTGCCACCACCCGCGCTCACCACGCGCGGCAGGGGACTCCTGCTCATGCGGGAGAGCGTGGACGACGTCGAGATCCACCGCTCGCCGAACGGCACCACCGTGCGGCTGCGCAGGACCCGGTCGCCCGTGCCCGCGACGTACGACACCGCACCCGACTGCCACGTGCATGCCTACGAGACCTCCTCGGGCGTGGTGGCGGTGGTCCGCGGCGACGCGCCCGCCGAGGCGGGACCGTCGTTGCGGCGGAGGCTGGTCACCGCCGCGCGCGGCGGCACCGTGCCGCTGACCGTCGACCTGAGCGGTCTCGGCCCGCGGCGCGAAGGCATCGCGCACGCACTGGCCGAGGTCGCGTCGGCGCTGGCCGCGGCGGGCAACCGGCTCACCGTGGTGCCGGAAGCCCCGCAAGCCCCCTGAGCCCGATGGGTCTCGGCTCAGGCCGGCACGCGCAGTCGTCGTAGTCGTCCCGGGCCGGGTTCGTCCCAGGTCAGGTGGTCTCAGCTCAGGGCGGCGTCCACCGAGTCGTGCACGGCGAGCACCTCGCCCAGCCCGGTGGCCTCCAGCGGACGCGTCACCGCGCGCTTGGTCGCCACGACCTTCAGGGTCGCGTTGCGCTGGGGGGCCAGCCGCGCCGCCTCGACGAGCACGGCGAGTCCGGCGGAACCCAGGAACGTCACGCCGGTCATGTCCACCACGAAGGTGCCACCGTCGGTGAGGCCGTTCACGAGGGCGTCGCGCAGCGTCGGCGCGGACACCATGTCCACCTCGCCGGACACGGCGAGCACCGTGACGCCGTCGGACGGCTGCCGGGCCGACAGCTCAATGGTCTGCGGGTCCTGCACAGTCACCGATCTTCTCCCTACTCGGACCACGGGGAGCCGCCACAGCAGCGGTCCCCACCACGCGGCTGCTGGCTCAACCGCTGCGACATCACCGTACGGGAGAGGTCGCTCGACAGGACAGGTCGCCGCTTCCGTACCCCGGTCGCCGAAGACTCAAACCTGCAACTCCGCCCAAAGTTCGCGAGCGGTGTCATAGGCGGTCCGCGGCGGCACCGTGACGTCCTCACCAGTGTCCTCCAGGTCCCCGCCGACCACGAGCACCAGGGCCGCCGCGACGTCGCGGAGCTTCACGTTCGCGTGCTGGCTGGCCCGCACGAGCAGCTCGAACGCCTCGCCCGGCCGGCATCCCCGCGCACCCACCAGCAGCCCCTTGGCCTGCTCGATGTAGCGCCGGTGCTGCACCATCCGCACCATCTGGTCGGCCCGCAGGACCTCGCCGGCGCAGAACTGCACCACCGCGGCCGCCGTCGCGAGCAGCGGCTCGATCTCCTCGACCACCTTCAGGTCCTCGATGCCAGCCGGGTGGTCCAGGTAGACCGTCAGCACTATCGGTCCGCTGTCACCCCAGCTCCCCGGCACCGCCACCACGTGGTGACCGCCGAGCTCGGCGGTCACCTGCCGCTCGTCGCGGGAGGCGTCGACGAGCGGTCCCTCCCCGGCCTCCACCTGCGCCCGGTCCAGTTCCTGCGCCACGCCGACCGCCCGCAGCACTGCCCCGTCGGGCCACACCGACAGGCCCACCCCGCGGCAGCCGTCGAGCTGCGCGCCGAGGTGGTCGAGCAACCGGGAGAGGAGCTCCGGCCCGAATTTCACCTGGTCCACGCGGACACGTTAGGCCGCGCCGATCGGACTGACGAGATGGGTGGTCATCGGCGCACGACGAACGGTTGCGCGAGCAACGACGTGGCCATCCGCCGCGCTTCGGCCCCGAACAGCTCGGCGCGGCATTTGATCCAGTTAACGCTCCGGACCCGGAACGGACACGTGTTCTGAACCACAGTCAGCCAGAATTCGTTCACAGGGATAACGCCGGAGCCCCGGTGGCCGACATCCCTGATGTCACGGAGGGACTGAGATGAGAACCGCCATGGAGACCGAGCCGCAGCCGGCCGAGCAGCTGCCCACCGCGCCGTGCAGCGTGGTGTGGAGCCGGGGCCACGCGTACGTGCTCGAGGGTTTCCGCGCCCGCTGGGTGGGCCGCGACGACCGCGGTCGCCCGTGCTCGCTCACCGGTGCCGAGATGCAGCGCCGCGGCTGGACGTTCACCCGGACGGCCTGAGCTCCCCCCACCCCACCGGGCCCCGTCCCCCGACCGGCCGCGCAGCTCCTGCGACCACCCGCACCGCGTGCCGTGACGCCATCCGGCAGCCCGTGCGCGACCACTCGTTTAGAGTGCGGGTGTGCGTGACCCGGCTGATCGCCTGCTGACGATTCCGAACCTGCTCAGCGTGTTGCGGCTGGCCGGTGTTCCGCTCTTCCTGTACCTGTTGCTCGGACCCCGCGCCGACGGCTGGGCGCTGCTCGTCCTCGTCTTCGCGGGCCTGTCCGACTGGCTGGACGGCAAGCTCGCCCGCTGGCTGAACCAGATGAGCCGGCTGGGCGCGCTGCTCGACCCGGCCGCCGACCGCCTCTACGTGTTCTGCACGCTGCTGGCGTTCGTGGTCAGGGACATCGTGCCGCTGTGGATCGCACTCGTGCTGGTCGGGCGCGAGGTCGTCGTCGGCATCTGCCTGCTGGTCCTGCGGCAGCGCGGCTGGGGCCCCTTCGAGGTCACCTACCTGGGCAAGGCCGCGACCTTCAACCTGCTGTACGCGTTCCCCCTGCTGCTGCTCGCGCAGGGCGACTCGGCGTGGGCGCAGCTCGCACTCCCGTTCGCCTACGCGTTCACCGCGTGGGGTGCAGCGCTGTACCTGTGGTCGGCGCTTTTGTACGTCTACCAGTTCTTCTCGGCCCTGCGGGTCACTCCCGGAAAGGCCGCGTGAAAAGATCACCCCATACAGGTTCGGCACGAGGAGCGCAGTCAGTTGATTCCCGAGGAGCTTCGTTACACCGAGGAACACGAGTGGGTCGCCACAACAGGTGAGAACACCGTGCGCGTCGGCATCACCGACTACGCCCAGGAACAACTCGGTGACGTGGTCTTCGTCCAGTTGCCCGAGGTCGGTCACACCGTCTCGGCCGGCGACACGTTCGGCGAGGTCGAGTCCACCAAGAGCGTGTCGGACCTCTACTCGCCGCTCGACGGTGAGGTCGTCGCGATCAACGACGCCCTGGTGCAGTCGCCGGAGTCCATCAACTCCGACCCGTACGGCGAGGGCTGGATGGTCGAGCTCCGCCTGAACGACCCCGAGGCGGTCGAGGGGCTCTTGGACGCCGACGGGTACAAGGCGTTGGTGGAGAAGGAGTGACGTCGATCTTTCGCCGGATCTTCGGCCGGAAGGGGAGCCGCTCCTCGGGGGGCGACTCGAACGCGATAGGTTTTACCGGAAACGACGGACCCAGCAGCAGGAGGAGAGCTCAGGTGAGCACGAACGACGGCCCAGGCGTTCCGCCGGAGCAGTCCCCGGAGCGGACCTCCGTCTTCCGGGCGGACTTCCTCCAGGAGATGGAAGGCGGCGCCGAGGCGCCCGCACAGGAGCCGGCCGTTGCCGGTGTCGACGCCCTTCCCGCCGGTTCCGCGCTGCTCGTGGTGAAGCGCGGCCCGAACGCCGGTTCGCGGTTCCTGCTGGACCGCGACACGACGAGCGCGGGGCGCCACCCCGACAGCGACATCTTCCTCGACGACGTGACGGTCTCGCGCCGCCACGCCGAGTTCCGCCGGGAGGGCGGCGAGTTCGTCGTGATCGACGTGGGCAGCCTCAACGGCACCTACGTCAACCGCGAGCCGGTCGACCAGGCCGTCCTCGCGAACGGCGACGAGGTCCAGATCGGCAAGTTCCGCCTGGTCTTCCTGACCGGTCCCGGCTCCGCAGGAGCCTGACGGTCCGGGGCCTGCCGGTCCCGGGTCTGCGGGATGACGAGCGTCGGGGCGGTGCTCACGCAGCTCCGCCCCGAGTTCCACCGTGCAGTGCTGCTGCCGTCTTCTCCACTGTTTTGCGCCATTGAGCAGTTCGCCGCGCTCCGCGGGAGTTTTCCTGCGTCGAGCCCGAACGCACTCGTGCGCTGACCGCCGTTGCGCGGAACTCCTCCCGGTTCGCCGTGCTTTCCGGGAATCGGCCGGCCTCTTCCGCTCGTTGTACCCGGTGCGGGGAAGAGCGGGTTCGAGCGGCCATCGTCTTGATCACGTTCTGCCCGCAACGATTGAGCACACGGCCCGCTTGGCGGGTAGCGTCGAACGCGTGTGCCGGGGGATGCTCGGAGACGTTCCGGGTACTCCCCAACGAGTCAGAGGGAGGCGAGACCCGATGAGCGAGATGCGTGTCGTGGGCGTCCGGGTGGAGCTGCCCCAGAACCAGCCGATCCTCCTGCTGCGCGAAACCGAGGGTGAGCGGTACCTGCCGATCTGGATCGGCTCGGTCGAGGCCACCGCGATCGCGCTGGAGCAGCAGGGTGTGCGACCGGCCCGCCCGCTCACCCACGACCTGCTCAAGGACGTCATCGGGGCGCTGGGCCGCAACCTCGAACAGGTGCGGATCACCGACCTGCAGGAGGGCACGTTCTTCGCCGAGCTCGTGTTCGACGGCGACGTGCGCGTGTCCGCCCGCCCGTCCGACTCGGTGGCCCTCGCACTGCGCGTCGGCGTGCCGATCCACGCGGAGGAGTCCGTGCTGGCGGAGGCCGGTCTGATCATCCCGGACGAGCAGGAGGACGAGGTCGAGAAGTTCCGCGAGTTCCTCGACTCCGTGTCCCCCGAGGACTTCCGGGGCGCCGACACCTGAGTTCCCCCGACTGTCGCTGACCGTCTTGTTCGGACCCGGCGCCGATCGGTGGGGTGTCCCTCGATCGGACTACTTTCCGCACATCATGGCCGCTAAACAATCACTAAACGTCACCTGAACGTCCTAGTTCGGGTGACGGTGCGGACCCCCGCCTCAGGTTGGGGGCCAACACTCCCCGCGCGTCGCGTTGACCTGCCCTCGGAGCGGTCTTACCGTCGAACTCGAGTGGACGTCGCCGGTCTGCGCGAGTGGACCAGGCGGCTTGACGGCCCCGACTTTCGTGGCCGTTGGCGAGGGGAGGCAGGCGTGGTCGAGGAAGCGCCCTTGCGGGCCGAATCCGGGCAGCAGGGTGAGCTGTTCCCGGACTCCTCGCTGCCGGACGAACTCGTCGGCTACCGGGGACCCGCGGCGTGCCAGATCGCCGGGATCACCTACCGGCAGCTCGACTACTGGGCCAGGACCGGCCTGGTCGCGCCGACGGTGCGGATGGCGCACGGCTCCGGCAGCCAGCGGCTCTACTCCTTCAAGGACATCCTCGTCCTGAAGGTCGTGAAGCGGCTGCTGGACACCGGGGTCTCGCTGCAGAACATCAGGGTCGCCGTCGACCACCTGCGCCGCCGCGGCGTGCAGGACCTGGCGCGGATCACGCTCTTCTCCGACGGCACGACCGTCTACGAGTGCACCTCCCCCGAGGAGGTCGTCGACCTGCTCCAGGGCGGGCAGGGCGTGTTCGGCATCGCGGTGAGCGGTGCGATGCGGGAGATCAGCGGGACCATCCACGAGTTCCCGGCCGAACGTGCGGACGGCGTGGAGATCGCGCCGATGACCGAGGACGAGCTGACCCGCCGCCGCCGGGAGCGCGCCACCGGCTGACCCGCTGTCGCCGGCTCAGCCGGTCCCGTCGCTGAGACGTAGGTCGCGTCGGTGGGGACTGGCGGGCCTGCCTGCGGGTACTCTTCACGGGTAGTCGCTGAACTCAGGCGGGAGAGACCGGGTGCTGCACCCGGCGCCGAAGGAGCAAGTTCCTCCCCGGGAACCTCTCAGGCACCCAGGACCGCGTGAGCGAGACGCCTCTGGAAAGCGGATCTCTCGAGATCCCGCCGACGGTGAAAGCCCGCTCTCGTGGCGGGTGAACCTCTCAGGCGCCCGATGCCGGGTACGGACAGAGCGGGGAGGGCACCAGGACACGTGTGCCCGCAGCCCCCCGGAGGCGTTAGATGACGCAGGACCGCATTCCGCTCGCCGCTCTCGAGCACGGCACCCCGTTCGCGGACCGGCACGTCGGCCCGCGCCCCGCCGAGCTCGCCCGCATCCTCGACGTGATCGGTGTCGGATCGCTGGAGGAGCTGGCGCAGCACGCGGTGCCCTCGTCCATCCACGAGCGCGACCTGGTGCTGGACCTGCCGGCGCCCGCCACGGAGACCGAGGCGCTGGCCGAGCTGCGCGCGCTCGCCTCCCAGAACCGGCCGATGACCCAGATGATCGGCCTGGGCTACTACGACACCGTGACGCCGGGCGTGATCCTGCGCAACGTCCTGGAGTCGCCCGCCTGGTACACCGCGTACACGCCGTACCAGCCGGAGATCTCGCAGGGCCGCCTGGAGGCGCTGCTGAACTTCCAGACGATGGTCGGCGACCTGACCGGCCTGCCGATGGCCAACGCGTCCATGCTGGACGAGTCGACCGCCGCCGCCGAGGCCATGACCCTGGTGCGCCGCGCGGGCAGGGCGAAGTCGAACAAGTTCGTCGTGGACGCCGACACGCTGCCGCAGACGCTGGCCGTGATCGAGACCCGCGCCGAGCCGCTGGGCATCGAGGTCGTCGTCGCCGACCTGTCGCAGGGCATCGAGGGCCTGGGCCTGGGCGGTGACTTCTTCGGCGTGCTGCTGTCCTACCCCGGTGCGTCCGGTGTGGTCCGCGACCAGGCCGCGCTGGTGGAGGAGATCCACGCCGCCGGCGCGCAGGCCGTCGTCGTCGCCGACCTGCTGGCGCTGACGCTGCTGCGCCCGCCCGGTGAGATCGGCGCGGACGTCGTCGTCGGCACCACCCAGCGCTTCGGCGTGCCGATCGGCTTCGGCGGCCCGCACGCCGGCTACATGGCCGTCCGCTCCGGCTTGGAGCGCCAGCTGCCCGGCCGCCTCGTCGGCGTCTCCGTCGACGCTGACGGCTCGCTGGCCTACCGCCTGGCGCTGCAGACCCGCGAGCAGCACATCCGCCGCGAGAAGGCGACCTCGAACATCTGCACCGCGCAGGTGCTGCTCGCCGTGATCGCGTCGATGTACGCGGTCTACCACGGCCCCGAGGGCCTGCGCGCCATCGCGACCCGTGTGCACCGCCTGGCCACCGTCCTCGCGACGGGCCTGTGCGAGGCCGGTCTCGACGTCGTGCACGGCGAGTTCTTCGACACCGTGCAGGTGCGCGTCGAGGGCCGTGCCGCCGAGGTCGTCGCCAAGGCCCGCGAGCTCGGCATCAACCTGCGCCTCGTGGACGCCGACGTCGTGGCGGTCGCTTGCGACGAGAAGACCACGCGCGCGCACGTCGTCGCCGTGTGGGAGGCGTTCGGCGTGACCGGGTCCGATGTGGACGCGATCGACACCGACACCGCCGACGGCATCCCGTCGGACCTGCGCCGCACCTCGGACTACCTGACCCACCCGGTGTTCCACGCGCACCGCTCCGAGACCGCGCTGCTGCGCTACCTGCGCGCACTGTCCGACAAGGACGTCGCGCTGGACCGCAGCATGATCCCGCTCGGCTCCTGCACGATGAAGCTGAACGCGACCGCGGAGATGGAGTCCATCACCTGGCCCGAGTTCTCGACGCTGCACCCGTTCGCGCCGGTCGAGGACGCGAAGGGCCTGCTGACGATCGTGTCGGACCTGGAGGCGTGGCTGGCCGAGGTCACCGGCTACGACGCCGTGTCGCTGCAGCCGAACGCCGGCTCGCAGGGCGAGTTCGCCGGCCTGCTCGCGATCCGCGCCTACCACCGCGCCAACGGCAACTCCGCCCGTGACGTCTGCCTGATCCCGTCGTCCGCGCACGGCACGAACGCCGCGTCCGCCGTCATGGCCGGCATGCGCGTCGTCGTCGTGAAGTGCGACGACAAGGGCAACATCGACATGGGCCACCTGCGCACCACGGTCGCCGAGCACGCCGACGACCTGGCCGCGATCATGATCACCTACCCGTCGACCCACGGCGTGTACGAGGACACCGTCCGCGAGGTCTGCGGCCTGGTCCACGACGCGGGCGGCCAGGTGTACGTCGACGGCGCGAACCTCAACGCGCTGATCGGCCTGGCCCGCTACGGCAAGTTCGGCTCGGACGTCTCGCACCTGAACCTGCACAAGACGTTCTGCATCCCGCACGGCGGCGGCGGCCCCGGCGTCGGCCCGATCGGCGTGAAGTCCCACCTCGCCCCGTTCCTGCCGAACCACCCGCTGCAGCCCACCGCGGGCCCCGAGACGGGCGTGGGCCCGATCTCCGCGGCCCCGTGGGGTTCCGCGTCGATCCTGCCGATCTCGTGGGCGTACGTGCGCATGATGGGCGGCGACGGCCTGCGCCGCGCGACCCTGACCGCCGTGGCCGCGGCGAACTACGTGGCGCGCCGCCTGGACGAGCACTACCCGGTCCTCTACACCGGCGAGGGCGGCTTCGTGGCCCACGAGTGCATCCTCGACCTGCGCCCGATCACCAAGGCCACCGGCGTGACGGTCGACGACGTGGCGAAGCGCCTGGCCGACTACGGCCTGCACGCCCCGACCATGTCGTTCCCGGTCGCCGGCACCCTGATGGTCGAGCCCACCGAGTCCGAGGACCTGGCCGAGATCGACCGGTTCATCGACGCCATGATCGCCATCAAGCGCGAGATCGACCGCGTCGGCGCCGGCGAGTGGCCCGTCGAGGACAACCCGCTGCGCAACGCACCGCACACCGCGGCCTGCGTGACCGTCGGCGAGTGGGACCACCCGTACACCCGCGAGGAGGCCGTGTACCCGGCCGGTACCGGTGCTCCGAAGATCTGGCCGCCGGTCCGCCGCATCGACGGCGCGAAGGGTGACCGCAACCTGGTCTGCTCCTGCCCGCCCCTCGAGGCCTACAGCAGCTGATCCACACCGCGGAGGAGGGGCGCACCCAGGGGTGCGCCCCTCCTCTCATGCTCCGACCGGACAGGTCTCGTCGCCGCAGTTCTCCTGCTCGGTGATGCCCGGCCTGGTGAGGTCGTGCTCGAACGCGAAGTGGAAGCAGTCCGGGTGCATCCGCTCGAACAGCTCGAAGTCCTCCGGGGCCAGCTCCACGGCCTCACCGCACCGCTGGCACGTCTGTTCCTCTGCCACGGTGGAATGGTCTCACCCGCGCCGGGCGAACAGCACCGCGCCGTCCTCGCCGAGCAGCCACTGCGCCTCGATCGCGAACCCGGCGTTCCGCAGCCACGCCGCCACCCGCTCCGGCCGGCGCAGGTGGACGTGCACGCGCATCGGGTGCCCGCCGTAGCCCCGCGTCTTCAGGTTCGTGCGGTCGCCGACGTGGAAACCCAGCTGCAGCAGCCCGCCCGGCCGCAGCGCGTCCCGGAAGTGCCCGAGCACCACCGGGACCAGCTCGTCCGGCACGTGGATCAGCGACCACCAGGCCAGCACCCCGCCGACCCGGTCGCCGAGCGGGTCGGTCATCGACCCGACCTCGAACCGCAGCCCGGGGTGGTTCCGCCGGGCGAGCGCGACCATGGCGGGGGAGAGGTCGATCCCGAACGCGTCCGCGCCGAGCCCGTGCAGCAGCGCCGTGACGTCGCCGGGACCGCAGCCGACGTCGGCGACGGGACCGTCCACCTCCTCGGCGAACAGCCGCAACGCCGCCCGCAGGTGCGGCATCCCGTCCAGCAGGCCGCGCGTGTAGTCGGCGTAACTGGCGGCGACCGTGTCGTAGGACTCGCGGGTGTCTGCCAGCCAGTCGGTCACGCCGGGAACCTACTCCTCGAACGGCTCCGCGCGGTGCCTTCCGGACAACGCCAGCGACGAGATCCACGTGTCCGGGTCACCGTCCCAGTCCATCGCCCTGATCTGGTCCACCGACCGCCGCCCGCCGACGGCCCGCATCAGCTCGAACGACGTCGTGCGCAGCGTCCCCTCCGGCTCGCCGTGCCCGAGCACGCGGTCGCCGTGCTCCAGCACCACCCGCAGCGCGGGCACGTCGTTCTCCCGCATCCGCTGGTCGAGCTGCTGCAACGGCCGGGTCAACGCCGCACGCACCACCTGCGGGTCCCGGTCGCCGGGCACGCCCAGCGCGGCGCGCAGGTCGTGTTCGTGCGCCACGACCTCGGCGATCAGCACCGAGCCCATGGGCGTGTCGAAGAGCGGAGCGGCCAGCTCCCGGTTCGCGTCCCACTCGGCGAAGGCGTCGTCGAGCGAGTTGCCGCGGCGGTCGCGCACCTGCCGTTCACCCCACTCGCCGGACTCGACACCGTCGAACCGGCGGTCCGCGAAGTCGCGCAGACCGCCGGCCAGGTGCGCCACCACGTCCTTGACCGACCAGCCGGGAGTCGCCGCGACGGGCGTCTGCGGGTCCCGGCCGCGCACCAGCTCGGTGATGCGCTGCTGGGCGGCGTCGTAGACGGGGGCGTTGGTCATGGGCTCAGACCTCGTACTCCAGCGCGTAGGTGCCGCTGCCATCCTCCGCCCAGTCCACGGTCACCGCACCTTTCGCGCCGAGGAACCGCCCGGTGCCGTCGACGACCTCGATCGACCCCTCCACAGCGGACCGGTAGGCGCCGACGTGCCGCAGCACCAGCGTGCCCTCGTCCGTGGTGACCTCCTCGATCGCGGTCGTCCACGCCACGTCGTCGCCGTAGTACATGAGGTACCGGCAGCTGCCCGTACCGCTGATGTCGCCCGCGTACCCGAACTGGACGTGCGCCTCGGTGAGCTTGCGGCCCTCGACGTCCCGGTAGGACCGGCCGTCCCAGGTCTTCTCGTCCCAGCTCTTCACTTCGATGGTTCCGGTTGCCTTCATGGACCCCACCCTGCTGGCAGAACCTGACAGTTCATGTCAGGTTTGTGGCATGAAGTCGAGCCGGCTCATCCAGGTGCTCCTGCTGCTCCAGTCCCGCGGCCGGATGACCGCCGACGAGCTGGCGGCCCGGCTGGAGGTCTCGCCCCGGACCATCTACCGCGACGTCGAGGCCCTCGGCGCCGCCGGCGTCCCCATCTACGCCGACCGCGGCCCGGCCGGCGGCTACCGGCTCGTCGACGGCTACCGCACCCGGCTCACGGGACTGACCTCCGGCGAGGCGCGGTCGCTGTTCCTCACCGGCCTGCCCGGTCCCGCCCAGGAGCTGGGCCTCCAGGAGTTCGCCGCCGCGGCCCAGCTCAAGCTCCTCGCCGCGCTGCCCACCGAGCTGCGCGCCAGGGCCGAGCAGATCCGGCAGCGGTTCCACCTGGACACCCCGACGTGGTTCCGCGGCGACGAACCGACCGCGCACCTCGCCACCATCGCCGACGCCGTCTGGGAGCAGCGCCGCGTCCGCATGACCTACCGGCGGTGGGGGCAGCAGACCGTCACCCGCGAGGTCGACCCGCTCGGTCTCGTCCTCAAGGCGGGCACCTGGTACTTCATCGGCAGCCTGCGCACCTACCGGGTGTCGCGGGTGCTGGAGCTGGAGGTCCTGGACGAGACGTTCGATCGGCCGGACGACTTCGACCTCGCCGCCTTCTGGGCCGGGTGGTCCGAGGAGTTCGAGGCCCGCATGTACGGCGAACGCGTCACCGTGCGCATGACCAGTGCCGGTCTCGACAAGGCGCGGTACCTGCTCAGCGGCCACCAGGCCCGGGTCGTCGCACAGCTCGCACCGCAGCCGGGGGAGGAGTTCGGCTTCCCGACCGAGTCGCTCCGGCACGCCCTGCCCGACCTGCTCAAGTTCGGCCCCGACGTGGAGGTCGTGGCACCCGACGAGCTGCGCCGCGAGGTCGTGGCCGCGATCGAGGCGATGCACCGGCTCTACAACGGTGCGAAGCTACCCGCATGGTTCCGCTGATCTCGCTGAACAACGGAGTACGGATCCCCCAACTCGGCTTCGGCGTCTTCCAGGTGCCGGAGGACCAGGTGGCCGGTGCGGTCACGACCGCCATCGAGACCGGCTACCGCAGCATCGACACGGCCGCCGCCTACCGCAACGAGTCCGGTGTCGGCGACGCGATCGCGGGCGTGCCGGACCTGTTCGTCACGACCAAGCTGTGGAACTCCGACCAGGGCTACGACTCGACGTTGCGCGCGTTCGACGCGAGCACGCGCCGCCTGCGGCGCGACGTGCTGGACCTCTACCTCATCCACTGGCCGACCCCGCGGCGCGAGCTGTACCCGGAGACGTGGCGCGCGCTGGAGCAGCTCTACGCCGACGGCCGGGTGCGGGCCATCGGCGTCTCCAACTTCCACACCCGCCACCTGCAGCGCCTCTTCGACGAGTTCCCGACCACCCCGGCGGTGAACCAGATCGAGCTGCACCCGTTGCTGCAGCAGGAGGAGATGCGCAAGGTCCACGTGACCCACCGCATCGTCACCGAGGCCTGGTCACCGCTCGCCCAGGGCGCGCTGCTGGGCCGCCCGGAGATCACCGGCCTGGCCGAGAAGTACGCGAAGACCCCGGCCCAGATCGTGCTGCGCTGGCACGTCCAGCTCGGCAACGTCGCGATCCCCAAGTCCGTCACGCCCTACCGGATCAGGGAGAACATCGACATCTTCGACTTCGAGCTGGCCCAGGACGACATGACCGTGATCGCCGAGCTCGACAACGGCACCCGCACCGGCCCCGACCCGGACCGCTTCAACGTCGCGTGACCGCACCGGCCGCGCCACCGGTGTCCCCGGTGGCGCGGTTCACCCGGCCGTGCGCAGCCCGTCGAGGTAGAACCGCAGGAACCGCCGCCACCGGTCCGGTTCGGTGTCGACCGACTCCCTGATCACCTGCGACATCGCCCACGTCAGCGTCACGAGGTCCGCGAGCTCGAAGTCCGCGCGCAACACCCCGGCGTCCTTGGCGCGCTGGATGATCCGCTCCGCGTGCCCCATGCCGCGCCCGCACGCGCTGGTGGCCTCCTCGGACGGCACCAGCCGCCGGGCGATCGCGTCGTTCAGCCCATGGTCCTGCGCCTGCAACGCCACCGTGCCCTCGACGAAGTCCGCGAAACCCCGCCACGGGTCAGGCGCGGCCAGCGCGGCCGCACCGATGTCGTCGAGCACCGCCAGCCGGCTCGGGAAGATCGAGTCGATGAGCACCTGGCGCGTGGGGAAGTGCGCGTAGAGGGTGCCGATGCTGACCTGGGCCCTGCGGGCGATGTGCTCCAGCGCCGCGTCGAGCCCTTGCTCACCGAACACGTCGACGGCCGCCGCGAGCAGCTTGGCGCGGTTGCGGGCGGCGTCCGCGCGCAGGGGCCTGGTTGCCATGGCGGCATTTTACAAACGCCCCCTAAGTCGAGCCTCCCCTCGACTTCTGTGAT
Source organism: Lentzea sp. NPDC036949 (assembly GCF_055608075.1). Taxonomy (NCBI): domain Bacteria; kingdom Bacillati; phylum Actinomycetota; class Actinomycetes; order Pseudonocardiales; family Pseudonocardiaceae; genus Lentzea; species Lentzea sp. NPDC036949. Next base: position 103,207 of record NZ_JBVJRA010000007.1, read on the forward strand.
ACCGTCACTCCCACAAGTCGAGGACACCCTCGAATTAGCCGGAAGGTGCAGCTCATGTCCCTCGCAGCAGTCATCGGCGTCGGCCCCGGTCTCGGCATGTCCATCGCGCACCGGTTTGGACGAGAGGGCCACGACGTGGCCCTGGTGTCCCGCACCGACACCCGGCACAGCCGCTACCTCGCCGAGCTGGCGCAGGCCGGCGTGAAGGCAGAGGCGTTCACCGCCGACGTGCGCGACCGCGACCAGCTCCTGTCCACCCTGGACCGCATCGGTGGCGAGGTCGAGGTGCTCTACTACGGCCCTGGCGCGGCCGACCCAGACCTGCCGATGAAGCCGATCACCGAGATCACCGCCGCGGACGCCCAGAAGGCGCTGACCTGGCTGTACCCGGCCCTCGACGTCGTGGGCCACGTCCTGCCGGGCATGCTCGACCGCGGCAGCGGAGCGCTGCTGTTCGCAGGCGGCCTCAGCTCAGTCGTGCCCATGCCCGGCTTAGGCGCGCTCACGATCAACGCCGCAGCCCTGCGCAACTACGCGGTGACGCTCAACGCGGCACTGGCCGACAAAGGCATCTACGCGGGCACGCTCACCATCGGCGGTCTGATCGAGCGCGGCGACATCCACCGCATGATCACCGCAAACCCCGGCCAGTACGGCGAGATCCCCACGCTGAACCCCGACGACATCGCCGAGACGGCGTGGCAGCTGACCGCCGAACGGAACCGCGCGGAGGCCGTCTTCAACGTCCTGGCCTGACCACTCAGGCGCTGTTCGCCGCGCCTGCCAAGCCGCCTCGCCGCCAAACTCCGGCTCCGGCGCTGAACCCCGGCCCCGCCAAGCCCGCGCGGCAACCCGCCACCGCACCCAGCCCGACACCCAACCCCGGCCCCGCCGGACCTGCGCAGCAACCCGCCACCGCACCCGAACCGCGCAACGACTCACCGTCGCCCGCATCCACCCGGACGCTGAACCCCGGCTCTCGCCGGACCTGCGGGCAACCCGCCACCGCACGCAACCCCGCACCACCTGGCCACCGCACCCGAACCACGCAACGACTCACCGTCGCCCGCGCCCATCCCGACGCCGAATCCCGGCCTCGCCGGGCCCGCGTGGCAAGCCGCCACCGCACCCAACCGCGCGACGACCACCGTCGCTCGCGCCACTCCGATGCCCTCGTCCACGACCTGGACCGACGTTCCTGTCCGCACTACCGCGATGCCCTTGCCCGCGACCCGCCCCAACGCGCTTGTCCACGACCTGGACCGACGTGCGCGCCGACGTCCCCGTCCGCGCCAGCCCCGACACCCTCATCCACGACCCGGACCAACGCTCTTGCCCACAACCTGGACCGACGCCCGCGTCCACCCCGACGCCCCCGTCCGCGCCCGCCCGCGCCCGCCCCGATGCCCTCGTCCACGACCCGCCCTGACGCCCACGCCAGCCCCGACGCCCTCATCCACAACCCGAACCAACCACTCAGGCGGTGGTCGACAGCACCTGCCCGAGCGCGGCCTCCACACCGTTCTCGTCCTCCACCACGGACACGCTGCCCCCGGTGCTCTCCGCGATGTCGGTCAGTGCCGCCTTGTCCACCTCACCGCCGATCGCGATGAAGCTGACCGGCAGGTCCTTGCCCTTGAGTCGGGACTTCAACGCCGCCAGGTCGATGCCGCCGTCCGAGGTGCCGTCGGTGACGACCACGACCCGGTTGACCCGCCCGGCCACGAAACCGTCGTGCGCCGCCTCGTAACAGGCCCCCAGCGCGGTGTAGAGCTGGGAGCCGTCGACAGTCTTGAGCCCGTCGATCGCCCTGCGCAACGCCTCGCGCTTCTCCACGACCGGACCGGTGCCCACGAGCTGCTTGTAGGGCTTGGCGCCGTCGACGGACCGCGCGAACTCCCACAACCCGAACGACCCGGACACCGACCTGTCCACCTGCCCGCGCAGGGCGGCCTTCACCTTGTCCAGCCTCGGTTTCATCGAGGTGGACACGTCCGCGAGCACGGTCACGACCTGGCCGCCGCGGTCCGCCGACGCCCACGCCGCCGACAGCTGCTGCGTGGTCGTCGCGTCAGCGGCGACCAGGTTCTCGGTCACCGCCGCCCACGACACACCAGGAGAGGGGGACGGTCGGTCCTGAGTGGACTCGACACGCAAACCGCCGTGCGCCAAGATCTTCTGCTGGTCTGGCTCGGTCATGAACTCGCGGAACGCCTGCGCCGCGCGTTCCTCCGCCTCACCGACCTCGGGGCCGGACAGCGCCACGTACGGGAAGTCCGCCACCGGCGTCGGACCGACCGGCAGCACGCCGACGAGCGGTTTGGACGGTGCCTCCTTGCCGGTGTTGTGCTTGTAGAGGTCCACTTCGGACACCGGCGTCACGCTGAAGCCCGCCGCGTTCACCGTCGCGCTGTCCCCGAGCCGCCGCAACGCCTCGCGCGTCGTGGTGGGCACCTCGGGTGGCACGGTGGCCGCGAGCTTGGTCAGGGTCGCCTTGGCGGCGTCGGAGTTCAGCGTGTCCGCGGTGACCGGGCCCTTGCCGCCGGCCAGTGCGGACTGGATCGCGAGCGCGGAGGCCGTGTTCGCGGCCGGGTCGGGCATGGCGACGCTGAACCGGCCCCAGTTCGGGCCGAACCTCTGCCAGTCGGTGACCTCGGGCATGTCCGTCCAGCGGAAGTCCTTCAGCACTGGCGCACCCGCCTCGGGTGCGGCGAGCAGCACCGGCGACGTGCCGATGGACTTCGGCGTGCCACCGACCAGCTTGGCGTTGAGCGCGGACAACCGGTTCGCCCACAACATCGAGTCCGGCACCCAGGCGTGCGGTCGCTGGCCGAGCTTCTCGGCGTCCCAGGTCCCGGTCAGACCGTCGAGCACGGCGGAGGAGTCGGCGGAGGTGACCTCGACCGCGATGCAGTGGTCGTAGACGACGGGCCGCGTGGCGCTCCAGGCCCGCGCGACCTCCGCGACGGCCTCGGCCACGCTCGGTGTCGCGGACACCCGCAGCACCGCGTCACCCTCGTTGCAGTCCTGGGCCTGCGCCTGCGCTCGCTTGTCGAGCACGCCGCCGATCCACGACCAGGCGCCCCAGCCGAGCGCGATCAGCACGACGACGGCCACGATGGCGACGGGCCACTTGGCGATCCCGCGCCGCACCTTCGCGCGCAGCGAGCGGTGTCGAGACATCGATCCCTCTCACAACTACTCAGCGGCCCCCGACGACCGGCAGCCACGCTAACAGGAGAGAACGGTCAGCGATGTGAAGTCACTCCCAGTACCGACTGGCACACGGTGACGAGTCGTTCCCGCAGCGGTTGCGACCTCGCGGCGAACTCCGCCTGCCTGCGCACGTACTCCGCGCGGCCCTCCGGCGTCTCGATCCTGACCGGCTCGTACCCGAGTCCCGCCAGGTCGTAGGGCGAGGCCCGCATGTCGAGCTCCCGCACGTCGACGGCCAGCTCGAAGCAGTCGGCGACCAGGTCGGACGGTGTCGCGGGCTCCAGCTTGTAGGACCACTTGAACAGGTCCATGTTGGCGTGCAGGCAGCCCGGCTGCTCGTTCTCGACCTGCCCCTCACGGGTGGGCAGCAGGGTGTTGAGCGGCCGCGCGGGCCCGGTGAAGAACCGGAAGGCGTCGAAGTGCCCGCACTGGATCTTGCTGGCCTCGACCACCTGGTCGGTGCCGTCGCTGCCCAGGCGCAACGGCCACGCGTTGTGCCGCACCTCCTCGGGCTGCTGCCGGTAGACCATGGCCCACTCGTGCAGCCCGAAGCACCCCAGCCGCGCCGGTCGCCGCATCGTCGCCGTGAGCAGCTCGCGCACGAAGTCGATGGTCTTGGCCCGCTGAGCGGCGAAACTGCCGACGTCGAGCGTCACGCCGCCGCTCGTGGCCCGGTAGTGCGGGAACTCCAGGTACTCGCCGGCGTCCTCCAGGACGATCCCCGGCCCCGGATGCCACCGTTCGAGCCGCACGGGCCGATGGCTGTAATAGGTGAAGAGGAAGTCCATGACGGGGTGCTTCTCCTTGCCGGCCTTCCGCTCCAGGTGCGGGCCGGTGAAGCGCCTCATGCGCGCGACGTGCCGGTCGCGCAGCTCATGCCATTCGGCTCGGGTCAGGACCTCCACGAGCGGCTACCGTACGCGCATGGTGCAGAGCAAGGCCGCCACGGTCGACGAGTACCTCGACGAGCTGACCGCAGAGCAGCGCGCCGAGATCACCGCCGTGCGCGACGTCGTCGTCGCGCACCTCCCCGCCGGCTACGCCGAGGGCGTGCTCTGGGGGATGATCACCTGGTACGTGCCGATCGAGGTCAGCGGCCCCACCTACAACGGGCAGCCGCTGAGCTACGTCGCGCTGGCCGCCCAGAAACGCCACTGCTCGCTCTACCTGACCACGGCCATGGCGCCGGGGGAGTCGTTCCGCGAGCGCTACCTCGCCACCGGCAAGAAGCTCGACATGGGCAAGTCCTGCGTGCGCTTCACCCGCGCCGCCGACCTGGCCCTCGACGTCATCGGCGACGAGATCGCCCGCTACCCGGTGGCGGAGTTCGTCGACCACGTCCAGCGCGTGACGGTCAAGCGCTAAAGCGGCGGCACCAGCCCGGTGAACGTCCGCGCGCCGTTGCAGTGCGGGCACTCGCGCCCGTTGTCGACGGTCCGCGGCGCACCACCGATGATCGCCAGCGTCGGCGCCGCGATGTAGCTCGCGCCCCCGCACAGATGGCACACCGTGCGCGGCTCCGGCGTGACGGCGAAGAGGTCGTCCGGGTCTTCCTCGTCCTCGAACTCGTCGTCCTCGGCGAACTCGTCCTCGTCGTCCTCACTCATGGTCGTCAACCTACACGGACAGCGACCGGCGACCGGTGCGCGACCACGGGTTCCGGATTAGGTCGCCGAGATCGGATCGCCCGGTGTTGTGGCGGCCCGCGTCAACGACTCCGGCGTCGCCTCACGGCCGCAGTGCGCGCACACGACCAGTGGTTCCAGCACGTTGCCGCACGAGTGCTCCCACACCAGCGGGAGGGGCCCCTTGGTCACGTAGGTGTCGCCCCACTCCTTGAGCATCAGCAACACGTTGTTCAGCGCACGGCCCGACTCGGTCAGCACGTACTCGTGGCGCGGCGGGTGCTCGGAGTACTGCCGCCGCTCCAGCACGCCGCACGCGACGAGCTTCTTCAGGCGCGCGGTCAGCACGTCGCGGGAGGCGCCGGTGTTCGCGGCGATCTGGTCGAAGCGGTGGTTGCCGAAGAAGACCTCGCGCAGCGCCAGCAGCGACCAGCGCTCGCCGACGACCTCCAGCGCGTTCGCAACGGAGCAGGTTCGCGGAGCCATGTGACCACGGTATCAGTCGGTTGGGAAATCAAACTCGGCCTGCCACAGTTGGTTTGAAATACCAACTTAGGAGGTTGTCATGGACTTCAAGGGCCAGACGGTGCTCGTGACCGGCGCGAACCGCGGACTGGGCCGTGCGTTCGCCCAAGAGCTCGTCAAGGCGGGCGCGAAGGTCTACGGCGGCGCGCGCAAGGTCGAGACCATCACCGACGAGGGCGTGGTCCCGGTGCGGCTCGACGTCACCGACGACGCGTCGGTCGTGGCGGCCGCCAAGGAGCTCGGTGACACCACGATCGTGGTCAACAACGCCGGCGTCCTCGTCGCGGGTGACGACGTCGACAGCATCAAGGCGGAGTTCGAGGTCAACTTCTACGGCCTCGTCCGCACGACGGACGCGTTCGCGCCGGTCCTGAAGGCCAACGGCGGCGGCGCGATCGTCAACGTGCTGAGCATCCTGTCGTTCGTCGGCAGGGCCGAGTGGCGCGGCTACGCGGCCTCCAAGGCAGCGGGCTGGTCGTTCACCAAGTCCTCCCGTGAGGCGCTGCGGGAGCAGGGCACGCGCGTGATCGGCGTGCACGCCGGGTTCATCGACACCGACCTGACCACCGGCATCGACGCGCCCAAGATCACCCCGCAGGACGTCGTCGCGCAGGTGCTGCGGGCACTCGAGAACGGTGACGACGAGGTGCTGGCCGACGAGCGCACCCGCGCCGTGAAGGCCGCGCTGTCCGCCTGAGGGACGTCAGTCCCGGCGCGCGGGGGAGTGCGGCGGCGGCCTCGGTGAACTCAGGCCGCCGCAGCGCCCCACCGCGTCGTCCTCACCCGGCTTCCGCGTAGTGCACTTTGTAGCGCAGGTGCGTGACCTCAACGCCTTCGACGACCGAGAGCGGCCCTTCGAGCTGGTAACCCTGGCCCGGTGCGAAGAACGGCGTGCCACCGCCGAGCAGCACGGGCACCAGGTCGAGCCAGATCTCGTCGACCAGCCCGGCGTCGATCGCCTGCCGGGCGACCTCGCCGGAGTTCAGGCCGACGGCCTTGTCGCCCGCGTGCGACCGGGCGATCTCGACGGCCTTCTCGATGCCGTCGCCACAGAACGTGAAGTGCTCGGTGTTCTCCAACGGCCGATGGGTGAGCACGACGGTGTGCACGCCCATCGGGTGCCGGCCGCCCCATGCGTTCGTGTGGTCGTAGAGCTTGCGGCCCACCACCAACGCGCCGGTCGCCCGGATGAGGCCGTCGAAGTGCGCGGCGCTGGCGGGGGTCAGGTGGACGGTCATCGCGCCGGTCGGCATCGTGTACGCCACGTCGCCGGACTCGTACCAGCGGAACAGCCGGTCGAAACCGGAGAAGTCCGGGCCTGAGACGTAGCCGTCGATCGAGGTGCTGGCGCCGGTGTAGACCTTGCCCATGGCGGGTGCCTCCCCTGTGTCGGTCAGTCACCCCTGCGTCGACTGCGCGCCGGGGATTTCGACCCGGTTCCGGGGACGCATACCGGCGCGCGCGGCTCAGCCGATCGGTTCCGGCAGCGGCGCCACCTCGTAGTCGCAGTCCAGCACGTCACCGGTCGCCGGGTCGCGCAGCTCGACGCGCCACTTCGACGCGAACTGCTGCACGCCGTGGTGCATCGGGATCGTGCCGGACAGCAGCACCGTGCCGGGCCGCAGCAGTCCCAGCTCGCGCAGCCGGTCCACCCAGTAGGCCGGCGTCAGCAGCTCGGCGAGCGTGCCGCGCTGGATCTCCACGCCGTCGGCCCACGCCGTGAGCTCGATCGCGTCGATCCGGTCGGCGACCTCGGACAATCGCCACGCCCTGCGGCCCAGCACGTCCGGGCTCGCGTTCTTGCTCCACGCGACGCCGTGCACCTCCAGCGCGCGGTCCGTGTGGTCGCACGCGACGGTCAGCAGCACGTCGTCATCGGTCACGACCAACGCCCACTCGGCCTCGCCGGAGGTGCGTGCGTGCTGCACGGGCACCACCGCGGTCTGCTGCGCGAGGTAGGGCGAAACGGGGTAGAGACTCGGCGTGACCGACGGCGCCGGAACGCCCAGTTCGGCGAGTTCGCGCACGTGAGCGGCCACGTCTTCCTGGCTGCGGCCGGCGTACCCGCCGTTGAGCAGGGTCGTCACCGCGACCTCGGTGACGGTGCCGTCGGGGAGTTCGAAGGACAGTGTGCAAGCGGTGGACATGCGGTACTCCTTGCGCATACGAGTTGTATACAGGCAGTATTACCGCATGCCGCCTGCTTCAGCAACGACAGACGTACCGCGTTCCGCGCTGGTCCGCGCGTTCGTGGCCTCGCTTTCCGGTACCGCGCTCGAGTGGTACGACTTCGCCATCTACAACGTGGCCGCCGCCGTGGTGCTCGGCCCGTTGTTCTTCCCGAGCTCCGAGCCGCTGACGGCGACGCTGCTCGCGTTCTCCACGTACGCGGTCGGCTACCTGTCGCGGCCGCTCGGCGGGTTCCTGTTCGGCCGGCTCGGCGACAAGATCGGCCGCAAACGCGTGCTGGTGACCACGTTGCTGATCACCGGCATCGCGACGCTGCTCATCGGCCTGCTGCCCACGCACTCCGCGATCGGCCCCGCGGCCGGTGTGCTGCTCGTGCTGCTGCGCTTCGCCCAGGGCGTCGGCCTCGGCGGTGAGTGGGGCGGCGCGGTGCTGCTGTCCAGCGAGTACGGCGACCCGGCGAAACGCGGCTTCTGGGCGTCGGCCGCGCAGATCGGGCCGCCCGCCGGCAACCTGATGGCCAACGGCGTGCTCGCGCTGCTCGGCGTGGCGCTGTCCGACGCGGCGTTCATGTCGTGGGGCTGGCGCGTGGCGTTCCTGCTGTCCGCGGTGCTGGTCGTGTTCGGCCTGTGGATCCGGGTGAAGCTGGAGGAGACCCCGGTCTTCAAGGCGATCCAGGAACGCGGCGAACGCCCGTCCGCACCCGTGAGCGAGGTCTTCCGCACGCAGACCCGCCCGCTGGTCGCCGCCGTCCTCTCCCGCGTCGGCCCGGACGTGCTGTACGCGCTGCACACCGTCTTCGTCCTCACCTACATCACGACGCAGCTGGGCATGTCGCGCAACGTCGGCCTTATCGCCGTGCTGATCGCCTCCGGCTTCCAGCTGTTCCTGATGCCGCTCGCGGGCTGGCTGTCCGACCGGGTCAACCGGCGCGGCCTCTACGCGGTGGCCGCGGTCTGCGGCGCGGTGTGGCCGTTCGTGCTGTTCCCGTTGGTGGACACCGGTTCCGTCCCGCTGATCGTCGTCGGCGTGGTCGTCGGCCTCGCGTTCCACGCGTTCATGTACGGCCCGCAGGCGGCGTTCATCGCCGAGCAGTTCACCGAACGCCTGCGCTACACCGGCAGCTCACTGGCCTACACGCTGGCCGGCGTGATCGGCGGTGCCGTGGCGCCGTTGCTGTTCACCTGGCTGTTGGCGGAGTTCGGCACGTGGGTCGTCGTCGGCATCTACGTCTCCGTGGCGTGCGTGGTGACGCTGATCGGCCTGCGCCTGGGCCGCGACCCGGAGGACGCCGACGCTCAGCCGTTGAGCAGCACCTTCAGCGTGGTGTCCAGGTGAGCGGTGATCGCCGCGGTGGCCGCGCCGACGTCCCCGGACTCAAGCGCGGCCACGATCGCGTTGTGCTCGTCGATCACGGCCTGCTGCCGGTTGTTCGCACGGAACAACGCCACCACACCCGCGCGCACCTGCCGTGCGCGCAACCCCTCGTAGGTCTTCGTCAGCAGGTCGTTGCCGGTCGCCGCCACGAGAACGGCGTGGAACTGCCGGTCGACGTCGATGAACTCACGCGGGTCGTGCTGCTGCACGCGCTGTTCCTCGATATACGCGCGCATGGTCTCCAACGGAACAGTGCCCTCGGTCATCGTGCGCTCCGCGGCATACCGCTCGATAACGCCCCTCAGCTCCATGAGCTCCGTGATCTGCCGCGACGACAACGGCGCGACATACGCACCCTTCTTCGGCACGAGCTGCACCAGGTCTTCGGCCGCCAGAAGAAGAAGAGCCTCACGAATCGGCGTGCGCGACACACCGATCTGGTTGGCCACGTCCTGCTCGCTGATGAACCGCCCCTGCATCTCCGGGGCGGCGAGGATCGTGTCCTTGATGAACTCGTAGGCCTTCTCCCGGCCTGACAAGCTGTCCGCGACCTGCATACAACATGTATACCAGAGGAGGATCATGCGCATCGCCCTGTGCCAGATCAGCTCGACCGCCGACCCCGCGACCAACCTCGCGACCGTCCGCACCGAGGTCACCCGCGCCGCCGAGGCGGGCGCGCGCATCGTCCAGTTCCCGGAAGCCACCCACTGCCGCTTCGGCGTCCCCCTCGCCCCGGTCGCCGAACCTCTCGACGGCCCCTGGGCGACCGCGGTCCACGACATCGCCACCGAGGCGGGCGTCGTCGTGGTCGCCGGCATGTTCACCCCCGGCACCGGCGGCCGCGTCGCCAACACGACCCTCGTCACCGGCGCCGGCCTGCACCTCGGCTACGACAAGATCCACCTGTTCGACGCCTTCGGCTTCCGCGAGTCCGACACCGTGACCCCCGGCGACAAGCCGGTGACCTTCACCGTCGACGACCTCACCTTCGGCCTCGCCACCTGCTACGACGTCCGCTTCCCCGAACTCTTCCGCACCCTCGCCGACACCGCGCAGGCCATCCTGCTCGGCGCCTCCTGGGGCGCCGGCCCCGGCAAGGCCGACCAGTGGGACCTCCTGGTCCGCGCCCGCGCCCTGGACTCCACCGCATGGCTCCTCGCCTGCGGCCAGGCCCTGCCCACCACCGACCACGGGCCGGCCCCGACCGGCATCGGCCGCAGCACCGTCGTGACCCCACTCGGCGCAGTCGCCGCCAGCCTGGCCGACGCCCCCGGCACACTCGTGTCCGATGTGGACGCCTCCTCGGTCGACGAGGCCCGCCGCACCCTGCCCGTGCTGGCGAACCGGCGGCTGTGATGCGCACACAACACGAGTTCTTCCCGGTCGCTGACCTCCCGTGGCACCGGGCCGAACCGGGCGTCACCGAACGCGTCCTCAGCCACGATCCGGCCACCCCGACCCTCACCCGCCTGGCCCGCTGGCAACCGGGCCTGGAGACGTCCGGCGTGATCCGCCACGACCACCACGAGGAGGTGTACCTGCTGGAGGGCGACCTCACCGACCTGACCCTCGGCAAAACGTTCACCGCGGGCCACTTCGCGAGCCGTCGGCCGGGGATGCCGCACGGGCCCTACCGGACCGACGGCGGCTGCCTGATGCTGGAGATCCGCACGGCGGCGGGGGTTGAGCCGGGGCGCTGAGCTGGGGCGTTGAACAGTGGCGCGCCTTGCGCTCGTCGAGGCTGCTCACCTGCGCCCGACCCACCGCGCCCGACCCGGCGCCAGCCGCGCCCGACCCGCCGCGCCCGACCCGGCGCCAGCCGCGCCCGGTCCAGACGCGCCCGACCCGCCGCGCCCGACCCGGCGCCAGCCGCGCCCGGTCCAGACGCGCCCGACCCGGCGCCAGCCGCGCCCGGTCCAGACGCGCCCGACCCGCCGCGCCCGGTCCACCCGTTCGCACCCGACCTCGATCTCGCCCGACCTTCACCCCACCCGAGCCAGCCCCGGCCGAACCAAGCCGAACCCCGCCACTCCCTCCCGACTCACCTCCGCCCCCCGCGCTTCCTCCCTACGCAGGGCGGCCGAACCGGCAAATCAGGACATCACGATCGGGTGAATCCACACGGACCGAACCCCAGTGCCGAACCCCAGCGCCGGATCCCCAGCGCCGGAGCCAGCTACACCCACCGCACGTGCGTCCCATCCCGCACAGTCCCGACGTACTCCTCCACCAGGTCCTCCAACGCCACCACCCCGCGCACCCCACCATCGGCCCCAACAGCGCGAGCGAGGTGCGACTGGGCCCGGCGGAGGGCCGTCAGGGCCTCGTCCAGGCGTGCGTCCACCGGCACCTCGGGCAGGCCGCGCACGCGGGCGCGGGGCACCGGGGTCGCCGCGCCCTCCAGGTCGAGGATGTCCTTGACGTGCAGGTAGCCGACCAGGCGCGCGTCGGACTTGACCGGGAAGCGGGAGAAGCCGGTGGCCGCCACCGCCGCCTCGATCTCGCCGACGGTGGGGGCGGCGGACACGGTCGTCACGCGGTCCAGCGGCACGAGGACGTCGGCGACCGTGCGGGAGACCGAGGTCAGCGTCTGGGTCAGACGCCGGTGTTCGGAGACCTCCAGCAGGCCCTCCGAGCGGGACTGGCCGATCAGCAGGGCCAGCTCGTCGGGGGTGTAGGCGGACTCGAGCTCGTCGACGGGTTCCACGTCGAAGCGGCGCAGCACCCAGCGGCCGACCGCGTTGAACAGGGCCAGCACCGGCGCGATCATGCGGCTGAACCCGTAGTGCACGGGCACCAGCCACAGGGCGGCGCGTTCGGGGCCGGCGATGGCGAGGTTCTTCGGCACCATCTCGCCGAGGATCGTGTGCAGGGCGACGACGATGACCAACGCCACCGCGAACGCCACGCCGTGCACCACAGCAGCGGGCAGGCCAACTGCGCCGAGGGGGCCCTCCAGCACTGTGGCCAGCGCCGGCTCGGCGATGGCACCCAGGCCGAGGGAGCACAGTGTGATGCCGAGCTGTGCGCCGGCGATCAGCAACGGCAGTTCCTGCGACGCCTTGATGGCCGTGCGTGCGCGCGAGGAACCCTTGTCGGCCAACGCCTCCAAACGGTCGCGCCGCGCGGTGATGACCGCGAACTCGGCGCCGACGAAGAAGGCGTTGCCCGCCAGCAGAAGGACGACAACCAGGAAGTTCACGCCGACACCACCCGCAGTTCGGCCACGCGGTGGCGGTCCATCCGCATCACCGTCACCCGCCAGCCGTCGACCCTGATCTCGTCACCGACGTCCGGAATCCGGCCCAGGCGCGTCAGCACCAGGCCGGCCAGCGTCTCGTAGTCGCCGTCCGGCATCCGGAAACCCGTCGCCTCGGCCACCTCGTCGTCGCGCAGCAGGCCCGACACCAGCCAGCTGTCCTTGCCCAGCGACCGGACCGGCGGTGCCTCGCCGCGGTCGTGTTCGTCGCGGACGTCGCCGACGATCTCCTCGACCACGTCCTCCAGCGTCACCATGCCGGCCGTGCCGCCGTACTCGTCGACCACCAGTGCCGTCTGCAGGCCCGAAGCGCGCAGGCGGTCCAGCAGCGCGTCACCCTCCAGCGTCTCCGGCACCGATGTCACCGGGCGGGTCAACGCCGACAGAGGAGTCGTCCCGCGCAGAGCGGCGGGCACGGCGAACGCCTGCTTCACGTGCACCATGCCGCGCACCTCGTCCAGAGAACCGTCATGCACCGGAAAACGCGAAAAGCCGGTGTCACGCGCCTTCTGCACGAGGTCGTGCACGGTCGCGTCGGCGCGAAGGGCCTCCACGCGCATGCGAGGGGTCATCAGCTCGCCGGCTGTCCGGTCGCCGAAGCGCAGCGAGCGGTCGAGCAGCACCGCGGTGCCCTCGTCCAGCGTGCCGTGCTCGGCGGACGTGCGGACCAGCGCGCCCAGCTCCTCCGGTGACCGGGCGGACGCCAGCTCCTCGACCGGCTCCACGCCGAAACGGCGCACGAGCCAGTTCGCGGAGCCGTTCATCGCCGTGATCAGCCACCGGAACACGGTCGAGAAGCCGGCCTGCAGGCCCGCCACCGCCCGCGCGGTCTCCAGCGGCTTCGCGATTGCCAGGTTCTTCGGCACGAGCTCGCCGAACACCATCGACAACGCCGTGGCGATGGCCAGCGCGAGGGCCAGCGACAACCCGCCCGCGACCGTCGGCGGCACGCCGAGCGCGTTCAGGCCCGGCTGGATCAGCGAGGCGATCGCGGGCTCCGCGATGTACCCGGTGATCAGCGTGGTCAGCGTGATGGCGAGCTGTGCGCCGGAGAGCTGGAACGACAACGTGCGGTGCGCGCGGTCGATGGTGCGCGCCTTGGCGTCACCGACCTCGGCGAGGTGCCGTTCGACGGTGCTGCGTTCCAGCGCGGTCAGCGAGAACTCCGCCGCCACCGCGATGAAGGTGCCCGCTGTCAGCGCCACGACGGCGAGCAGACCGAGCAGGCTCAACAGGGTTCCGGTCACCTGCGTGCTCCCGAGCGACGGGGGACCGGGTTGGTATGCCAGCCGGGGCCAGTACCCACGGGGACGGCTCAACTCCTCATGACTAAGTACGTGAACAGCCAGACGAGTCTAATTGTGGGCAGTCGAGGCCCGCAGCACCACCTCACCGGCGACGCGGACGGTGCGGGCCTCGTCACCCCCGGCGTCCAGCACGAGACCTGCGGCGATCTCACCCATCCGCTCCAACGGCAGCCGCACGGTCGACAGCGCCGGAACCGTGTCGCGCAGCGTCGGGATGTCGTCGAACCCGGCGATCGACATGTCCTCCGGCACCCGCACGCCCCGCTCGCGCAACGCGGCCATCGCGCCCATCGCCATCACGTCGGTGACGGCGAACACGCAGGTCGCGCGGGCCTGCCTGCGGGTGGCGAGCAGTTCCAGCGCGGCCTCGTAACCGCCGTCACGGGTCAGTGGGCCGTTGACCACGACCGGCGGGGCGACCCCGGCGTCGGCGAGTCCCGCCTTGAACCCGGCGAGCCGGTCGCGGGCCACCACGAGGTCGGAAGGACCACCCAGAACGGCGAACCTGCGGTGCCCGAGCGCGGCCAGCTCACGGGCCAGCGCGCGACCGCCGGCCCGGTTGCCCGGCACGACCGTGTCCGTCCCGAGCTTCGCCTGCGACACGCACGCCACCCGGCCGCCCTGCTCGGTGAACGCGTCGATCTCCGCCGCCAGCCTGGCCTGCGCGGCCCGGTCCGTGGTCCGCGAGCCCGCCAGCACCACCGCGCGGGCCCGGTGCGCGCGCAGCGTCGAGAGCAGCTCCACCTCGCGGTCCGGTGACCGGTTGGTCGTGCCGAGGACCACGACCAGGCCGTTTTCCTCCGCCACCCGCGTCACCCCGGCCGCGATGCAGGAGAAGTACGGGTCGGTGATGTCGTGCACGACCAGCCCGACCAGGGAGCTCGAGTTGCGGGCCAGCGCCTGCGCGGACGCGTTCGGCACGTACCCGAGCTCCTCCGCGGTGCGCAGGACCCGGTCGCTCAGCTCCTCGCTCACCTGCCGCGTGCTGCCGTTGAGCACGCGCGAGGCGGTCGCCAGCGACACACCCGCCTGCTTCGCCACCTCGGCGAGCGTCACCTGTCGGGCGGACACGACCACCTCCGTCTAGTGCGTGTGTGGACGGGAGACTAGCTCCCACGGAGGTTGACGGCCGCGAAGTACCGCTATTAGCGTGGCGGGAAAGCGCTTTCCAGCGCTGCTACCAGGGAGGTGCGATGGCGGTTCGGACCATCGGAGTGGCGGTCAACGGCGTCACCGGGAGGATGGGATATCGCCAGCACCTGGTCAGGTCCCTGCTCCCGCTGCGCGACGAGGGCGTGCGGCTGCCGGACGGCACGGTGCTCAAGGTCGAGCCGGTGCTCGTCGGCCGCAACGCCGACAAGCTCAAGGAGATCGCCGAACGGCACGACCTCGCGCGCTGGACCACGGACCTCGACGGCGCGCTCGCGGACCCGGACGTGCAGGTCTACTTCGACTCGCAGGTCACGTCGAAGCACGTCGAGTCGATCACCAAGGCGATCGAGGCCGGCAAGCACGTCTACACGGAGAAGCCGGTCAGCGAGACCGTCGAGCAGGCGCTGCGGCTGGCCGCGCTCGCCGACGAGAAGGGCGTCAAGCACGGCGTCGTGGCCGACAAGCTCTACCTGCCGGGCATCCGCAAGCTCAAGCGGCTGGTCGACGGCGGGTTCTTCGGCCGCGTCCTCAGCGTGCGCGGCGAGTTCGGCTACTGGGTCTTCGAGGGCGACTGGCAGCCCGCGCAGCGCCCGAGCTGGAACTACCGCGCCGAGGACGGCGGCGGCATCGTCTCGGACATGTTCTGCCACTGGAGCTACCTGCTGCACAACCTGTTCGGCCGGGTGGAGGCCGTGACCGCGCGCGCCGTCACGCACGTGCCGACGCGCTGGGACGAGCAGGGCGCCGAGTACGCCGCGACCGCCGACGACGCCGCGTACGGCATCTTCGAGATCGAGAACGGGATCATCGCCCAGATCAACTCGTCCTGGTGCGTGCGGGTGCGCCGCGACGAGCTCGTCGAGTTCCAAGTGGACGGCACGGAGGGCAGCGCGGTCGCCGGGCTGCGCGAGTGCTTCGTGCAACCCCGCGCGGTCACGCCGAAACCGGTGTGGAACCCGGACCTGCCGGTCACCCACCCGTTCCGCGAGCAGTGGCAGGCGGTGCCGGACAACGAGGAGTTCGACAACGGCTTCAAGGTGCAGTGGGCGGAGTTCCTGCGGCACGTCTGCGTGGGCACGCCGTTCCCGCACGACTTCCGCGCCGGCGCACGCGGTGTCGCGCTGGCGGCCGCGGGGCTGCGGTCCTCTTCGGAGGGTCGCAGGATCGAGCTCGCCGATGTCTAGCCGGGTGGTCTTCGCCGCCGCGCACGTCGTCGCGCGGGACGAGCGCACGGTGGACTGGGACGCGACGCTCGCGTTCCGGCACCACCTGTGGTCGCACGGCCTGGGCGTCGCCGAGGCCATGGACACCGCCCAGCGCGGCATGGGCCTCGACTGGCCGGCCGCCGCCGAGCTGGTCCGCCGCAGCGCCGCCGAGAAGGCCGGGCGGATCTGCGCGGGCGTCGCCACCGACCACCTCACCGGCGCGGCCGGCCTCGACGACGTGCTCCGCGCCTACCTGGAGCAGCTGGAGGTCGTGCAGGACGCGGGCGCGCAGCCGGTGCTCATGTGCTCACGGCAGCTCGCCGCGTGCGCCCGCGGGCCGGAGGACTACGCGAAGGTCTACGGCACGCTGCTCGACAACGTCAGCGAGCCGGTGGTCCTGCACTGGCTCGGCACCGCGTTCGACCCGGCGCTGGCCGGCTACTGGGGTGCCGCCGACGTCGCGCAGGCCACCCGCAACTTCCTGGAGGTCGTCCACTCCCGGCCGGACAAGGTCGACGGGGTGAAGGTCTCGCTGCTCGACGCCGGCCACGAGATCGGGCTGCGACGGGCGCTCCCACCTGGCGTGCGCTGCTACACCGGCGACGACTTCCACTACCCGGACCTGATCGCGGGCGACGAGCACGGCCACAGCGACGCGCTGCTCGGCATCTTCGACCCGATCGCACCGGTGGCAGCCAAGGCGCTGCGCAAGCTCGACGAGGGCGACACCGCGGAGTTCCACCGGATCATGGCGCCCACGGTCCCGTTGTCGCGCCATCTGTTCAGCGCACCGACCTACTACTACAAGACCGGTGTGGTGTTCCTGGCGTGGCTGGCCGGGCACCAGGACCGGTTCCTGCTGCTCGACGGCCTGCAGACCGCCCGCGGCGTCGAGCACCTGACCGAGGCCAAACGGCTCGCCGAGGTCGCCGGCGTGGTCGAGCCCGAGCTCGCGGAACGGCGGTGGCAGCAGTGGCTCGCCTCTCGCTGAACCAGGCCACGATCAAGCGAGCGACCGTCGTGGAGGCCGTCGAGGGCTGTGCGCGGCACGGCATCACCTCGATCGGGCTGTGGCGCGAACCGGTCGCCGACCACGGCCTCGACCGCACCGCGAAGCTCGTCGCGGACGCGGGGCTGCGCGTGTCGTCGTTGTGCCGCGGCGGGTTCCTCACCGCCGTGGACAACCGCGCCGCGCTGGACGACAACCGCCGCGCGATCGACGAGGCGGCGGCGCTGCGCACGGACACCCTGGTGGTGGTCGTCGGGGGAGTCGCCGCCGACAAGGACCTGGCCGGCGCACGTCACCGGGTCGCGGACGCGGTCGCGGAGCTGTCCGGGTACGCGGCCGAGGCGGGCGTGACGCTGGCACTGGAGCCGATGCACCCGGTGTTCTGCGCCGACCGCGGCGTGCTGTCGACGCTGGCGCAGGCCCTCGACCTCGCCGAGCAGCACGTGTCCGCCGGAGTCGTCGTCGACGCGCTGCACGTCTGGTGGGACCCCGACGTCGACGCGCAGATCGCCCGCGCGGGCCCGCTCATCGCCTCGTACCAGGTCTGCGACTGGCTCACGCCGGTGCCCGCCGACGTGCTGCTCGGCCGCGGCTACCCCGGCGACGGCGTGATCGACCTCGACCGGCTGACCAGGCAGGTCGCCGCGACCGGGTACGCGGGGGACGTCGAGGTGGAGATCTTCAACGCCGAGATCTGGGCCGCGGACTTCGACGAGGTGATCGGGGAGGTGTCGCGGCGGTACCACTCCATTGTGGAACCGGCCCTCTGAGCACCTGGCCAGAAGTCTTGCCCGCCCCTCGTTGCCGCCCAGGCGTCTGCAAGTACCACCAACACGTGATCAAATCGCCGCTGACATCTGGCGACCTGCTCAGCGACGCGGGGAAGCCGGTCGTCGACGGCGGCGACGACCGACCCCGGCGCTGGTACGTGTATAGCCGAGAAGCACTACCCGGTGACCCGGTTTTCGAACAAAATTCAGGAATCAGCCGCCGTTGAAGAACCTGTAAACCTTTGCGCGGTGTTTCGGCTTGCTGGTCGTGATCTTGATGACCGCGTCGAACATGGACCGGCCGAGCTCCGCGCGGGCCGCGACGGCCGGGTGCGTGGTGCTGAAGTCCTGGTCGTTCTGCGCCTTGTCGCCGCTGAACGCGCCGGAGGCGAACATCGAGTACACCAGGATCGCCCGGTTGTCCTCGCTGAACATGATCCCGGCCTCGTTGCGGCCGTCCTCGTACCAGCCGGCCTTCGTCGCGACGCGCAACCGCTCGTTGGTGGTGAGGTTCAGCCGCACGCCGTCGGTGAAGCTCGCCGTCGCCCGCAGGATGTTGAGCAGGTACGCCGTCGACGCTGGCGAGAGCAGCTCGCCGTCGACCAGCTTCTGCAGCAGCGCGTGCGTCTCCCGCGCCGTCGTCGTGCCGAGGAAGAACCGGTTCGGGTTGGCGACCGGCACGACCTGGGTGTGCACGAAGCCCTTGGAACGCAGGATCTCGTTGAGCTCCAGCGCCGGGACGACCAGCCCGCACAGCCGGACCGCGGTGTTGTCCGAGACCGTCAGCAGGTTCGCGAGCGCGTGCCCGACGGTGACCTCGCTCGGGTACGCCCCGTCGAGCGCGAAGATGCCGTCGGTGTCCTGGATGACGATCGCGGCCGACACGGTGACCGTCTGGTCGAGCCTGACCAGCCCGCGGTCCACCTTGTCCAGCACCGCCACGGCGACGGCGACCTTGTTGACGCTGTAGGCCTCGACCACGGCGTCCGCGTTCTCGTCGACCGCGGGCCGGGTGTTGCCGTCCAGGTCCGCGACCGTGATGTACGACGACCACGTGCCGCGCGCCTTCTTCACCTGCCTGCGGTAGACCTGCGCGACGCGCTTGCGCGACCGTTCGGCGGTGGTCGGGAAGCGTTCGATCTCGACCTCCGCCTCCTCCTGCGCCTGTGCTGTGCCGGTGGGCCCGAGCACGGCCGTCGCGGCCGCGACGGTGCCCAGCCCGAACACGGACCTGCGGTTCAAAGTCATGCGGCTCATCAAAACAGGCGCCGCTGACATCTCCCTGACTAGGGTTGCCGATCATGGAACAGGTCTTCGTGGTGACCGGCGCGTCCCGCGGCATCGGCGCGGCCACCGCCTCCTTGGCTTCGGAAGCGGGCTATCGCGTCGTGCGCGCCTCCCGTTCTGCCGAAGAATCTGTCGGCGATCGCGGCTGGGACGCCAAATGCGACGTGTCTTCGTGGGAATCCGTGCAGGACCTCATGTCCCGGGTGGAGTCCCGCTGGGGCCGCATCGACGTGGTGTTCGCGAACGCCGGCGCCTCGGTCGACACCTCGTTCACCACTTCGGGTGGTGCGGAACCAGCCGAATGGACGGCCATGGTGGTGACGAACGTCTGCGGTCCGGCCTTCACCGCGCGCGCCGCGATGCCCGCCCTGCTGCGGTCCGGCGGCCACCTGGTGCTGACCGGGTCGGCGGCGGGGCGCGGCGTGCGGCCGGGGAGCCTGTACTCGGCGACGAAGTGGGCGACCACGGGTCTGGCGCAGGCGATCCGCGCGGAGGCGGTCGGGACCGGCGTGCGGGTGACCGTGGTGCAGCCGGGACTCGTCGACACGGAGGCGATCCCGGCGTCGCGTGTGGACGACCCGAAGCTGGAGCCCGCCGACGTGGGGCGCGCGGTGCTCTACGCGGTGTCACAGCCGTCCACTGTGGACGTCAACGAGATCCTGCTCCGGCCGACCGGCCAGGCCGCGCACCGCTGAAGCCGTCCGGACTCCGGTCGCCTCACGCGCCACCGAGGAACTCGACCAGCAGCCGGTTCACCTCGTCGGGCCGCTCCAGGTACCCGATGTGCCCGCAGTCGGCCACCTCGGCGTACCGCGCGCCGGGGATCGCGTCCGCCACCTCGCGCGAGAGCCGGGCCGGCAGGACGCGGTCGTCCGCGAACCCGATCACGAGCGACCGGACGGTGATGCCGCGGTAGGCCTCGACCCGCGGCGTGAACTCGCCCAGCGCCAGCTGCGCCCGTTCACCCGCGGTGGGCATCGTGGCCGCGAACTCGTACATCTGCAGCCAGTCACGCGCGATCACCGGGTCCGCCAGCGTGGCCGGCGCCAGGTTCCGCGTGACCGAAGCCGCCGCGTAGAACGACGCCGGCAGCTCGATGCCCTTGTCGTGCAGCTCCCGCAGGCCGCGCGACCACAGCTGCTGCACCGGGTCGGGCCGCCCGGTGGTCGCCATCAGCACCGCGCTGCGCACCAGCTCGGGACGCGCCAGTGCCAGCTCCTGCACGACGCGCGCACCGAGCGAGGTGCCGACGACGTGCGCGGGACCGCCCAGGTGCGTGATCAGCGCCGCCGTGTCGGCGACCATGTCGGTGATCGTGAAGCCGTCCGCGCACTCCGACGACGGCTTGATCCCGCGGTTGTCGAAGTAGGCGACCCGGTAGCCGGCATTCACCAGCGCGGGCACCTGGTAGGTGCGCCACACCCGGCCGGGGCTGCCGGTGCCCATCACCAGGACGACGAGGTCACCGGTGCCCTCGGTCTGGACGTTCAGCTCGATGCCGTTGAGCGGGACAAGCGCCATTCCGGAGATCTTAGAAGCGGCACAAGCCCCTGATCTCCGAAGCGTGAGACGGGTAACGCGCGCACAGGTCGTCCGCGTGGCCGAACGACACGATGTCGTCGGTGTACGGCGGCACCACCACCGTGCCGACCAGCGACCACTCGCCAGCGGGCGCGCTGCCCTGCCACACGCCCGCGGGCACCACGACCTGCGGGTTCGACTCCGACAGCAACGGCTGCGACACGGTGCCGTCGGGGTGCAGCAGCAGCATCCGCAACGGAGACCCGGCGTGGAAGCTGTAGATCTCCACGTGCTCCAGCACGTGCATGCCCGAGAAGTCCGGCCGCCGCAACAGGTACGCGATGGCCGACACCTCCTCCGAGCGGTGCGTCTGCGCGAAGTGGCCGCCCTCGACCGGCAGCTCCTGCATGCCGAGGTCCTCGATCAACTGCTCTGGGGTCACGTCATCTCCGGAAGAGGGGCGCCGTGCACGACGACCATGCCCTTGCCGAGCCGCTTCGCCGTGTACATCGCGGCGTCCGCGGCTCCGAGCACGTCGTCGGCGGTCACCGAGGGGTCGTGGGAACGCCGTTGTGCCACACCGATGCTGGCACGCACCCGGTGGACGCGGCCGTGCACCTCGTGCGGGTGGGTCAGCGCCGCGAGCAGCCGTTCGCCGAGCTCCTCCGGGTCGCCGCCGTCGACCAGCACGCCGAACTCGTCGCCGCCGAGCCGCGCCACCGTGTCCTCCGGCCGCACGCTGTGCTCCAGCCGCGCCGCGACGTTGCGCAGCACGACATCGCCCTCGGCGTGGCCGTAGTTGTCGTTGACCGACTTGAACCCGTCGACGTCGATGAACAGCAGGATCAACGGCGTCGACCGGTCGCGCACGGCCAACGCGCGTTCCAATCGCTCACGGAACAGCGAACGGTTCGCAACACCGGTCAACGGGTCGTGTGACGCCTCGTGCCGCAGCTGCTCTCTGCTGAGCCGAAGCTGGTCCATCAGCCTGACGTTGTCCATCATCGTCAACAGCTGCCGCACGATCACGAGGCACACGACCGCGAGCCCGACGTAGATCTCGACCGGGTTGAGCCGCCCGCCGGTCGCGGTGTTCCACAGCACGAAGAGCCCGGTGACCGCCAGCGGCAGGTACGGCACCAGCAGGTGCAGCATGTCGGCCATCCGGATGCGGCCGGGCGTCGCCGGGGCGTCGCGCGCCGGTGCCAGCGCGCTCAGGAAGAACAGCGCCGGGCACAACATGAACCCGATGTCCGCCGACGCCGGGATCGCCGTGATGCCCTTCGAGATGTGGAACGCGAAGACCCACCCCGACGACGACTGCGCGACACCGGCCAACGCCACGAACACCATCGACCACTGCCGCACGGACTGATGGGTCCACGACGTCACCACGATCGTCACGAGCAGCACGAGGTACGCGGCCGGATGCGCGACCACCGTGATGAACCCCGGCCCCTGCTGCGCCCACGGCCGGGTCAGCGACTCCAGCGCCGACACCCACGTCAGCACGAACAGCGACCCGATCACGATCAACCCGTCGAGCACCACGACCGTGCGGCTGCGGTAGTTCGGCAGCAGGTCATCGGCCCGTCGCGCGGCATGTGCCCGTGTGATCACCGCGGCCAGGCACAACACCGGCACCATCGTGAACCCCAACGGCGCGATAGTGGACGTCGGCAGCTGCACACCCAGGATCTGCTGCCCCCAGATCCACGCCGACAACCCCACCGTGAGACTGGTCATCGCCGCCGTCATCCAACGGTCTCCCGCACGCGCGTAGGCCAGCAACGCCGCCACGGCGAACATGAGCTGCACGACCTTGTCGATCGCGACACCGATGTCGCGCGGCGCGGTCAGCGCGGCGAGGACGGTGACCGCCATGAAGGTGCCGACGCACCCCGCGACGAGCCAGAACCGCTTCACCGGCAACCCCCGTGATCAGAAACCTGACCACCGTAGTAACGCGGCGTGCGCTTGTCGAACCGTGTCGGTGCACGTCCCCCCGCCGCGCACCGGATATGGTTCGAACGAGTGTTCGTCAAAGTGTTTCGTCCGGGTCGGTCGTTCGTCCGGGTCGGTCGGCGGGAGTGGGGCTGTCGTGCGGGTGTTCGGGGTCGACCCCGGTCTGACCAGGTGCGGCCTCGGCGTCGTGGACGGCGGACCCGGCCGGACCGTGCGTGCCGTGGCCGTCGACGTCCTGCGCACTCCCGTGGACGCCCCTCTGGCCGTGCGCCTCCACGAGCTGTACACCGGCGTGTGCGAATGGATGGACCGCCACGAACCCAACGTCGTCGCCATCGAACGCGTCTTCGCCCAGCACAACGTCAGCACCGCCATGGGCGTCGCGCAGGCGTCGGGCGTCATCGCCCTGGCCGCGGCCCAGCGGAACCTGCCCGTCGAGTTCCACACGCCGTCAGAGGTGAAGGCGGCCGTGACCGGCTCCGGCCGCGCCGACAAGGCCCAGGTCACGCTCATGATCACCAAACTGCTCGGCCTGAAGGTCGCCCCCAAACCCGCCGACGCCGCCGACGCGCTCGCCATCGCCATCTGCCACCACTGGCGCGCGCCGATGCGCTCGCGCATGGAGGAAGCGCAGGCGAAAGCCGCCGAACTGGCCCGCGTGCACAAGGCCCGGCTGGCCGAAGCCGCCCGCCGGGGCGGTTCGTGACCCCGCGCACCGCACGTCGAACCCAGCTCTTCCGCCCGTTCGAGACGCACGCGGGCCCCTTCCGTGCACTCACATCGCACGCGGGGCGCTTTCGTGCACTACGAGTGCACGCGGGGAGCTTTCGTGCACTCCCGTCGTATGCGCGGCGCTTTCGTGCGCTCCGCTGTCACGCGGGAGTCCTACGTTCCCCTCGGGGGCACGCGGGAGTCCCGCGTTCCCTGTCGGAGCACACGGGAGTCCGGCGCTTGTCTCTCGTGCACGCGGGGAGCTTTCGTGTGTTGCGAGTGCACGCGGGGAGCTTTCGTGCGGTTGTGCTGAGCGTGGCGCGGCGGCGCGAGCCAGGCCCGGTTGACCGACCCGGCACGGCGAGGCGGATCATGATGGCTTCAGCGCGCACCGAAACTGTCGGTGCCGGCTGGAAGAATGAAAGCAAGGGGTCCCCCTTGCGAGGGGACGCCTGCGCGAGCGTGCAGGCCGCGATCGGAGGACACAGGTGATCTCGTCACTGCGCGGCCAGGTGCAGCACGTCGGCCTCGACCACGCCGTCGTCGAGGTGGGCGGCGTCGGGTTCGCCGTCCAGGCCACCCCCACGACGCTCGCCACGCTGCGCCGCGGTGAGGAGGCGAGCCTCGCGACGACCCTCGTGGTCCGCGAGGACAGCCTCACCCTGTTCGGGTTCGCCGACGCCGAGGCCCGCGAGCTGTTCACGCTGCTGCAGACGGTCAGCGGCATCGGGCCGCGGCTCGCGCTCGCCACGCTGGCGGTGCTGGAGCCGGACAAGCTGCGCCACGCGATCGCCGAGGGCAACATCATGGTCCTGACCCAGGTGCCCGGCATCGGCAAGAAGGGCGCCGAGCGGCTCATCATCGAGCTGCGCGACAAGGTCGGCCAGCTGCCCAGCGCCGCCGCGCCCGCTCAGCACAACCAGACCCGCGACCACGTCGTCGAGGCGCTGCTCGGGCTCGGCTTCCCGGCCAAGTCGGCGGAGGCGACCGTCGACAAGGTCCTCGCCGACAACCCCGACCAGTCCACCAGCGCAGTCCTGCGCCGCGCGCTCTCCACGCTGGGGCGCAAGTGACCGACGACGAGCTCAGCCCCTACGCCGTCCCCGCCGAGCGCGACCTCGAGACGAGCCTGCGGCCCAGCGACCTCAGCGAGTTCGTCGGCCAGCACCGGGTCCGCGAGCAGCTCGAACTGGTCCTGCACGGCGCCATGCGCCGCGGCACCGCACCCGACCACGTGCTGCTCAGCGGACCCCCCGGGCTCGGCAAGACCAGCCTCGCCATGATCATCGCCAAGGAGCTGGGCAGCCAGATCCGCATCACCAGCGGCCCCGCGCTCGAACGGGCCGGCGACCTCGCCGCCATGCTCAGCAACCTCGTCGAGGGCGACGTCCTGTTCATCGACGAGATCCACCGCATGGCCCGCCCCGCCGAGGAGATGCTCTACCTCGCGATGGAGGACTTCCGCGTCGACGTGGTCGTCGGCAAGGGCCCCGGCGCCACCAGCATCCCGCTCGACATCGCCCCGTTCACGCTGGTCGGGGCCACCACCCGGTCCGGGGCGCTGACCGGGCCGCTGCGCGACCGGTTCGGCTTCACCGCCCACATGGAGTTCTACCACCCCGACGACCTCGACCAGATCGTGAAGCGCAGCGCCAAGATCCTCGGCGTCGACCTGCACGACGACGGCGCCAGGGAGATCGCCGGCCGCTCCAGGGGCACGCCCCGCATCGCCAACCGGCTGCTGCGCCGCGTCCGCGACTTCGCCGAGGTCAGGGCGGACGGCCGGGTCACGGAGGAGATCGCCAAGCAGGCCCTGGAGGTCTACGACGTCGACCACCTCGGCCTCGACCGGCTCGACCGGGCCGTGCTGAACGCGCTGGTCAGGAGCTTCGGCGGGGGACCGGTCGGGGTGTCCACGCTCGCGGTCGCCGTGGGGGAGGAGCCGACCACGGTGGAAGAGGTGTGCGAACCGTATTTGGTGCGGGCTGGCATGCTGGCCCGGACACCGCGCGGACGAGTGGCGACGCCCGCCGCGTGGCAACACCTGGGGCTGGAGCCGCCCGCCGGAGATCAACTGTGGTGACCTGGCACAATCGGTGAGAGCACCTGGACATATCGGACGTGCGAGAAGGCATGTCCACCTGATCGGAGAATGATGGGCAACCTTTCGTCTTTGATGTTCCCGTTGCTGCTGGTGCTGCTGGCCGTGCCGCTGTTCCTCAGCGCGCGCAAGCAGAAGCGCGCGATGGCCGAGCAGCAGAAGCTGCAGAACGAGCTCCAGCCGGGCGACAAGGTCATGACGACGTCGGGTCTCTACGGCACCGTCGCCGACTCGAGCCACGACACCACCATCGACATCGAGATCTCCGAGGGTGTCGTCACCCGGTGGCTGCGCGCCGCGATCCGCGAGAAGGTCGTCGACGTCGAGGAGACCGCAGTCGTCGACACGGCGGACGACGAGCAGGTCATCGAGCCGGCCACCACGGCGACCACCGCGCCGACCACGACCCCGGCCGCCGCTCAGGTCGCCGAGCCGCTCGACCACAACGCCAAGAAGTAGTTCGGGCGTTCAGACGCGCAACGTCCGTGCCCGGTCGCCGAGACCGCGCACGGGCGCGGCGGTCAGTTGTGTCCCCAGGACGAATTCGGGCGCAGGCGCTCAGCGGGAATAACCCCCAGCTTGCCCCCCGGTCCGCAATTGTGTCAGTCTCCGCTCAGCGGCGTCAACGAAGCACTGGTGACGGTGCTGGCAAGTGTGAACGGCGCAAACCGGTGCCGGGGAGTGACGCGCAGCTCACAACCCGCAGGGTAATCTGCGCCTCCGCTGAGACATGTCAACTGAGGAGACGGACGGACCGTGGCACCTCCGGCCGGGCAAATTCGCCCCGCGAAGTATCTGGCGAGTTTCGCCGTCGTCGTCGTCGCGCTTTACGCCCTTGTGTTCTTCACGGGCAACGGCTCCGCCAAACCGAAGCTCGGCATCGACCTGCAGGGCGGCACGATCGTCACGCTGACAGCGCGTCAGGAAGACGGCGCGCAGCCCAGCGAGGAAGCGCTGAACCGCGCGCGTGACCTCATCGAGGTGCGCGTCAACGGTCTGGGCGTCTCCGGCGCCGAGGTCGTCCGCGACGGCAACAACCTGACGATCACCGTGCCCGGCGCGGACAGCGAGGGCGCGAAGGGCCTGGGCCAGACCGCCCGCCTCGCGTTCCGCAAGGTCGTCGGCCAGCCGATCCCGGCGGGCACCGCGATGCCGTCCGAGACGTCCGCTCCGCCGTCGGGCAGCAACGCCCCGGCCACCAGCACGCCCGCGCCCCCGAGCGCGTCAGCGGGCCAGCCGTCGTCGAGCAACGCGCCGCAGGGCCGTCCCGCTCCGAACCTGGCAGCGCAGCCGTCGAGCGCGCCGCCGTCGGCCGGCACCCCGCCGTCCTCGTCGGCTCCCGGCAGCTCGCAGCCGTCCGTGCCGGGCAACGTGGACCCGAAGATCGCCAAGGAGATCCAGGAGGCCAAGGCGCTGCGCCAGAGCAGCGACCAGCAGACCCTCCAGCAGGCCGCGCTCCTGCTCGACTGCTCCAAGGCCGACCCGCTGCGCGGCAACGACGACCTGGACAAGCCGCTCGTCACCTGTGACGAGGCCGGCGAGTTCAAGTACATCCTCGCGCCGGTGCACCCGGCCGCCGGCGACACCACGGTCAAGCCGGACGACTACACCACGTACTCGCGCCTGTCCGGCGAGGACATCAGCAACGCCGCCGCGAACGCGAACCCGAACGGCACCGGCTACGTCGTCAACCTCGACTTCAAGAGCGAGGGCGGCGACAAGTGGTCGAAGTTCACCGCCGCGAACGTGCAGCAGGCCGTCGCCGTCGTCCTCGACGGTGAGGTCATGTCCGCGCCGACCATCCAGGCGGCCATCTCCGGCGGTTCGACCGAGATCAGCGGCAAGTTCACGCTGAAGCAGGCGCAGTCGCTCGCCGACACCCTGAAGTACGGCGCGCTGCCGCTGTCGTTCGACTCCTCCGAGGCGCAGACGATCTCGCCGACGCTCGGCCTGCAGTCGCTCAAGGCCGGTCTCATCGCGGGCGGCATCGGCCTCGCGCTGGTCTTCGTCTACTGCATGTTCTACTACCGCCTCCTGGGCATCCTGACGATCCTGTCGCTGGCGCTGTCCGGTGTGATCGTCTACGGCGTGCTGGTGCTGCTCGGCCGCTGGATCGGGTTCACCCTCGACCTCGCCGGCATCGCCGGTTTCATCGTCGCCATCGGCATCACCGCGGACTCGTTCATCGTCTTCTTCGAACGCCTGAAGGACGAGGTGCGCGAGGGCCGGTCGTTCCGCTCGGCCGTCCCGCGCGCCTGGGTCCGCTCCCGCCGCACGATCCTGTCGGCCGACGCGGTCAGCTTCATCGCCGCCGCCGTGCTGTACGTGATCGCCGTCGGCCAGGTGAAGGGCTTCGCGTTCACCCTGGGCATGTCGACGGTCCTCGACCTCGTGGTCGTGTTCCTCGTGACGCACCCGCTGGTCGCGATCGCCTCGAAGTCCAAGTTCCTGTCCAACCCGAGCCTGTCCGGCCTGGGCGGTGCCGCCCGCGAGGGCGCGTCGCACCGCGCCGGGTCCGGCAAGACCGCCGTGAAGGAGGCCTGACATGAGCAACGTGTTCACGCGCCTCTACGTCGGCAACGGCGCTTTCGACATCGTCGGCAAGCGCGTCCGCTGGTACATCACGTCGGCCATCATCCTGCTGGTCTGCATCGGCTCGATGGTGTTCAACGGCTTCAACCTGGGCATCGACTTCCTCGGTGGCACCAAGATCTCGATGCCGTCGATCTCCCAGTCCGGCCAGACGATCACGACGACCACCGTCGAGGACGTGTTCGCGAAGGCACTGCCGGGCAAGAAGCCGAACGCCGTGCAGGCCGTCGGCACCGGCGACAGCGCGACCATCCAGGTCAAGTCGCCCGCGCTGAACGTGCAGGAGGTCTCGGCGCTCAAGTCGGCGCTGGCCACCGACACCAGCCCGCGCGGCGGCCCGTCGGCGATCTCCGACAGCGCCGTCTCCGCGTCCTGGGGCGGTGAGATCAGCGGCAAGGCGCTGTGGGCGCTGTTCTGGTTCTTCGTGGTGGTGACGCTGTTCCTGGCGTTCTACTTCGAATGGCGGATGGCGGTCGCGGCGCTCGTCGCGGTGTTCCACGACGTCGTCATCACCGCGGGCGTGTACTCGCTGATCGGCTTCGAGGTGACGCCGGCGACGATCGTCGGTCTGCTCACGATCCTCGGCTTCTCCCTGTACGACACGGTCGTCGTGTTCGACAAGGTCAAGGAGAACACCCGCGGCCTGCTGGGCCTGACCCGCCGCACCTACGCCGAGGCCGCGAACCTGGCGCTCAACCAGACGCTAATGCGTTCGATCAACACCTCGCTGATCGCGCTGCTGCCGGTCATCGGCCTGCTGGTCGTCGGCGTCGGCATCCTGGGCGTCGGCACCCTGCAGGACCTCGCGCTGGTGCAGCTCGTCGGCATGTTCATCGGCGCCCTGTCGTCGATCTTCATCGCCACCCCGGTCCTCGTGGACCTGAAGCTGCGCGACCCGAAGTACGTGGCGCAGGCCAAGCGCGTGACCGCTCGTCGCGCCAAGGCCGCGTCGGTCGGTGTGGCGCCCGACGCCGAGGGCATCGAGTCGGCCGACGAGGAGTCCCTCGCCGCCGACCTGCGCAAGGAAGAGGCGATGGCCGCCGCCGCGTCGGTTCCGCACCGCACCGCCAAGGTCGCCGACACCCGTCGCGGCCGCCCGACCGGAAAGCGCCAGCGTTGAAGCTAGATCGTGCACTGGGACTGCTGCGTGAGGTCCCGGACTTCCCCCGGCCGGGGGTCGTCTTCCGGGACTTCACGCCCGTCCTCGCCGACCCGGACGCCCTGCGCGCCGTGGTCGACGCCCTGCAGGACAAGATCGACGACAGCACTCAGGTGATCGCCGCCATCGAGTCGCGCGGCTTCCTCCTGGGTGCCGCGCTCGGGTACGGCTGGCGCTACGGCGTCGTGCCGCTGCGCAAGCCCGGCAAGCTCCCCGCCGTCGCCGACCGCGTGTCGTACGCGCTGGAGTACGGCGAAGCGTCGCTGGAACTGCCCGCGGACGCCATCCAGCCCGGTCAGCGCGTGGTGGTCGTGGACGACGTCCTCGCCACCGGAGGCACCGCGGAGGCCGCCTGCACGCTCGTGGAGCGCGCCGGCGGCATCGTGACGGGTGTGTCGGTGGTCCTGGAGATCCCGGCCCTGGGTGGCCGCTCCAGGCTGGCGGGCCGCGACGTGAACGCCCTGCTCGCCGTCTGAGCTCTCGTGCCGAGGGCCCGGTGACCGTCGGTCACCGGGCCCTTTCACGTTGCGCGGATCAGGCGAGCGGCTTGCCCGGCCCCGGCGGCGACACGAACCACGCCCCGGTCGTGACCAGCACCAGCGCCACCAGCGCGGCCGGTGCCGTCACCACCGCGTACTCCCACACCGCGTGCCTGCGCGTCGACCGCCGCAGCAGCGACCAGCTCGCCACCGTCGCCAGCGCCCACGCCGTGCCCGTGCCGAGCAGGGCGCGCTGGTCGAAGTGGCCGACCTCCTGCAGGGCCCCGTACGCCATGGCGAGCAACCAGACGACGTTCATCGCACCGCACCACAGGAAAGTCCTCACCGGACCATTTTCACCCTTACGAGCAAGTCCGTGGAGGGCCTGCAATCCGTACTTTCCCCAGACATGGCTGCGCTTACCTCCACCGCTTGCAGCAGAGACCTCGGTGACGAGCTGCGCCGGCTGCGCGAGCACTCATGGAGGACCATTACCTGCAGGCGCTCTTCAACACGCATGTACTGCGGATCGTGCCGATCTCGGCGGGCGTGACCCTGGCGATGCGGTCGGCGCACGCTGTTCAGCTTCGCCAAGGCAGACCCCGTGGTCTACACCGAGAACGAGGTTGCGATGGTGTTCTCGCAGGACCCTGCCGTCGTGAGAGAGGGCAAGAGGTTCTTCGCGTGGCTGAGACGCACGCTTTGGATGCGGAACAATCGCGAAGTCTGCTGGCGAAGTACGTCAGTGGACCGCGAGAGGACGCTGATGACTTCCGGACGGAGTTGGCGTAAGAGCACCCACAGCGGTGGCCAGGACGGCGACGAGTGCGTCGAGGTTTCGCTCGTCGACGACGTCCTCGTGCGCGACTCGAAGAACGCGAACGGTGACCGGCTCGTGTTCACGATCCACGCCTGGCGCGCCTTCCTGGCCCGCGTCGCCTGATCGGCCCAGCGGAAGTTTCCCGAGCGTTCACCGTGTGAGCTGTGCCGCTCAGCGCGCCACCGGAAGTTCTGTCAGCGCGAACGCGTTATCCTCGGTACTCGCGAGACCCGAGGAGCGTGGGGTTGAGTCAAGACACCGAACCCGCTGCGACGGTTGTTCAACCGTCGGCTACCCGGCGTGTGCGCGCCCGCCTGGCGCGGCGCATCACCGCCCAACGTGCGGCCCCGGTGAAGCAGGTCCTCGAACCTCTCGCCGCCGTGCACCGTGACCTCCATCCCAAGGCCGACCTGGCGCTTCTGCAGCACGCGTACGACGTCGCCGAGGAGAAGCACCGCCCGCAGCGCCGCAAGTCCGGCGACCCGTACATCACGCACCCGCTCGCCGTGGCGACGATCCTCGCCGAGCTGGGCATGGACACCACGACGCTGGTGGCCGCGCTGCTGCACGACACGGTGGAAGACACCGACTACTCGCTCAACCAGCTGAAAGAGGACTTCGGCGAGGAGGTCGCCCGACTGGTCGACGGCGTCACGAAGCTCGACAAGGTCAAGCTGGGGGCAGCGGCCGAGGCGGAGACGATCCGCAAGATGGTGATCGCGATGGCGAAGGACCCGCGGGTCCTGGTCATCAAGCTCGCCGACCGGCTGCACAACATGCGCACCATGCGGTTCCTGCCGCCGGAGAAGCAGGCCCGCAAGGCCCGCGAGACCCTCGAGGTGCTCGCGCCGCTGGCCCACCGGCTGGGCA
This sequence comes from Lentzea sp. NPDC036949, assembly GCF_055608075.1. Taxonomy (NCBI): domain Bacteria; kingdom Bacillati; phylum Actinomycetota; class Actinomycetes; order Pseudonocardiales; family Pseudonocardiaceae; genus Lentzea; species Lentzea sp. NPDC036949. The sequence goes on from NZ_JBVJRA010000007.1 coordinate 134,347, forward strand.
TGGCGACGGTGAAGTGGGAGCTGGAGGACCTCGCGTTCGCGATCCTGCAGCCGAAGAAGTACGACGAGATCGTGCGGCTGGTCGCCAAGCGCGCGCCGAGTCGCGACACGTACCTGCGGACCGTCGTCGCGGAGCTCAACGGGCAGCTCGACACGGCGCGGATCGTCGCGAAGGTCGAGGGCCGGCCCAAGCACTACTACTCGATCAACCAGAAGATGATCGTCCGCGGCCGCGACTTCGACGACATCCACGACCTGGTGGGCGTGCGCATCCTGGTCGACGAGGTGCGCGACTGCTACGCCGCCATGGGTGTCGTGCACGCCGCGTGGCAGCCGATGCCCGGCCGGTTCAAGGACTACATCGCGCAGCCGCGGTTCGGCGTCTACCAGTCGCTGCACACGACCGTCATCGGTCCCGACGGCAAGCCCCTCGAAGTGCAGATCCGCACGCACGAGATGCACCAGCGCGCCGAGTACGGCATCGCGGCGCACTGGCGGTACAAGGAGACCAAGGGCACGCACAACGGCAAGTCCGTCGAGATCGACGAGATGGCCTGGATGCGCCAGCTCCTCGACTGGCAGCGGGAGGCCGCCGACCCCGGCGAGTTCCTCGAAGGGCTGCGCTGGGACCTCGCCGCCCGCGAGATCTTCGTGTTCACCCCCAAGGGGGACGTGCAGACGCTGCCGGTCGGGTCCTGCCCGGTCGACTTCGCCTACGCCGTCCACACCGAGGTGGGCCACCGCTGCATCGGCGCCCGCGTGAACGGCCGCCTCGTCGCACTGGAGCGCAAGCTCGAGAACGGCGAGGTCGTCGAGATCTTCACGTCCAAGGCCGAGGGAGCGGGCCCGTCGCGCGACTGGCTGAGCTTCGTGGCCTCCCCGCGGGCCAAGGCGAAGATCAAGCAGTGGTTCGCCAAGGAGCGCAAGGAAGAGGCGATCGAACAGGGCAAGGAGGCGATCACCAAGGAGGTGCGCCGCGTCGGCCTGCCGATCCAGCGGCTCGTCTCCGTCGACTCCATGCAGGCCCTGGCCAAGGAGCTGCACTACCCGGACATGAGCGCGCTGTACGCGGCGGTGGGGGAGGGCCACACCTCGGCCCGCCACGTCGTGCAACGGCTCGTCGCGCAGCTCGGCGGTGTCGAGCACGCCGAGGAGGAGCTCGCCGACCGCGCCACCCCGTCCACGGTCACCCGCCGCCGCCCCACCGGCGACGCCGGTGTGATCGTCAAGGACGCGGGCGACGTGTGGGTGAAGCTCGCCCGCTGCTGCACCCCGGTGCCCGGCGACGACATCCTCGGGTTCGTCACGCGCGGCGGTGGCGTGTCCGTGCACCGGACCGACTGCACGAACGCCGACGAGCTGCTGAAGTCGCCGGAACGGCTGCTGGACGTCGAGTGGGCCCCGTCGGCCTCGTCGGTGTTCCTGGTGGCCATCCAGGTCGAGGCGCTCGACCGGCACCGGTTGCTCTCCGACGTCACGAAGGTGCTCGCGGACGAACGGGTGAACATCCTGTCGGCGTCGGTCACCACGTCACGCGACCGGGTGGCGGTCAGCCGGTTCTCGTTCGAGATGGGCGACCCGAAGCACCTCGGGCACGTCCTGAAGGCCGTCCGCAGCGTGGAGGGCGTCTACGACGTCTACCGCGTCACGTCGGCGTCCTGATCCTGACCACCGGGAGCCCGTGAAATCGGGCGTCAGCGAAACGACAGCGACACCTGAGATCGTTGCACCACGGGGAAGACGCAGAAGCCCCCGGCCGAATCGGCCGGGGGCTTCTGCGTGTGAAGAGTTAGCGCGCGAAATGCACCTGAGCGGACTAGTTCGCGACCGTCGCCGACTTGATGTCGACCGGCGTCTTCGGCTTGCCGTCGCCCTGGCCGGGGGTCTGCGAGACCGTACCGGTCTTCGCGACCTCGTCGATCTTCTTCAGCGACTCCTCGTCGACCGTGCCGAAGATCGTGTACTTCGCCTGCAGGTTCGAACCGTCGCCGTAGACGATGAAGAACTGCGAACCGTTGGTGTCCGGGCCCGCGTTCGCCATGGCCAGCACGCCGCGGCCGTAGGTCATCTCCGGGTAGACCTCGTCCTTGAACGTGTACCCAGGGCCGCCCGTGCCGGTACCGGCCGGGTCACCGCACTGCAGCACCTGGATGCCGGTCACCACGAGCCGGTGGCAGGTGGTGTTGTCGAAGTACTTCTGCTTCGCCAGGGTCACGAAGTTGTTCACCGTGCACGGCGCCATCGACCGGTCCAGGTTGAACTTCAGGTCGCCGATCGACGTGCCCAGCGTGACGCCGACGGTGCCGGTGGCGGGCTGCTCGCCGTTCGCCGGGATCGTGTTCTCCTTGGCCGCCGGCTCGGTGCCCTTGGTGTACTCGCAGCTCACCTTCTCCGGCAGCGGGGTGGGGCGCTTCGGGACGGCGTGCAGCGCGGTGGGGATGTTCTCCGCCTTGTCCACCGACTCCTGCTGCGGGGTCTCCGACGCCTCCGCGTCACCGTTGCCGAAGTCGTGCGTGGAGAGGAACCACACGCCGGCTCCGACGAGCGCAACAACGACGACCGTCGAGATGACGGCGATGATGCGACGCTTCTTGGCCCGCTCCTGGCGGTACACCATCTGACGCTCAAGCTTGCGCTTGGCGTTCGCGCGTCGCTGCTCGTTGGTGGGCACGTGCTCCCTCCCCAGGGACTCATGCGAATAGGGCGGTCGGCTCGGGAGTCTAGGGCCTGGGCATATGACCTTTGTGTAGTGGTTACGCTGTCGGGGACTAGGGAGGTCATTCTCGTGCTCGTGATCGGGTTCCCGACCGGTGCGCTCCAGGCGAACTGCTACGTCCTGGCGACCGGTGAGGGTGAGCCCTGCGTGATCATCGATCCCGGTCAGGACGCGGTCGAGCCGATCGAGCAGGCACTGCGCGAGCACCGGCTCGCACCGGTCGCCGTGCTGCTCACGCACGGTCACTTCGACCACACGTTCTCCGTGACGCCGGTCTGCGACGGCAACGACGTCCCGGCCTACATCCACCCGGACGACGTCGCCATGCTCTCCGACCCGCTGAAGGGCATCAGCCGCGAGTCGGCCGCGTTCTTCGGCGGCAACCTGGAGATGCGCGAACCCTCCGAGGTGCGCACCCTCGACGACGGAGCCGAGCTCGACCTGGCCGGGCTGAAGATCACCGTCGACCACACCCCTGGCCATACCGGCGGGTCGGTGATGTTCCGGTCCGGCGCGCAGGAGGGCGGTCGCCTCGTGATCTCGGGTGACACGCTCTTCGCCGGCTCCATCGGACGCACCGACCTGCCTGGCGGCGACCACTCCCGCATGCTGTCGTCCCTGCAGGACAAGGTCCTGACCTTGCCCGACGACACGGTGGTGCTGCCCGGCCACGGACCGACGACGACCATTGGCCGCGAGCGCGCGACGAACCCCTACCTGGTTCAGCTGCGAGACGCTCCGGCCGCCCCGCACCGAGGACTCTGAGACACGTGTTTTCCGCTCCCAAAGGCGTTCCCGACTACATCCCGCCGACGTCCGCCGCGTTCACGCACGTCCGGTCGACGCTCACCCGCGCGGCCGAGCTCGCGGGCTACGGCTACGTCGAGCTGCCCGTCTTCGAGGACACCGCGCTGTTCGCGCGCGGCGTCGGCGAGTCGACCGACGTGGTCACGAAGGAGATGTACACCTTCACCGACCGCGGCGACCGCTCCATCACGCTGCGCCCCGAGGGCACCGCGGGCGTGATGCGGGCCGTGATCGAGCACAGCCTCGACCGCGGCCCGCTGCCGGTGAAGCTCTACTACGCGGGCCAGTTCTTCCGCGCCGAAGCTCCGCAGGCAGGCCGGTACCGGCAGTTCCACCAGGTCGGCATCGAGGCGGTCGGCGTGGACGACCCGGCGCTCGACGCCGAGGTCATCGCCGTCGGCGACGCGGGCTTCCGCGCGCTCGGCCTCACCGGCTACCGGCTGGAGCTGACGTCGCTGGGCGACGCGCACTGCCGCCCGGCGTACCGCGAGCTGCTGCAGCGGTTCCTGGCGACGCTGCCGCTGGACGAACCGACCCGTCAGCGGGCCGAGCTGAACCCGCTGCGCGTGCTCGACGACAAGCGGCCGGAGGTGCGCGCCCTGGTCGCCGAGGCACCGCTGATGGTGGACCACCTGTGCGACGCGTGCCGTGAGCACTACGAGCTCGTGAAGGGCTACCTGACCGAGCTGGGCGTGAAGTTCGTCGAGAACCCGCGCATGGTCCGCGGCCTCGACTACTACACGAAGACGACGTTCGAGTTCGTGCACGACGGGCTGGGCGCGCAGTCGGGCATCGGCGGCGGTGGCCGCTACGACGGCCTGATGGCGCAGCTCGGTGGTCAGGAGCTCTCCGGCGTCGGCTTCGGCCTGGGCGTCGACCGGGCGCTGCTGGCGGCGCAGGCCGAGGGCGTGCTGCCGGAGCTCAGCCGCGTCGACGTGATCGGCGTTCCGCTGGGCGAGCCCGCGCGGGCCCGCCTGGTCGCGGTCGCCGGTGAGCTGCGCGCGGCCGGCATCCGCACGGACCTCGTCTACGGCGGCAAGTCGATGAAGGCGGGGTTCAAGGCCGCCGACAGGTCCGGTGCGCGGCTCGCGCTCGTGCTGGGCGAACGCGACCTGGAGGCGGGCACCATCGGCGTGAAGACGCTGGCGACGGGCGAGCAGGTGTCCGTGGCGCTGACCGACGTGGTCGAGGCGGTGCGGACCGCCCTGTGAGCGCCGACGACAAGCTCTCCCTGGACCTGCTCGACAAGGTGACCGTCCGCAAACGCGCCCGCATGGTCGCGATCGGCGGTTTCATGGTGGCGCTGGCCTTCGGCGCGATCGTCGGTTTCATCGGCGGTCGCTGGGCCGGCGTGATCACGTTCCTGGTCGTGTCGCTGCCGGTCGTGCTGCTGGCCATGTCCGAGGCCCGCCGCACGGTGTGGCTGGAGGGCAGCTCGGTGCACGTCCGTGCGTTCGGCACCCGCACCGTCGACCTGAACACCGCCGACGGGCTCGACCTGCTGGTCACCGACCTGCGCGGCGCCCGCACCGTCGGCCTGTTCGTGCGCGGCGGCAAGAAGGCGATCAACGTCGCCCTGTCGATGTACTCCGGTGTCGGCGGCCGTGAGCTGGGCATCTACCAGCTGCGGCGGCTCGCGGACACGCTGGCGGGCCGCGGCGACACACCGGGGCTGGTGTTCTCGGAGCTGCTGGTCGCCCAGCTGCGCGCTGAAGCCCGTGGGGTGGCGCCGGCCGACCGGCCGCTGTACCGGCTCGGGTCGCTCGCACCGGCGGGACGGATGGCGCAGAAGCTGCACCCGGACGCCGTGTCGAAGTTCGTGACCTCGCTCGACTAGCCCCGTTGCCGCCGCCTTGTTCGTCGCACGCGGGGCCCTTTCGTGCGCTTCTGGTGCACGAAAGCGCCCCGCGTGCGTTGAAGTGAGGCTGGTGGGGCTCCTGTGGGTGAACGGTTGCTTGGCGGATCGCTTCACGGCAGGGGTGGGTCAGGTGCCCCAGAGGCCGGACGGCGGCGCCGGTGACAGCGTCGCCGTCGCGTCTGTCGTCACGGGTGCGCCGCCGATGAACTTCGTCAGCCCCGTCCCGTGCTCCACCCGGCCCTGGAACGGGTCGCTCGCCGTCGCACGGGTCAGCTGCTGCATCGGCAGACCGGTGTGCGACGCGAAGATCACGAAGTTCCCGAACCGCCGGCCCCGGAACACACCCGGTTCGGCGAGCACGCAGACATGTTCGAACACCGCGCGCACGGTCGCGCACTGCGCCCGTGCGAACTGCAGGCCGTTGCCGTCACCGATGTTCGCCGCGTAGACGCCGTCATCGGCCAGCGCCGCCGACGCCTGCCGCACGTACTCGACCGACGTCAGGTGCGCCGGTGTGCGCGCCCCCGCGAAGCAGTCCGACACGATCAGGTCGAACGAACCGGGCCGGGACCGGGCCAGCACCGCCCGCGCGTCCCCAGTGGTGATCTTCACCCGCGGCGGTGGCGGCAGCTCGCGGCGGATGAACGCGATCAGGCCCGCGTCGATCTCCGCGACCTGCTGGGTCGAGCGCGGCACCGTCGCCGCGACGTAGCGGGCGAGCGTGAGGGCGCCACCACCGAGGTGCAGCACGCGGGCGGGTGCGATGAGGTCGACCACGTGGCCCAGCCGGCGGACGTACTCGAACTCCAGGTACGTCGGGTCGTCGAGGTCCACATGGGACTGCGGAGTTCCGTTGACGCGCAACGTCCACGAGCTCCGGCTCCCCACCTCGGGCACCAGTTCGGCCACTCCGGAGTCGATCGACTCGGTGATCGCTTCTGCCTCGGGCCGCTGTCTTCCCACTGCTCTATCCTCTCACCGGGCATGCCGCTCCAGAGGAGGACGTAAGTGCAGGTTATCGCGAACATCTTGATGGCCCTCGTGGCGCTGATCCACATCTACATCGTGGTGCTGGAGATGTTCCTCTGGACAACACCGCGCGGCCGCAAGGCCTTCGGTCTCACGCCGGAGTTCGCCGAGGCGTCGAAGTCGCTCGCGGCGAACCAGGGCCTCTACAACGGCTTCCTGGCCGCCGGTCTCATCTACGCGCTCGTCCGGCAGGACTTCGGCGCGTCCGTGCTGTTCACCGTGTTCGTGATCGTCGCCGGCGTCTACGGCACGTTCACGGCGAGCCGGAAGATCTTCTTCGTGCAGGTGGTACCGGGCGTTCTGACGCTGCTCTTCGTGCTGCTCGCCCACTAGGGCGCACCCACGGCCCCTTGTCGGGGTCGTAGCCGTAGAGGTCGCCCTCGATCCGGGCGCGCGCGGGCCGCACCGCTCGTTCCGGAGCCGGTTCCGCCGCGGGCTTCGCGCGCTTCACGGTCCTGGGCTCCGGCCCCGGCTCCGGCTCGGGTTCGGGGTCCGGGGCCGCGGCGGGGGCGACCTCCTGGCGCACCGCGACGAGCGCGGCCAGCGCCGTCGTCACCGGCACCGCCGCGACCAGGCCGATGCTGCCGACGAGCGTCCGCACGATCTCCTGGGCGATCTGCTGCGCCGTGAGGATCTCGCCCATCGACCGCCCGGCCAGCGAGATCGCGAGCAGCAACGGCAGCGCCGCGCCCGCGTAGGCCATGACGAGCGTGTTCACGACCGACGACATGTGGTCGCGCCCGATCCGCGACCCGGCGGCGAACAGCTCGCGCCAGGTCAGCCGGTCGTTGGCGCGCCGCAGCTCCCACACCGCGCTGGTCTGCGTCACGGTCACGTCGTCGAGCACGCCCAGCGCGCCGATGATCGTGCCCGCGAGCAGCAGCCCGCGCGTGTCGATGTCGGTGCCCAGCACCGTGACGAGGTTGATCGTGTCCTCGTCGAGGCCGGTCAGCTGCGCCGCCCACGAGAACACCGCGCCCAGCACGCCGATCAGCACCAGGCTCACGAGCGTGCCGAGGACCGCCGTGGACGTTCTCGCGGAGACGCCGTGCGACAGGTACAGCACCACGAACATGATCAGCCCGGCGCCGACGACCGCCACCATCAGCGGGTTCTCGCCTGCCAGGATCGCCGGCAGCACGAACAGCACCAGCACCACGAAGCTCAGCAGCAGCGCACCGAGCGCCGCGAGCCCCTTCCACCGGCCCAGCAGCAGCACGGCGGCCGCGAACAGCACCGCCAGCAGCACGAGCGACCAGCCGCGCTGGAAGTCGACGATCTGGTACGACTCCGCCGCCTGCGGCTGACTGCCCGAATAGGACAGCACCACCTCGTCGCCGGTCTGGTAGCGCGGCGCACCCGCCCCGCGCAGGTTCGGGATCGTGACGCTCTGCCCGCTCGCGTCCCCGTCGGACATCCGCACGGTCACCGCGGTGCAGTTCTCCCCGCACACGCCGTCCTGCACGCCCGTGACGACCGCGTCCACCGGCTTCTGGTGCAGGCCGATCTGCGCGCCGGTGCGCTGTTCGTGTCCGAACGGGTAGAGCAGCAGGGCGCCGACCGCGGTCGCCAGCACCAACGGCACCAGCAGCCACGTCAGCAACGTCCGCACGCGCCGCGAGGCCGGTTCCGCCGAGTGACTATGCCCGTGACCGTGACCCACGCGTGACATCCTGCCGCATCAGCCGTTCGACCACCGTGACGGCCGTGGCGAACCGGTCCTCGGTCACCTTCAGCCACTCGACGCCGCGCTGCGCCAGCTCGCGTTCGAACACGCCCGTCATCCACTCCCGCAGGTGCTCGCCGTCGCGCCAGCCGTCCTGTTCGAACGGAACACCGACGTGGTCGGTCAGCAGGTACAGGTGCGGCCGGGTGCCCTGGTGGACCTCCGGCCGGAAACCGAGGTAGCGCTCTCCCCAGACGGTCGCGGCGAACGCGTCGTTGTCCGCGATCACCAGCGGCGCCGTCTCGGCCCGGATGCGGCGTTCCTGCTCGCGCGCCACGTCGTCGAAGTCGCCCAGCGTCCACACCAGATCGTCCACAGTGGCCGCAGGGTTGAACGCCCGTGCGGCGCTGAGCTTGTGCTCGGTGTGCTCGCGGCCGTACTCGGGCACCCAGGGCGCCCCGAAGTGTTCGGCCAGCTGCCTCGACAGGGTGGTCGTGCCGGTGCTCTCCGCGCCCAGGACGACGACGCGGCGGGCCAGGCCGCGCTGGGTGGCGGGGGAGAGGTGGTGCCAGTTGCCGAGCGGGTCCGCGCGCACCGCGGTGCCCGACACGGCGTGCGTGGTGCGGTCGAGGTCCACCAGGACGTGCTCGGCACCGAGCCGGCGCGCCAGCTCCTCGCCGTACTTCTCGCTGGAGAACACGACGTCGACCGGAGCCCCGCCGGGTTCCCCGTCGGCGATGGCGCGTCTGGCCAGCACCGCCTTGGTGAGCTCGACGTGCAGCGACCAGACGTGGTCGTCGTCGAAGTCCATGGGGTGGTCGTCCAGGTCGCCGACAACGCGTACACCGTCGGTATACCGGTGGTGTTCGGTCATCCACTCGACCCGGTGTGCGAGCGGTATGGCCTCTGTGGACGCCGCGAGCACCGTGACCGTGGTGCGCTCGCTGCGGGCCGCCGCCGTCTCGACCAGGTGGTGGTGGCCGTTGTGCGGTGGGTAGAACTTGCCCAGCACGAGGGCGTGGCGGAACTCCTTCACGCGGGCACCTCGCTCTTCAGGTCCTTCGACCAGCTCCGCAACCCCAGCACGCACAGCACCATGAACCCCACGTACAACACCGCCGTCAGGTACAGCTCCTTGTACGCGTACAGCGGCACGTAGACGACGTCGGCCGCGATCCACAGCCACCAGCTCTCGACCTTCTTGCGCGCCTGCCCCCAGGTGGCGAGCAACGACAGGACGGTCGTGACGGCGTCCCAGAACGGCACCGTCGACTGCGTGAAACTGATGAGAACCCAGTGCAGCAGAGCGGTTCCTGCGACTCCTGTGACTGCGAGGGCGATCCACTGGTTCATGGTCGTGCGGCTGACTTCCAACGTGCTGTGCCGCTCCCCGCCGCGCACCCACGCCCACCACCCGTAGACCGCCAGCGCCATGAAGACGACCTGCAGCCCGGAGTCCGCGTAGAGCCCGCTTCCCCAGAACAGCACCAAGAACGCGATGTTGTTGGCGATCCCGATGGGCCAGTTCCACGGGTTCTGGCGGGCGACCAGCCACACGCACAGTGCTCCGGTGACGAAGCCTGCAACCTCAATGGGTGACACGTGCTCTCCTTGACCGCTGTTCGAACATGTGTTCGAATCGAGGTGTGCGATGGGACGGGCAGAAACTCGAGGCAGAGCCGCAACAGGCACTACCGGGGCTACCGGGACTGGTGCGCAGCGTACGAACTCCTGAGTTCGCGGACGTGGTGTTCCACGAGGTCCGCGCCAAATCCGTGCTGAACGGGGTACCGGGTTCGTCGTTGCCCTTCTCGTGGACCGTCAACCCGTACCGGGGGTGTTCGCACGCTTGCACCTACTGCATGGCCGGTGACACGCCGATCCTCATGGCGGACGGGCGCACCAGGCCGTTGTCCGAGCTGCGCGAGGGCGACCAGATCTACGGCACCGAGCTCGTCGGCAACTACCGGCGCTACAAGCTCACGACCGTGCTGGCGCACTGGGAGACCGAGAAGGTCGCGTACCGCCTGACGCTGGAGGACGGCACGTCGGTCGTCGCCTCGGGCGACCACCGGTTCCTGACCGACCGCGGCTGGAAGCACGTGACCGGCGAGACCGCCGGCACCGGGCGCCGCCCGCACCTCACCACCGGCAACAAGCTCATGGGCACGGGGGCCTTCGTCGAGCAGCCCACCGTGACCGACGACTACCGCCGCGGCTACCTGCGCGGCATGGTCGAGGACGAGCACGAGTTCCGCATCCCCCTGGCCGACATCGAGGCCATGGACCGCACCCGCGAGTACCTCGACTACTTCGGTGTGCGAGAAGGGAGGGGATTTCTGCACCAGGTGCGCGAACTAGCGCACTGGCAGATAGCGCCGAACCCCGACTGGCTCAAGGGATTCCTCGCGGGTGCGTTCGACTACCTCGGCACCTGCTCGCGCAGCATCTTGCGCATGTCCACCCGCAACGCCACCGTCGTCGAGGCGATCTGCCTGGCGCTCAAGCACTTCCACTTCGACTTCGCGGTCGAGGAGCTGCGCCGCCGCCGCGGCGTGCGGGTCGTGCGCCTGCGCGGCGGCCTGCGCGAGAACCTGCGGTTCTTCCACCTCGTCGACCCGGCGATCACCCGCAAGCGCGACATCGACGGCGTCGCGATCAAGTCGCAGCAACCGCTCGGCGTCGTGGCCGTCGAGGAGGTCGGCGAGATGCCGCTCTACGACATCACCACCGGCACCGGTGACTTCATCGCCAACGGCGTCGTGTCGCACAACTGCTTCGCCCGCAAGACGCACTCCTACCTCGACCTCGACAGCGGCACCGACTTCGACAGCCAGCTGGTCGTGAAGGTCAACGCCCCCGAGGTGCTGTCCCGGCAGCTGCGGTCCCCGAAGTGGAAGCAGGAGCACGTCGCACTGGGCACCAACACCGACCCGTACCAGCGCGCGGAAGGCCGGTACGCCTTGATGCCAGGGATCATCGAGGCGCTGACCGCGTCCCGCACGCCCTTCTCGATCCTGACGAAGGGCACCCTCCTGGCCCGCGACCTCCCCCTGCTGGTCGCGGCATCGGAGGTGGTGCCGGTCGGCATCGGCGTGTCGCTCGCGTTGCTGGACCGCGACCTGCACCGGTCCCTCGAACCCGGCACGCCGACGCCGGCCGCGCGCCTCGACCTCGTGCGCAAGGTGCGGGAGGCCGGGCTGCCGTGCGGTGTGTTCGTGGCCCCGGTGCTGCCGGAGCTGACGGACTCGGTGGAACAGCTGGACTTCCTGCTGGAGCAGATCGCCGACGCCGGCGCCACCGGCGTGACCGTGCTGCCGCTGCACCTGCGTCCGGGCGCTCGCGAGTGGTTCGCGGCCTGGTTGCGGCGCGAACACCCGGACCTGATCGAGACGTACCGGCACCTGTACGGCAACGGGTCCTATGTGGACCGCGGCTACCGCAGGCGGCTGACCGCGCGCGTGACGCCGTTGATCGAGAAGCACGGCCTGGCGCCCCGCGGTCGTGCCGCGGACGCCGTCACCGGGGTGCCCGGTGACGACGACGGCGTGTGGCCCGACGGCAGCCTGCCGGTGGGTGTGCCGGTGCCGCGCGTGGACCAGGACCAGCTCACCCTGCTCTGATCCAGTTTTGACCTCTGTTTGACAGCTTTGTGGACGCACCCTCTTCCCCAGGGTGGTCCTCTCCTCGCTCCGGCTCAGGCCGGCTCGACCGTTCGGACGCCCCAAGGTTCCCGCAGATGTACTGCGTGGCGGGCGCCGATGTCGCCCGCCACGCCGTTCCCCCGACCGTTGCTCCGGCCGGTGGCTAGGCCCACCCGCCCTGGACCATGGTCTGGAACTTCCACTCGTCGCCGACCTTCACCAGCAGGTCGCCGTACCGCACCACGGCCCCGTTGATCGTGCCGTCGGTGATCACGAACACCAGGTTGTCGTTGATGAAGTGCGGCGTCCTGGTCGACTCCATCTGCACCTCACCGCCCCCGACCTGCGCGCCCATCTCCTGGATGAACCGCTCGCGGTCCCACGTCACCGCGGACCCGTCGGTGACCGTGTTGATGGGGAACAGGGCCATGTCGGCCATCTTCTCGACCTCACCCGCGACGGCGAGCGCGTCCCACCGCGTGAACCAGTCCTGCACCTCTTCGTACGACATACCGTACATTGTACGGACTGTTTCCGCGTTCGTCGAACGCCTCGCATTTCCGCTGCTCATGTGTGGTCTCGTCACTCCGACGGGTGAAGCTTGTCCGGATTCACGCCTGCGCCCGTCTTCTTCATGTCCGGATCTGCTCCCCGCCCTCCCCCGCAAGGAGGAAACGCGGGTGGGGGCGGCAGTTGTGGAAGAACGGAGGTGGGGTGAGGACATTTACAAGCAGGCTTGACTGTTTGTTTGTGGCCCGGAACACTCGGACCCGTGGAGACGAGGCAGCGGCAAGCCGACCGCACCCGCGAGACCAAGCGGAAGCTGATGGAGGCCACCGTCGAGTGCCTGGTCGAGCACGGCTGGTCCGGCACCACGACCACGGTGGTCGCCGAACGCGCCGGCGTGTCCCGCGGCGCCCAGCTGCACCACTTCCGCACCCGCGGCGAGCTGGTGGCGGCGGCGGTCGAGCACGTGGGCGCGGAAAGCGTCGAGGCGCTGAAGAGCCGGGCGGCCGTCGCCGAGAAGAGCACGCACGCGGTGGTGGAGCTGATCGCGGACTTCCACGCGAGCGACCTGTTCACCGCGGCCCTCGAACTGTGGGTGGCCGCGCGAACGGACCCCGAGCTGCGCGAGCAGGTGCTCCAGCTGCAGGCGCGGCTGGGCCGCGAGGTCTACGGCCTGGCACTGGAACTGCTCGACGCCGACGACACCAAGCCGGGCGTGAAGGACGCCGTGCAGGCAACCCTGGACCTGGTCCGCGGCCTGGCACTGGCGAACCAGCTCGGCGACGACACCAAACGGCGTGCCCACGTCGTGCGGTACTGGGCGAGGATGCTGGAGGAGCAGCTGTGATCACGGAACTGCTGGCCGACCTCGACGCCGAGTCGCGTGAGCTCGACGAGCTCGTGACGAGGCACGCGGACTGGACCACGCCGACACCGGCCGAGGGCTGGACCGTCGGCCACCAGATCGGCCATCTCATGTGGACGGACAAGGCCGCGGTCCTCGCGATCACGGACCCGGAGGCGTTCCAGGCGCAACCCCTGACCCCGGACATCGTCGACCGCACCGCGGCCGAGGCGGCGGCCCTGCCGGACCTGCTGGACCTGTGGCGCGACAGCCGCCGCGCACTGCGGGAGCACCTCGCCGCAGCCGGCGGCAAGATCGTGTGGTTCGGCCCGCCGATGAGCCCCGCCTCGATGGCGACCGCGCGGATCATGGAGACCTGGGCGCACGGCCAGGACGTGTTCGACGGCCTGGGCGTCACCCGCGAACCGACCGCGCGCATCCGGCACGTCTGCCACATCGGCGTGCGCACCATGGGCTTCGCCTTCCTGCTCAACGGCAAGGCCACCCCCGAGCAGGAGGTGCGCGTCGAGCTCGAAGGGCCGGGCGGCGAGGTGTGGACGTGGGGCCCGCAGGACGCGGAGAACCGGATCACGGGGCCGGCGCTGGACTTCGCGTTCCTGGTGACGCAGCGGCGCAACCGCGAGCAGCTGAAGATCGAGGCCGTCGGGCCGGTGGCGCAGGAGTGGGTGCCGATCGCGCAGGCGTTCGCCGGGCCGCCCGGAGGCGGGCGGTGAGCGCTGGGACGCGAGCGGGGACGGAGAACGCGGGCAAGTTGGCGGGTTCTGCGAACGCGGACGGGCGCGGGGCTGCGGGGCGTGTGGACGTGTGCGGGTCGGTGAGACCGGCGGGCGCGCACGGGCGCAGGTCGCACGATCTCGGCAACGCGAGCGGGCTCAGCAACGCGAGCGGGTGCGGCAACACAAGGCGGCGCGGCAACGCACAAAGTCAAGCCCCCCAGGCGGCCACCCGGTGATCCGCATCGGCAACGCCTCCGGTTTCTACGGCGACCGCCTGTCCGCGGTCCGCGAACAGCTGGAAGGCGGCCACCTCGACGTCCTGACCGGCGACTACCTCGCCGAGCTCACCATGCTGATCCTCGGCCGCGACCGCATGAAGAACGCGGAGCTGGGGTACACCAAGACGTTCCTGCGGCAGATGGAGGACTGCCTGGCGCTCGCCCTCGACCGGGGTGTCAAGGTCGTCACCAACGCCGGCGGCCTGAACCCCGAAGGCTTGGCGCGCAAGCTCAAGGACCTCGCACCGGACACCAGGGTCGGGTACGTCACCGGCGACGACCTCAAGGACCGGTTCCCGGAGGCGTTGACCGCCAACGCCTACCTGGGTGCCTGGGAGGTCGCCGACTGCTTGACGCAGGGTGCGCAGGTCGTGGTCACCGGCCGGGTCACGGACGCGAGCCTCGTCGTGGGGCCGGCCGCGGCGCACTTCGGGTGGGGGCGCGGCGACTGGGACCGCCTCGCCGGCGCCACCGTCGCCGGGCACGTGCTGGAGTGCGGCACGCAGGCCACCGGCGGCAACTACTCGTTCTTCACCGAGATCGACGCGACGCACCCCGGCTTTCCCATCGCCGAGGTGCGCGAGGACGGCAGCAGCCTGATCACCAAGCACGACGGCACGGGCGGTGCGGTCACCGTGGACACCGTCACGGCCCAGCTGCTCTACGAGATCGGCGCACCGGAGTACCTCGGGCCGGACGTCACCACGCACTTCGACACCGTCCGGCTCCAGGAAACCCCGCGCGGTGTCGAGATCAGCGGCACCAGGGGCAGCCCTCCGCCGGACACGCTCAAGGTGTGCCTCAACACGCTCGGCGGGTTCCGCAACGGCACCACGTTCGTCCTCACCGGACTCGACGTCGAGCAGAAGGCGGAGCTGGTCAGGGAACAGCTGCACCGGCGGATCGGCGAGCAGGACCTCACCTGGACGCTGGCCAGGACCGACCGGCCCGACGCCGCCACCGAGGAGCAGGCCAGCGCGCTCCTGCACGTCGTGGTCAAGACCGCGGACCCGAAGCGGGCCAAGGCGTTCAGCCGGGCGGCGGTCGAGCTCGCGCTGGGCAGCTACCCCGGCTTCCACGTCACGGCGCCGCCGAGCGACGGCACGCCGTTCGGCGTCTACCGGGCCGCGTACGTGCACCGCGGCGAAGTCAGCCCGAAGGCGGTGATCCTGTGAAACGGCCACTGGGCACCATCGCCGGCGCCCGCAGCGGAGACAAGGGCGGCGACGCCAACATCGGTGTGTGGGTGCGCACGGAAGCGCAGTACGCGTGGCTGGCGGAAACGCTCACCGCGGACCGGCTCAAGGAGCTGCTGCCCGAGGCCGGTGCGGTCACGCGGTACGAGCTGGCGAACCTCAAGGCGCTCAACTTCGTGCTGCACGGTCTGCTCGGCGAGGGCGTGGCCAGCGGCACCCGGTTCGACCCGCAGGCCAAGGCCCTGGGCGAGTGGTTGCGCAGCAGGGAAGTCGAGATCCCGGAGGAGCTCCTGTGATCACGAAGGACCTGTACGAGCGGAAGGAGCTCAGGGAGCTCGTCCGCGACTTCACGCGCAAGGAGGTCGTGCCGCACCTCGACCGGTGGGAGCGCGACGGCGAGGTCCCGCGCGAGCTGCACCGCAAGGCGGCGGAGCTCGGCCTGCTCGGCATCGGGTTCGAGCACGGCGACCTGCTCGACTCGGTCGTGCTCACCGAGGAGATCATCCAGAACGGCGGCTCGTCGGGGTTGATGGCGGCGTTGTTCACGCTCGGCATCGCGATCCCGCACATCTGGCAGTCGCGCGACGAAGACCTGATCGAACGGTTCGCGCGGCCCGCCATCCGCGGCGAGAAGATCGGCAGCCTCGCCGTCACCGAACCCGGCGCCGGGTCGGACGTCGCCGCGATCACGACCCGCGCGGTCAGGGACGGTGACCACTACGTCGTCAACGGCGCCAAGACGTTCATCACCTCCGGGTGCCGCGCGGACTTCGTCACGACCGCCGTGCGCACCGGCGGCGAGGGCTACCAGGGCATCTCGCTGCTCGTGGTCGAGGACGGGTTCACCCGCCGCAGGCTCGACAAGATGGGCTGGCACTGCAGCGACACCGCCGAGCTGCACTTCGACGACGTGCGGGTACCGGTGGCGAACCTGGTCGGCGAGGAGAACCAGGGGTTCGCGCTGATCATGCAGCAGTTCCAGGTCGAACGCGTCACCATGGCGGTCGAGGCCTACGCCACGGCCCAGCGCGCCCTCGACCTCACCGTCGAATGGGTGCGCAACCGCACGACGTTCGGCAAACCGCTCATCAAGAACCAGGTGGTGCGGCACAAGCTCGCCCACATGGCGCAGGAGGTCGAGCTGGCGCGGACCTACACGCGCGAGGTCGCGGCCAGGGTCGACCGCGGCGAGGACTGCGTCACCGAGGTCTGCTTCGCGAAGAACGCCGCCGTCGACGCGTGCGCCGAGGTCGTCGACGAGGCCGTGCAGCTGCACGGCGGCATGGGCTACATGCGGGAGTCCGAAGTGGAGCGCCACTACCGGGACGCCCGCATCCTCGGCATCGGGGGAGGTGCGAGCGAGGTGATGACCGAGCTCGCGGCACGACGATTGGGGTTCGCCTGATGGGCAACAGGGAGGCGCTGCTCGCGAAGATCGCGCAGCTGGACGCCGAGCACGCCAAAGCGCTCGCCGGAGGTGGGCCGAAGTACGTCGAACGGCACCACCGGCGCGGCAAGCTCCTCGCACGCGAACGCGTCGAGCTGCTCCTCGACGAGGACAGCCCGTTCCTGGAGCTGTCACCGCTCGCGGCCTGGGGCACCGACTTCCCCGTCGGCGCGTCCGTGGTCACCGGCATCGGCCGGGTCGAGGGCGTCGAGTGCGTGGTCGTCGCCAACGACCCGACCGTGCGCGGCGGGTCCAGCAACCCGTACACGTTGCGCAAGAGCCTGCGGGCCAACGACATCGCACTGCAGAACCGGCTGCCGGTGGTCAGCCTCGTCGAGTCCGGCGGTGCCGACCTGCCGACGCAGAGCGAGATCTTCATCCCCGGCGGCCGGGCGTTCCGCGACCTCACCCGGCTGAGCGCGGCCGGAGTTCCCACGATCACCGCGGTCTTCGGCAACGCCACGGCCGGCGGCGCGTACGTGCCGGGCCTGTCCGACTACGTGATCATGGTCAAGGACCGCTCCAAGGTGTTCCTCGGCGGCCCGCCGCTGGTCAAGATGGCCACCGGGGAGGACGCGGACGACGAGTCGCTCGGCGGCGCCACCATGCACGGCACCACGTCCGGGCTCGCCGACTTCGTGGCCGAGGACGAGGTCGACGCGATCCGCCTCGCCCGCCGCGTCGTCGCCCGCCTCAACTGGCGCAAGCAGGGACCGGAACCGGCCGCCGTCGTCGAACCCCTGTACGACGCCGACAGCATCCTCGACCTCGTCTCCGAGGACCAGCGCGTCCCGTTCGACCCGCGCGAGGTCATCGCCCGGCTCGTCGACGGCTCGCAGTTCGACGAGTTCAAACCGCTGTACGGCACCAGCCTCGTCACCGGCTGGGCGCGCGTGCACGGCTACCCGGTCGGCATCCTCGCCAACGCCCGCGGCGTGCTCTTCAGCGAGGAGTCGCAGAAAGCCACCCAGTTCATCCAGCTCGCCAACCAGAGCGACACGCCGCTGGTCTTCCTGCAGAACACCACGGGCTACATGGTCGGCGCCCAGTACGAGCAGGGCGGCATCGTCAAGCACGGCTCGATGATGATCAACGCGGTGTCCAACAGCCGGGTCCCGCACCTCACCATCACCATGGGCGCCAGCTACGGCGCGGGCAACTACGGCATGTGCGGCCGCGCCTACGACCCGCGGTTCCTGTTCACCTGGCCCAACGCCAAGTCCGCCGTCATGGGCCCCGCCCAGCTCGCCGGCGTGCTGTCGATCGTGGGACGGCAGGCCGCGATCGCGAAGGGCCAGGAGTACGACGAGGAGCACGACGCCGCCATGCGCACCATGGTGGAAGCGCAGATCGAGGAGCAGTCCCTCGCACCGTTCCTGTCCGGCAAGCTCTACGACGACGGCGTGATCGACCCGCGCGACACCAGGACCGTGCTCGGCATCTGCCTCTCCGCTGTCCACAGCGGACCGATCAGGGGCGCCGACGGCTTCGGCGTCTTCCGGATGTGATGACCCCAGTGATCAAGACGCTCCTCATCGCCAACCGCGGCGAGATCGCCCGCCGCATCATCCGGACCTGCCGCGCCCACGGCATCCGCACCGTCGCGGTGTTCTCCGACCCCGACGCCGGCGCACCGCACGTGCGGGAGGCCGACCTCGCGGTCAACCTGCCCGGCGCGGCACCCGCCGACACCTACCTGCGGGCCGGCCTGCTCGTCGAGGCCGCGCTGAAGGCGGGCGCCGACGCCGTCCACCCCGGCTACGGCTTCCTCAGCGAGAACGCCGGCTTCGCACGCGAGGTCCAGCGGGCCGGTCTCATCTGGGTGGGCCCGGCACCGGACGCCATCGAGGCCATGGGCTCGAAGGTCGCCGCGAAGAAGCGCATGGCGGCCGCGGGCGTGCCCACGCTGCCCGAGCTCGACCCGGACACCGTCACCGAGTTCCCGGTGCTCATCAAGGCCTCGGCCGGTGGCGGCGGGCGCGGCATGCGGGTCGTGCGCGCGAGAGCGGAGTTCGCGGACGCGCTCGCCAGTGCGCGCCGCGAGGCCGAGTCGGCGTTCGGTGACCCCACCGTGTTCTGCGAACCGCTGCTCGAACACGCGCGCCACGTCGAGGTGCAGGTCCTCGCCGACACCCACGGCACCGTGTGGGCGCTCGGCGAACGCGAGTGCTCCATCCAGCGCCGCCACCAGAAGATCGTCGAGGAGTCCCCGAGCCCCGCGGTCGGCGACGACGTCCGCGAACGCCTGTTCGCCGCCGCCGTGGCCGCCGCCGAGTCGATCGGCTACGTCGGCGCGGGCACCGTCGAGTTCATGCTGAAGGGCGCCGACTTCCACTTCCTGGAGGTCAACACCCGGTTGCAGGTCGAGCACCCCGTCACCGAGCTGGTGCACGGCGTCGACCTGGTCGAGTGGCAGCTGCGCATCGCCGAGGGCGACCGGCTGCCCGAGCAGGCACCACCGCCGCGGGGGCACGCCATCGAGGTCCGCCTCTACGCCGAGGACCCCGCGCACGACTGGCGCCCCGCCAGCGGCACGCTGCACCGCTTCACCGTGCCCGGCGACGTCCGGCTCGACAGCGGCGTCGAGGACGGGTCGGTCGTCTCCGTGCACTACGACCCCATGCTGGCCAAGGTGATCGCGCACGCACCGACCCGCGCGGCCGCCGCCCGCAAGCTCGCGGCGGCGCTGGAGAACGCGCAGGTCCACGGCCTGGTCACGAACCGCGCGCTGCTCGTGAACGTCCTGCGGCACGACGCGTTCCTCGACGGCGACACGCACACCGGGTTCCTCACCGAGCACGACCTCACCAGAACCGTCGACCCGCACCCGTTCGCGCTCGCGGCGGCACTGGCGGGCGCGGCCACCCGCCGGATCGGCGCGCTGCCGCTGGGCTGGCGCAACGTTCGCTCGCAGCAGCCGAAGGCGAGGTTCCTCTTCGGCGACGAGCAGATCGAGGTCGAGTACGACCCGGCGCAGGCCACCGCGGACACCGTCACCCTCGACCTCGACGGCGTGCGCGTCCCGTTCCACGTCGCCCGGTACGGCGACACCGTCGAGGTCGACTCGCCGCGCGGGTCGGTGTCGCTGCGGGTCGTGCCGCGCTTCCCCGAACCCGAGACCGGGGTGGCCCCCGGTGCGACGGTCGCGCCGATGCCCGGCACGGTCGTCCGGGTGTCGGTGCGCCAGGGCGACCACGTGACCGCGGGGCAGGAGCTCCTGGTGCTGGAAGCCATGAAGATGGAACACCGGGTGCTCGCCGGCACCGCGGGCACCGTCACCGAACTCCTCGTCGAACGGGCGCAGCAGGTCAACGCCGGAGACGTCCTGGCCGTAGTGGAGGAACAGTGAGCTTCGTCGAGTCGCAGGAGCGGACCGCGCTGCGCAGGGCGGTCGCCGAGCTGGGTGGCAAGTACGGCACCGAGTACTTCGTCGCCAAGGCCCGCGCGGGGGAGAAGACCACCGAGCTGTGGCAGGAGGCAGGCAAGCTCGGCTACCTCGGCGTGGCCGTGCCCGAGGAGTACGGCGGCGGTGGCGGTGGCATCGGCGACCTCGCCGCGGTGTGCGAGGAGCTGGCCGCCGCCGGGTGCCCGTTGCTGCTCATGGTGGTCTCGCCGGCGATCTGCGCCACGGTGATCGCCCGGTTCGGCACCGATGAGCAGAAGGCCAAGTGGCTGCCCGGTTTCGCCGACGGCACGCTCAAGATGGCGTTCGCCATCACCGAGCCCGACGCCGGGTCGAACGCGCACAAGCTGAAGACGAACGTCCGCCGCGACGGCGACGAGTGGGTCCTCAACGGCAGCAAGACCTACATCTCCGGCATCGACGAGGTCGACGCCGTCCTCGTGGTCTCCATCCAGGCCACCGGACCGGTGCTCGTGGTGGTGCCGGTGACCGCGGAGGGCTTCACCCACCACGAGATCGAGATGGACCTGCTGTCACCGGAGAAGCAGTTCACCCTCTTCTTCGACGACGTCCGGCTGCCCGCGGACGCCGTCGTCGGCGCACCGGACCAGGGCCTGCTCCAGGTCTTCGCCGGACTCAACCCCGAACGGATCATGGGCGCGAGCATGGCCACCGGCTCGGCCCGGCTCGCCATGCGCAAAGCCGTCACCTACGCCCGCCAGCGCCAGGTGTGGGAGACGCCGATCGGCGCGCACCAGGGCCTCTCCCACCCGCTCGCGAAGATCCACATCGAGATCGAGCTGGCCCGGCTCATGACCCAGAAGGCCGCCGCGCTCTACGACAGCGGCCACGACCGGGAGGCCGGTGAGACCGCGAACATGGCCAAGTACGCGGCGGGCGAAGCCGTGGCGGCAGCGGTGGACCAGGCGATCCAGACCCACGGTGGCAACGGCCTGACCGCCGAGTTCGGCCTCGCGTCGATGCTCGGCATGTCACGGCTCTCGCGGATCGCGCCGGTCTCGCGGGAGATGATCCTCAACTTCGTCGCGCAGAACTCGCTCAAGCTCCCGCGCTCCTACTGACAGACTGCGCCGTCATGGGGACCTTCACGACTTCAGACGGCATCACGCTCGCGTACCACCCGGCAGGCGGCACCGACCCGCTGGTCTGCCTGCCGGGTGGGCCGATGCAGCACTCCTCCTACCTCGGCGACCTCGGCGGGCTGCCGAACACGCTCGTCCTCGACCTGCGCGGCACCGGCGACTCGCAGGCCGCGCCCCCGCAGACCTACCGCGCCGACCGCCAGGTCGACGACGTGGAGGCGCTGCGCCGCCACCTCGGCCTCGACCGGCTCCGCCTGCTCGGCCACTCCGCGGGCGGCACCCTCGCGGTCCTCTACGCGCAGCGCTACCCGAGGCACGTCAAGCAGCTCGTCCTCGTCGCACCCAGCCCGCGGGTCGTCGGCCTCGACGTCACCGACGCCGACCGCCGCGAGGTCGCCGAGCAGCGCAGCGCGGAACCCTGGTTCGCCGAGGCGTTCGCCGCGTTCGAGGACATCTGGGCCGGCCGGCCGACGGCCGAGAACTTCGCGAAGATCGCGCCGTTCCACTACGGCCGCTGGGACGAAGAGGCACGCGCGCTCGACGCCCACCCGAGCAACGACGAGGGGGCCGCGCAGTTCTACGCCGAGGGCGCCCTCGACCCCGAGCAGACCCGCAAGGCGCTCGCAACCCTCGACGTGCCAACACTCCTCATCGCCGGCGAGCACGACGTCGCACTGCCACCGAAGTGTGCGCGCGCGTACGCGGACCTGTTCCCCAACGCCGAGCTGGTCGTGCAGCCCGGCGCCGGTCACTTCCCGTTCGCCGACGACCCCGCGGCGTTCTCCTCGGCCGTCACCGGCGCGGTCCAGCGCATCCCGTAGAGACCGGGCCCGAAGTCGAGCGCGGCGGCGTGCGCGTAGCCCCAGGCGTCCACCGGGGCCCGGCGCACGCCGCCGGACAGTTCCACGCCCGCCGGACCCGACGCGAACTGTTCGCACACGGCAGGTGTCGCGCCGACCGGGAATTTGATCTCCAGCACGTAGTCGTGCACCCGTTCGGCGAACCGCCGGAAATGCGTGTGCTCGGCCGTCGGACGTGGATAGACCAATTCGTACTCGATCGCGATGGACTCGTCGGCGCACAGCGGTTCGGGGAACAACAGCTCCGCGACGAGCACACCGCTCGTGCGTTCCCGCGCGGTCCGCCCGACCCGGCACGACCGGATCGCCGTCAGCGCCGGCTGCGCCGAACCCGTCTCCTGGCACAGCACCCACCGGTCCACGCCGGCCTTCGTCGCCTGCATGACCTGCCGGGACCGCACCCCGCGCACCCCGCCGCACGGCGCGACGTCGACCCGGTCCTGCTGCGCGGTCAGCACCAGCCCCGACCCGTCCCACGCCGCCCGCGGCGACACCTCCCGCCTGCGCGAACGACCCCGCGGCCGGGGCGGGCCCAGCAGCCGTGAGAGCGCTGTCCTGGGCAGCCCCAGCACGTCCTCCAGGTGCGCCAGCGCCCTCAGCGACTCCGGTCGCTCCGGACGGCGGCGGCCCGACTGCCAGTAGCTCAGCGCCGTCACGCTGATCGGCGCGCCGCGCACCCGCAACCGGTGCTGCAGGCGTTCGAGGCTGAGTCCCCGCACCTGGATCGCGACCCTCAGCGCGTCCGCGAACGGACCCGTCACCAACAGGTCGGCGAGCTCCTCGCGCGGTGGGTAGATCGTGAGCATCACCCCTCCGTTCCCGGAGTCAAGCACGAGAGGTTATCGGCAGCAAAGGGCGCGCGGTACAGCCGATCGGCGGTTTTGCGGCCGATGGAAACTCGGCAAGTTCAGATCTCGGGCCTATTTCGCCGCCAATGGTCCCGGGCGGGTTCCGCACACCCCTGCGACGGACACGACGACCAGCTGAGTGCCGGTCCGGCACGTGCTGCCCCGGCCCGTTCCCGAGCCGTTCCCCGTTCTCCGCCCAGAAGAGAATCCCTGCTCCGAAAGGAAAACCGACTGTGAGAGCCCTGCTGGCAGTCGCCGCACTCACCGCCTCGGTCGTGGTCGTCCCGGCGACCGCGGCCACCTCCTCCTACATCGTGGTGCTGAAGGACGGCGCCGTGTCCTCGTTCGCGGGCGAGGTGCAGCACCGGTACACCAGCGTCTTCACCGGGTACAGCGCCCGGCTGACCGCGCGGCAGCTGCGCGCGGTGCAGGCCGACCCGAACGTGTCCCACGTGGAGCGCGACGGACTGGTGCACGCCAACACCACCCAGCTCAACCCGCCGTGGGGCCTGGACCGCATCGACCAGCGGGCCCTGCCGCT
This sequence comes from Lentzea sp. NPDC036949, assembly GCF_055608075.1. NCBI lineage: Bacteria > Bacillati > Actinomycetota > Actinomycetes > Pseudonocardiales > Pseudonocardiaceae > Lentzea > Lentzea sp. NPDC036949. The sequence goes on from NZ_JBVJRA010000007.1 coordinate 157,830, forward strand.
CGACCAGCGCTACGAGTACACCAGCACCGGTGCGGGCGTGAACATCTACGTGATCGACACCGGCCTGCGGGTGACGCACACCGACTTCGGCGGGCGGGCGCGCAACGGCTGGGACACCGTCGACAACGACGCGGTCGCCCAGGACGACAACGGTCACGGCACGCACGTCGCCGGCATCGCCGCGGGCACGAAGCACGGCGTGGCCAAGCGCGCCACCGTGTGGGGCGTGCGGGTGCTCAACGGGTCGGGCTCCGGCACGATCTCCGGCGTGATCGCGGGCGTGGACTGGGTGACCCGCAACGCCGTGAAGCCGGCGGTGGCGAACATGTCGTTGGGCGGGAGCGCTTCCACGGCGCTCGACGACGCGGTGCGGCGTGCGATCGCGTCCGGTGTCTCGTTCACGGTCGCGGCCGGCGGCAGCAACACCGACCCGGCCAACTCCTCGCCGCAGCGCGTGTCCCAGGCGATCTGCGTGGGCGCGCTGACGCAGAACGACACCAGGTCCTCCTCGTCGAACTACGGTCCGCTCGTCGACATCTGGGCGGCGGGTGTGAGCGTCCCGTCGGCGTGGAACTCCAGTGACACGGCGACGAACACCCTCTCCGGCTCGTCGATGGCGGCACCGCACGCGGCCGGTGTGGCGGCGCGGTACCTGGAGCTCAACCGCGCGGCGACGCCCGCGCAGGTGGAGAGCGCGCTGGTTACCACGGGCACCCCGGGAACGCCACCCGTCACTCGTATCCTTTACTGGCCGCCGACGCTGTGAAGCGTGAATTGTTGGGCGGCACAAGGCCGTCTTAATCCATAGGACACCCTTGGCAGGGACCGGATCTCTCCCTAGCGTCGAAAGCGCTTCGTTCCCCTGCAAAGAACGGAATGCACATCATGACGCGAAAGATCCGGTTCCTGGCCGGTGCCGGCGCGGCGACGCTCGCCATGTCGGTCCTCATGGTTCCCAACGCCTCCGCCGCCGAGGGCGAGGTCCTCTCCCTCAACGCCCCCGAGAAGATCGCGGGCAGCTTCATCGTGAAGTTCAAGGAGGGCAAGGGCAACTCGCACGCGCTGGCGTCGCGGTTCGGTGCCAAGGTCGAGCGCGACTACACGAGCTTCGGCGGCTTCAACGTGAAGCTGACCGAGAAGCAGGCCAAGCGCCTGGCCGCCGACCCGACGGTCGAGTTCGTCGAGGCCGACCAGGTCATCCACACGCAGGCGACGCAGACGAACCCGCCGTCGTGGGGCTTGGACCGCATCGACCAGCGCAACCTGCCGCTGGACTCGTCCTACAGCTACACCTCGACCGGATCGGGCGTCACCGCGTACGTCATCGACACCGGCGTGCGCATCAGCCACTCCACCTTCGGCGGCCGCGCCTCGAACGGCCGTGACTTCGTCGAGAACGACAACGTCGCGCAGGACGGCAACGGCCACGGCACGCACGTCGCCGGCACCATCGCGGGCTCGCAGTACGGCGTCGCGAAGAACGCGAGGATCGTCGCCGTCCGCGTGCTCGACAACAACGGCTCCGGCACCCTCGCCGGTGTCGCCGCGGGCATCGACTGGGTCGGCGCCAACGCCGTCAAGCCCGCCGTGGCGAACATGTCGCTCGGTGGCGGTGCCAACGCCACCCTCGACGCCGCCACGCGCAACGCCATCGCCAAGGGCGTGACCTTCGCGGTCGCGGCCGGCAACTCCAACGCCAACGCGTCCGGCTTCTCCCCGGCCCGCGTGAGCGAGGCGATCACCGTCGGCGCCACCGAGCGCAACGACGCCCGCGCGTCGTACTCGAACTACGGTTCGCTGCTCGACATCTTCGCGCCGGGCTCGGCCATCACCTCGGCCTGGAACACCTCCGACAGCGCCACCAACACCATCTCGGGCACCTCGATGGCCACCCCGCACGTCGCGGGCGCCGCTGCCAGGTACCTGTCCACCAACCCGTCGGCCACGCCCGCCCAGGTCGCCTCGTACCTGGTCGCGCAGTCGACGCCGTCCAAGGTGACCAACCCGGGTTCGGGCTCGCCGAACCGCCTGCTGTACCTCGCGCCGAGCGCGTGAACCGGGTCCGGCCGGTGAGCCGGGCCGCGTGAACTGAGCTGTGAGGGAAGGGCCGCGACACAGGTCGCGGCCCTTTTCGGCTGCACGGGTGGGTTTTCCCGGCCGCGGCTGAGTTACCCGCTCACCCCCCTGCTGCAGATGCGGGCGGAGCGACGGCGTCAGCGCGTGCAGCAGGGCGGGCGCGGCCGGAACGCGGCCGGCGAAGATCAGCGCCGCGGGCGGACGGGCGCAGGCGCACGACCTGCGTGAAAATCTGTCGGTGCGGCCAGCTAGCCTTGACGGAAAAGCTGACTTCGTCTACAAGGAGCCACCACCGTGTTGCGCACGCACGAGGCCGGATCACTCCGGGCCGAGCACGCCGGGCAGTCCGTCACCCTCACCGGGTGGGTCGCTCGCCGGCGGGACCACGGCGGTGTCATCTTCATCGACCTCCGCGACGCCAGCGGGGTCGCCCAGGTCGTGTTCCGCGAGGGCGAGATGGCCGAGCGCGCGCACCGGCTGCGCAGCGAGTACGTCATCAAGGTCACCGGCGACGTGAGCAAGCGGCCCGACGGCAGCGAGAACCCCGAGCTGCCCACCGGTGCCATCGAGGTCTACGTGAGCGACCTCGAGGTCCTCAACGAGGCCGCGCCGCTGCCGTTCCAGGTCGAGAGCGACGTGGAGCCGGGCGAGGAGGCCCGCCTCAAGCACCGCTACCTCGACCTGCGCCGGTCCACCCCGGCCAAGGCCATCCGGCTGCGCAGCGAGGTCAGCCGCATCGCCCGCGAGGTGCTGCACGGCGAGAAGTTCGTCGAGGTCGAGACGCCGACCCTGACCCGCAGCACGCCCGAGGGCGCGCGCGACTTCCTGGTGCCCGCGCGGCTGCGGCCGGGCAGCTGGTACGCGCTGCCGCAGTCGCCGCAGCTGTTCAAGCAGCTGCTCATGGTCGGCGGCCTGGAGCGCTACTACCAGATCGCCCGCTGCTACCGGGACGAGGACTTCCGCGCCGACCGGCAGCCGGAGTTCACCCAGCTCGACATCGAGATGAGCTTCGTCGAGCAGGACGACGTCATCGCGCTCACCGAGAAGCTGCTGGCCGCGATCTGGAAGGAGACCAAGGACGTCGAGCTGCCGCTGCCGTTCCGCCGGATCTCCTACGCCGAGGCCATGGCGAAGTACGGCTCGGACAAGCCCGACCTGCGCTTCGAGCTGGAGCTGACCGAGCTCACCGAGTACTTCAAGGACACGACGTTCCGCGTGTTCCAGGCGCCGTACGTGGGTGCCGTGGTCATGCCCGGTGGTGCCTCGCAGCCGCGCCGCACGCTCGACGGCTGGCAGGAGTTCGCCAAGCAGCGCGGCCACAAGGGGCTCGCGTACGTGCTGGTCGGCGAGGACGGCACGCTGGGAGGGCCGGTCGCGAAGAACCTGACCGACACCGAGCGCGACGGCCTGGCCAAGGCCGTGGGCGCCAACCCCGGCGACTGCATCTTCTTCGCCGCTGGTGAGGCCCGCGACGCCCGCGCCCTGCTCGGTGCCGCGCGCGTCGAGATCGCCACCCGCGTCGGCCTGATCGACGAGAACGCCTGGGCGTTCGCCTGGGTCGTCGACTTCCCGATGTTCGAGGCCGTCGACAAGCTGGAGGCCGGCGACGTCGCGGTCGGCGGCGGCAAGTGGACCGCCCTGCACCACGCGTTCACCTCGCCGACCCCGGAGTGGATCGACAACTTCGAGACCGACCCGGGCAACGCGCTGGCCTACGCCTACGACGTGATCCTCAACGGCAACGAGCTCGGTGGCGGCTCGATCCGTATCCACCGCGCCGACGTGCAGCAGCGCGCGTTCAACGTGATGGGCATCGGTGCCGAGGAGGCGCAGGAGAAGTTCGGCTTCCTGCTCGACGCGTTCAAGTACGGCGCCCCGCCCCACGGCGGCATCGCGCTCGGCTGGGACCGCCTCTGCATGCTGCTCGCGGGCGTCGACTCGATCCGCGAGGTCATCGCGTTCCCGAAGTCCGGCGGCGGTTTCGACCCGCTGACCGCGGCTCCGGCGCCGATCACCGCGCAGCAGCGCAAGGAAGCCGGCGTGGACGCGAAGCCCGACCAGAAGAGCTGAGCGGGATCGATTCCGCAGGAAGATCGTCCGGGAGGGCAACCTCCCGGACGATCACGCGCGTTTCCCACAACATGGGACCGGATCGCCTGAACGAGCGGCTACTTGATCGGTATTGACGCGACCGGCTCGAACGATCGGGTTGATCTGCCCGTACCGGGCAACGGAAGGTGTTTGCACACGTCCAGGGCTCGGAGGGGTGTTGTGGGAACGTGGGGACCGCGGTGAACCGGTGGTGGTGACCGCAACGGGGCCTGATCGGCGTCAGCCGGGCGCACGGGCATGGGGAGTAGGGTCGGAGGGGATGAGCGTGGAGATCACCGCGGGCCCTCCCGACACGACTTCACCGGAGATCGTCGAAGCCGTCGAGGCCGCCGAGCGGGTACTGACCAGGCGCTTGGGCGCACAGGTGCGCCTTGCGGACCCCGAGGCACTCGGGGGGACCGGCCGTTCCGTCGTCATCCGGGTCAGAGTGGCCTCCTCGCCGTTCTCGATGCCGCGCACGCTGGTGGTGAAGCGCTACCCGCCCGCCGCCGGTGACCGCGACCCGTGGGCGCACGAGGCCGTCAGCCACCAGCTGCTCACCGCGCTGCCCGCGGAGGAGCGCGCCACACCGGAGCTGTTCGCCCACGACGGCACGTCCCGGCTGGTCGTCCTGGAGGACCTGGGCCGGGCGCCGCGGCTGTCCGAGAAGCTGCACGGCAAGGACGCGCGGGTCGCCGAACGCGGCCTGTTGTCCTGGGCGCACGCCATGGGGCGGCTGCACGCCACGACGGCGGGCAGGGACGCGGACTTCGACGCGTTGATGCGCCGGGCCGGCGCGCAGTGCTGCCAGGACCCGATCGCGGTCGACGTGCACGCGGCGATCGCCGGGTTACCGGGGCTGCTGGAGACCGAGCTGGCCGTGGAGACCTCCGCGCACGCCGTCGAGTTCGCGGTCGCGGCGGCGAAGGCGTTCAGCACGTCGCGGCGCAGGGCGTTCAGCCCGTCCACGTCGTGCCCGGACAACCACCTGGTCACCTCGCGCGGCGTGCGGTTCGTCGACTTCGAGGGCGGCTGCGTCCGCGACATCGTCTTCGACGCCGCCAGCCTGCGGGTGCCGTTCCCGTCCTGCTGGTGCGGGTGGGGGCTGCCGCCGGGCATGTCCGAGGCCATGGTCGCCGCCTGGCGGGCCGAGGTGGGCTCGGTGTGGCCGGAGATGGATGACGACGCGGTGCTCTTACCCCGGCTGCTGCAGGCCCAGCTGCTGTGGGTGTGGCTCGCGACGTGGCGTGCGCTGTCCAAGCCCATGCCGAGCGTCGTGAACGCCCCGCCGCGCAGCGTCGTGCTGGCGGGCCGGTGGGTGCGGCTGCGGGCCGACGCGCTGGTCCTCGGCGAGAAGACCGTCGCCTCGCACGCCGACGCCGTCATCGGGGCGCTGGCCGAGCGCTACGGGTCCGAGGTGCTCGAACTCCCGCTTTACCCGGCATTTCGCTGAACGGTTCCCGCACGGTCATCCCGGGCTCACCGGGCCGGTCGATCCTGGGGCACGTGCTGGTGCTTCTCGGTGACTCGACAGCGGTCGGGATCGGCGACCTCGTACCCGGCGGCTGGCGCGGCTTCGGCCCCCTGCTGTCGGCGGCCTACGAGCACAACGGCTACCGCAACCTCGCCGTCTCCGGTGCGCGGATCGCGGACGTGCGGCACCTGCAGCTGCCGCAGGCGCTGCGGCTCGCGCCGAAGGCCGCCGTCGTCATCGCCGGCGTCAACGACACGCTGCGCTCGGACTTCTCCGCCCGGCAGGCGCACTCCGACCTCGACCACGTCTGCCGCGAGCTGACCGCCGCCGGCTGTTCCGTGGTGACCGTGCGGTTCCACGACCAGGGCCGCGTGTTCACGCTGCCCGGCCGGCTGCGGCGGGTGCTGCGCGGCCGCATCGACGAGCTCAACCGGGTCGTCGACGTCGTCGTCGCCCGGCACGGCGTCCGCTGCGTCGACCTGCACGCGCTGCCCGGCGCGTACGAGCCGGCCACCTGGGCGGTCGACCGGCTGCACCCCTCCGAGCTGGGGCACCGCATGCTCGCGAAGGCCTTCGCGCACGAGCTGCGCGCCTGCGGTCACGCGTTCGGTGAGATCAGCCTCGACTGCTCCGGCGGGCGCGAGCTGACCGTCTGGCACCACGTGGCGTGGCTGCTGCTCAAGGGCGTCCCGTGGGTGTTCCGGCGCGGCGCCGACCTGCTGCCGCTGCTGTGGAACGAGACCTCAGCCGCGCAGCGCGACGGTGAACGTGGTCTGCCCTGGGACGCTCTGCACGGACACCTCGCCGTCATGGGCGCCGACGACGGCGGCCACGATGGACAGCCCCAGCCCCGTGCTGCCGGCGGCGCGTGAGCGGGAGCTGTCGCCGCGCGCGAACCGCTCGAACACCTCCAGCCCCTCGGGGATGCCCGGCCCGTCGTCGGTGACGGTCAGCTCCACCTGTCCGTTGTGGACGGACAGGCCGGTCGTGACCGTCGTGCCGGGCGGGGTGTGCGTGCGCGCGTTGGACAACAGGTTGCCGAGCACCTGGTGCAACCGCTGCACGTCGCCGATGACCGTCACCGGTTCGTCGGGCACGGCGATCTTCCAGCTGTGGTCCGCGGAGGAGATGCGGGCGTCACCGACCACGTCCAGCACGAGCCGGGTGAGGTCGACCTCCGTGCGTTCCAGCGGCCGGCCGTCGTCGAGGCGGGCCAGCAGCAGCATGTCCTCCACCAGCGACGTCATCCGCACCGCCTCGGACTCCACCCGGCTCATCGCGTGCGCGACCCGCGGGCTGAGCTCCTCGCCGGAGCGCCGGGTCAGCTCGGCGTACCCGCGGATCGCGGCCAGCGGCGTGCGCAGCTCGTGCGAAGCGTCCGCGACGAACCTGCGCACGCGCGTCTCGCTGTCGTGGCGGGCTTTCAGCGCGGCACCGACGTGGCCGAGCATCCGGTTGAACGCGAGCCCGACCTTGCCGACCTCGGTGTCCGGGTCGGTCTCCGGCACGCGTTCGGCGAGCGCGACCTCACCGGAGTGCAGCGGCAGCTCGGCGACACGGGCCGCGGTGGCGGCGACCCGGTCCAGCGGCACGAGCGCGCGCCGGACGATCCGCTGGCCGGCCAGCGCCGCCGCGGCCACCCCGGCCGCCGTCAACGCCACCAGCAGCCACACCATCCGCCACACGACGTCGTCCACCGGACCCGACGGCAGGCCCTTGATCTGCGCCGGTCCGACGTTGACGCGGAACGTGCCCTTGTCGCCCATGTCCACGGTGTGGTCGCCGGGACCCAGTCCGGTCAGCTGCCGTCGCTCGTGGTCCGTCATGGGCAGCGTGCGCGTGCCGGGCAGCTCGATCGTGCCCTCCACGCCGCCTTCGGTGACGCGCGCGTTGATGCCCCGGGCCCGCTGGCCGACCGCCGGTTGCACCATCTCCCGGACCTGGCGGTCGAGGTCGTGCGTGAGGAACCCGTGCAGTGCCGGCACCGCGACCGCGCCCGTGCCGACCGACAGCGCCAGCAGCACCGCGACCTGGCCGGCGATCAGCTTGCCCCGCAGCGTCTTCGGCCACGGCGCGCGCGGGCGGCCGTCGCTACGCCGCGGGCTTGAGGACATAGCCCGCGCCCCGCACGGTGTGGATCATCGGCGCCCGTCCGGCGTCGATCTTCTTGCGCAGGTAGGAGATGTACAGCTCGACGATGTTCGCCTGGCCGCCGAAGTCGTAGCTCCACACCCGGTCGAGGATCTGCGCCTTGCTGAGCACCCGCCGCGGGTTGCTCATCAGGTACCGCAACAGCTCGAACTCGGTCGCCGTCAACGAGACGTGCTCACCCGCCCGCGTCACCTCGCGCGTGTCCTCGTTCAACACCAGATCGCCGACAACGAGCCGTGCGCCCGCGTCCTCCTCCGTGACACCGGTGCGCCGCATGAGTGCACGCAACCGAAGCACGACCTCTTCGAGGGAGAACGGCTTCGTCACGTAGTCGTCGCCACCGGCCGTGAGCCCCGCGATGCGGTCCTCCACGGCGTCCCGCGCGGTCAGGAACAGCACCGGCAGGGCCGGCTGCTCGGCCCGCATCCGCCGCAGCACCTCGTACCCGTCGAAGTCGGGCAGCATCACGTCCAGCACCACCGCGTCCGGCCGGAACTCCCGTGCCGTGCGGACCGCCGTCGTGCCGTCGAGCGCCGTGCGCACGTCCCACTTCTCCATGCGCAGCGCCATCGTCATCAGCTCGGCCAGTGTGGACTCGTCGTCCACCACGAGCACCCGCACGGGCTGCCCGTCCGGCCGGCGGAGTGCGGCTTCCATCGCGCGCATGGCTCCCATCGTGACCGGTCATCCTGTGTACCGCCTGTGAGACCGTCCACCGTTCGGGCGATCAGCAGTTACGTCAATTGTGAGCAGCTATGTTCGGTCGGGGGACCCGACGACCGCCCGGAGGTGAGCGTCCTGCGCACGTTCACGCTGACGGTGATGGGGACGACCGATCTGCACGGCAACCTCTTCAACTGGGACTACTACCGCGACCGGGAGTACGACGACTTCGCGCACGACGACGTCGGGCTCGCGAAGATCTCGACGCTGGTGGCCGGCGTGCGCGCCGAGGTGGGCCGGCACCGCACGTTGTTGTTGGACGCGGGCGACACGATCCAGGGCACGCCGCTGGCCTACTACTACGCCAAGGTCGAGCCGATCACCCGCACGCACGTGCACCCGATGGCGGCCGCGATGAACGCCATCGGCTACACGGCCGCGGTGCTGGGCAACCACGAGTTCAACTACGGCCTCGACGTGCTGCGGATGTTCGAACGGCAGCTGGACTTCCCGCTGCTCGGGGCGAACGCGGTCGACGTCGCGACCGGGCTGCCCGCCTTCCCGCCGTACGTGGTGAAGACGGTGTGGCGCACCGGTGGCCCGCCGTTGCGGGTGGGCGTCCTCGGGCTCACCAACCCCGGCATCGCGGTGTGGGACAAGGTGCACGTCGAGGGCGTGCTGACGTTCCCGGGGCTGGTGGAGCAGGCGCTGCGCTGGGTGCCGGAGGTGCGGCGCCAGTCCGACCTGGTGGTGCTGGTGGCGCACTCGGGTGCGGACCTGTCGTCGTCGCTGGGCGACCAGGTGCCGTTCCCGGAGAACTGCGCGGAGCTGGTCGCGGAGACCGTGCCGGGCATTGACGCGATCCTGGTGGGACACGCGCACGTCGAGATCCCGCAGCGGTTCGTGAGGAACAGGGTGACCGGGCGGCGGGTGCTGCTGACCGAGCCGCTGTACTGGGGCAAGCGGTTGTCGGTGCTGGAGTTCGACCTGGAGCACGACGGCGGCTGGCACCTGACCGGGTCGCGGTCCTCCGTGCTGGTGTCGGCGTCGGTGCCGGAGGACCCGCGGATCGTGCGGCTGCTGCGGCACGACCACGAGAAGGTCGTGCACCACGTCAACGGGCGGATCGGCACCTGCCGGGCCGCGATGTCGGCGGCGCGGTCGCGGTTCGAGGACACGCCCGCACTGCGGTTCATCAACCACGTGCAGGCGCTGGAGCTCAAGAAGTCCACGTCGCTGCCGGTGCTGTCGCTGTGCGCGCCGTTCAACCGCGGCGCGGCGATCCCGGCCGGCGAGGTGTCCATCCGCGACGTCGCCGGGCTGTACATCTTCGACAACACGCTCGTGGGCGTGCGGCTGACCGGCGCGCAGCTGCGCGACTTCCTGGAGGAGTCGGCGCGCTACTTCCGCCAGGTCACCGCCGCGGGGCCGTTCACGCCCGAGGAGGTGTCGGCCGACGTGCCCGACTACAACTTCGACATCGCCCACGGCCTGGACGCCCCGCTGACCTACGACGTCGACATCGCCCGCCCGGCCGGTTCGCGCATCACGGACCTGTCCTACGGCGGGGTGCCGGTGGCCGGTGACCAGGAGTTCGCGGTCGCGGTGAACAACTACCGGCAGGCGGGCGGCGGCGACTTCCCGCACATCGCGACCGCCCCGGTGCTGCTCGACCGGCGGCAGGAGATCCGGCAGCTGCTGATCGACTGGGTGAAGGCCGCGGGCGTGCTCGACCCCGCCGACTTCACCCGCACCGACTGGCGGCTCGTGGCCGGCGGCCACCCCGTCGTGATTTCCACGACCGGGTGAATTCTCCGGCGCGGTCCTGGGCCTTTCACCGCAGGCGGTGGCAACCGGACGGCCGGATGGGATAGGCCAGACGCGTGCAGTTGCCGCAGCGCGTCGCCATCGGCGCCATCGCCGTGCCGCTGCTGCTCGCCTCCGTGGGCGTCGCGGTGCACGCCGGGCAGGCCCCCGCGGCCGTGCCCGGCCAGCTCGTGCTCGCCGTGCGCTCGGCCGAGGTCGTGCTGGCCGGCGCCGCCACCCCGGCCGAACGCCAGGAGGTGGCCGACGCCGTGCGCTCGGTCGCCGAGAAGCACCGCGTCACCGACCTGATCACCCCGTCCACGACCGTGCGGCTGCCGGTCGCCGCGGACGAGGTCGCCTCGGTGCTGCGCGCGGTGCTCGGCGCGGACGTCACCGACTTCACCGCCGTCGTCCACACCGGACACCTCGTCGCCTCGGCACGCGTACCCGACCACACGCGTGCGGGCGCGCTCAGCGACGCCCTGCGCGCCGCGGCCCCCGGCCTGCGGGTCGACGAGGACTTCACGACTACGGGCTAGGAGCCTTCGCGTTGTTCGGGTTCTTCCTCCAGATGTTCCTGCTGTGCGCGGGCGCCTTCCTCGCGGGCGTGCTGCTCACCTGGCTGACCATGCGCTCCCGTGCGGCCGCGCAGCCGGAGACCCGACTCTCGATCATGGAGGACCCGGTGCCGCCGGCGCCCGCGATCAAGGCGAACTCGCGCACGATGATGTTCCACACGCCCGAGTCGCCCTACTACAAGCGGATGAAGGGCGACGTGGTCTTCCACTCCGCCGAGGACGCGCTGCGGGCCGGGTACACGATGTGGACGCCACGGCCGCGCGTGCCGGCGACGACCTGACCAGGGCTCGCCGCTGGGGGCGGCGGTCAGGCCGCGGCGCGCAACCAGGCGTCGAGGGCCAGGTAGTCGGCATCGGTCAGGCCGTGGCGCGGGTCGACGCGGTGCAGGAGGGCTCGCTCGTGGTGCTCGGCGACCCAGAGGCGGTCCTTCCCGGTGATCTCGTCGTCGACCCAGGCGAACGGCCGGGTGCCTGCCAGCGCGACCAAGCCGCGGGTCTTCCAGTGCAGGCCGTCGCGGAAGTCGCGGTCCTCGGTCTCCTGGTCCTCCTGCCAGGTCGCGACGGGCAGTTCAGGCAGGCCCAGGAGGGGCGCGAGGAGGTCGTTGGCGTCGTCCATCCAGGTCGTGGCCCAGACGAGCTCGCACGGCAGCGCGGCGAGCCAGGGGCCGTGCATCGGGTCGAGGCGGGCGAGCAGCGGGTTCTCGTGGGCCGGGCCGGTGTGCCTGGTGCCGGCGAACGGGAGCAGCGGGCCGTCGACGTCGAGGAAGAGCAACGGGAGCCGGGCCATGCCGGCCACGGTAGTGCTCGTAGGCTGGTCAGCGTGATCGGTGACGTGCTCAAGCCCGGCCTCGACGTCCTCTTCTGCGGCATCAACCCCGGCCTGGTCTCGGAGGCGACCGGGCACCACTTCGCCCGGCCGGGAAACCGGTTCTGGCCCGCGTTGCATTTGTCCGGGTTCACGCCGCGGCTGTTCGCGCCGACCGAGCAGGAGGGGCTGCTCGAACTCGGGCTCGGCATCACGAACGTCGTCGCACGCCCGTCGGCCAAAGCCGATGAATTAACAATTGACGAGATGAAAGCCGGCGCGGTCGTGCTGACCGAAAAGGTTCGCACCTATTCACCGAAGGTTCTCGCGGTGCTCGGTGTGACCGTGTACCGCAGTGCGTTCGGGCGGAAGAAAGCGCAGGTCGGGCCGCAGGACGAGACCGTGGGCGGTGCGCGGGTGTGGTTGCTGCCCAATCCGAGCGGGTTGAACGCGCACTGGCAGCTGCCCGCCCTCGCCGAGGAGTTCGCCCGGCTGAAAGCGAGCGTGTAGCGCCGGAACGGCAGTTCATATTCGGAACCACTCGCAGTGGCGTGGACGGGGACAACCGTGGTCTGGTTGCATCGACTTCTGCGTCCATTCGAGTGGCCTTCGCCAGCAGGTGGAACCGGGTGCTCGAACGTGGCGTCAGAATTTGACCTTGACGCGCAGAACTCGGTGAATCTTCAACACTGGTGGGGGCGCAGTGGAAGTCAGGATTCTCGGGCCGGTCGAGCCGCCGGTACCACCCAAGCCCGCGCAGATCCTGGCCGTGCTGGCGGTCGAGTGCGGGAAGGTCGTGCCCGTCGACCGGCTGATCGACCTCATCTGGGGTGAGGACCCGCCGCCACAGGCCCGCAAGTCGCTGCAGGTGCACATCTCCAGCCTGCGCAGGGCCGGGTTGCCGGTGGAGCACCGGGCCGCCGGGTACGTGCTGGCCGCCGAACCGGGGCACGTCGACCTGCACGCCTTCCGCCGGCTCGTCGCGAGCGCGCAGGAGACCGCGGAGCTCAGGGTCAAGGCCGAGCTGCTCGCCAGGGCGCTGGAGCTGTGGCGCGGCACGCCGGTCGTGTTCGCGCAGACCCTCGACGTGCAGCGGCTCGCGGCGGCCGAGGCGTGGGCGGACGCCGAGCTGGCGCTGGGGCGGCACGCCGGGCTGATCGACGCGCTGGGCGTGTTCGTGGCCGAGTACCCGCTGGCGGAACGGTTGCGCGGGCAGCTCATGACCGCGCTCGCGCGGGGTGGGCGGCGGGCGGACGCGATGCGGGTGTTCCGCGAGACGCGCCGGGTGCTCGTGGACGAGCTGGGCGTCGAGCCGGGGGAGCAGCTGCAGCAGCTGTACCGGGACGTGCTGGAGGGCGCGCGGGACACGCGCCGCAACTACCTGCCGCGCGACGCCGGGGACTTCACCGGGCGGGCCGCGGAGCTGGACCGGCTGCTCGGTGGCGACGGCGGCGTGTGGTGGATCGAGGGACCGGCGGGCGTGGGCAAGACGGCGCTCGCCGTGCACGCGGCGCACCGGCTGGCCGAGCGGTACCCGGACGGGCAGCTGTTCGTGGACCTGCACTCGCCGTCGGGGGCGCTGGACGCGTTGCTGCGGGCGATGGACGTGCCCAGCGAGCGGGTCCCGGAGAGCCCGGAGGAACGCGCGGCGCTGTGGCGGGCCCAGGTCGGCGGGCGGCGGGTCGTGATCGTGCTGGACGGCGTCACGAGCGTGTCGCAGGTCCGGCCGCTGCTGCCGGGCAGCCCCGGTTGCCTCACCCTGATCACCAGCCGCAGCCGGCTCTGCGGGCTGGAGGGCGTGCACCGGGTCCCGCTCGACGTGCTGGGCGACGACGAGGCGGTCACGCTGCTGGCGCGCATCCTCGGCGACGACCGGGTCGCCGCCGAACCGGAGCAGGCCACCGAGGTCGCGCGGCTGTGCGGGTACCTGCCGCTGGCCGTGCGCATCACCGGCGCGCGTCTGGCCGGGCGCGCGCACTGGCCCGTGTCGAAGCTCGTGCGGCGGCTGGCCGATGAACGCAGCAGGCTCGACGAGCTCGTGGCCGACGACCTGGCCGTGCGGTCGAGCCTGGAGCTCACCTACCGGTCGCTGGGCGAGGACGTGCGCCGCGCGTACCGGGTGGTCGGGTTCCTCGGGCTGCCCGAGGTGCCGAGCTACCTGTGGGTGCACCTGCTCGACGAGGACGTGCTCGACCAGCTCGTCGACGCCCGGCTGCTCGACGTCACCGGCAACGCCCGCTACCGCATGCACGAGCTGGTGCGGCTGCACGCCAGGGAGCTCGCCGAGGCAGAGGACCCGCAGCGGGAGCGCGAGGACCTGGTGCGCAGGGCCGTGATCGCCGCACTGTCCACCGTGGACGGTCTGACCGAGCACCTCTTCCTCGCCGTTCCCCGCATGCAGGACTCGCTGGGCGTGGTCACCGCGGCGGCGCGGCCCGCGGACAAGGACGCCTGGTTCGCACGCGAGGAGTCCGTGCTGACCAGGCTGGTGGAACGCGCGGCGGAGCTGGGGCTCGCCACCACCGCCTCGCAGCTGGCCGAGGTGCTGGTGTTCGCGTGGTTCGGGCTGCGCAACCGCTACGAGGCCTGGGAACGAACACACACGGCCGCACTGGAGGCGGTGTGGCGCGCCGGTGACGTGCGGCTGGAAGCGGTCCTGAGGTGCAGCCTCGGGCAGATGCACTACAAGCGGGACAACCTGGTCGAGGCGCGCTCGTGGTTCGGCACGGCGCAGACGTTGTTCGTGGGCCTGAACGACCAGCACGGTGAAGCCGTCGCGATGAACGGCATCGGCATGGTGTGCCGCGACCTCGGCGAGTACCCGTGCGCGCTCGAAGCCCTCGGCCGCGCACGGGAGCTGCTGGCGGGCAACGACACCGAGGGCGTCGCGCACGCGTTGTACGGAATCGGCTCGGTGCACCGGGAACTGGGCGACGACGAGCAGGCGCTCGACACGCTGCACGAGGCGGAAGCCGCCTACCGCAAGGCTAACAGCCGCCGAGGGGAGGCACTCGCGGCCCGCGGCATCGGACTGGTGCACCGGGCGCGCGGCGAGCTGGACCTCGCCGAGGAGCACGTCGTGCGCGCCCACGAGATGGTCGCGGGCACCGGTGACGAGCTGCTCGGCTGCTACACCGCCCAGGCGTGGGCGAAGGTGCTGCTGCGCAAGGGCGACTTCGACCCGGCGCGGGAGCTGCTGGGCACCGCGCTGGACGGCTGCCGCGACGTCGGCGACCGGTTCGGCGAGGCGCTGGTCCGCCGCACGCTGGGGGAGTGGCGGCTCGCCCGCGGCGACCACGCCGGTGCGCGGCTGGTGCTGACCGAGGCGCTCACCGCGTGGACCGACATGGGTCTGCGGCTGTGGCGCGCGAGGACGTTGCGGGACCTCGGCGCGGCCCACGCCCGCCTGGGGGACGCGGTGGGCGCGGACCGCTGCTGGCGCGAGGCCGCGACCCTGTTCGCGCGACTGGGCACCCGTGAGTCGGGGGAGGTGCTCCAGTGGCGTGCGCGGTGGCCGGCGCAGCGGCCGCCGCTGGGGTTCCTCGCGATCAGCTGATCTCCACGGCGACGACACGAAGCCGGAGCAGTCCGTCCGGTACTCCTCGTTCCCATGGCCGGTGCTCCGGTCCTGCTCGGTGGTGACGACCCGATTCGACCCCGCACCGCCAAAAAACGGCCAAAGAACGGCCGAACACCGCGTTAGGCCTTCCTTTACCGCCCCTGCCTAGCTTTCGCGCCACCATAGGGCTGAAGGAGAGACAGCATGTTCGCACGCACGATCGCCGCTGTGGCCGCGATGCTCGCGGCCCTGGTGATGGGCGCGTCCGTCGCATCGGCGGCCCCGGCCAAGTACACGCACTCGCAGGCGACCGCACAGCTGAGCGTGGCCGGCATCACCTGGTCCTCCAGCGGCGGCTGCAGCGACCGGAACAGGTCGAACTGCACGTCGTTCGAGCAGGTGAACCAGACGACCATCGCGGGAGCCAAGACGTTCAAGAGCGCGACGGGCTGCGCGCTGAACATCACCGGCGGCACCGAGACCGGGCACGCGTCGGGCACCTACTCGCACTGGAACGGCTACAAGCTCGACTACTCGCTGTCGAGCTGCGTCACCAACTACATCAAGTCCCGGTTCTCGTCCATCGGCGGCAACAAGTGGCAGTCGAGCTCGGGCAACGTCTACTACCTCGAGTCGAACCACTGGGACGTGACGTACTACAACTGCGGCGGGTGCTGACCCGCGCCGTTGTTGCCGATCGGGCCGCGGGGCCGGTAGTAGTTGTCGGGTGATCACACTCGGCGCCGTCTACCGGCCCCAGCTGCCGCCCGAACGCCTGCGACCCGTCGTCCTCGCCGCGGAGGAGTCCGGGTTGGACTCGCTGTGGCTGTGGGAGGACTGCTTCCTGGAGAGCGGGATCGCCGCCGCCTCCGCCGCGCTGGCGTGGACGGAACGGCTGAAGGTCGGCGTGGGGCTGCTGCCGGTGCCGCTGCGCAACGTCGCGCTGACCGCGATGGAGACCGCGACGCTGGAGCGGATGTTCCCCGGCCGCGTCACGATCGGCGTCGGGCACGGCGTGCAGGACTGGATGGGCCAGGTCGGCGCGCGGGTGTCGTCGCCGCTGACGTTGCTGCGCGAGTACACCGGTGCGCTGCGGGCGTTGCTGGCGGGCGAGCGGGTCACCACGTCCGGCCGGTACGTGTCGCTGACGGACGTGGCGCTGGACTGGCCGCCCGCCGCACCGGTGCCGGTCTACGTCGGCGGCCTCGGGCCGAAGACCCTGGGACTGGCCGCGCAGATCGGCGACGGCACCATCCTCGACTCGTCGGCGGACCTGGAACGGGTGCGGTCGGTCCGGTCCTCCCGCGAGCACCCGGTGGTCGTCTACGTGGAGACCGGCTCGCGCGACCGCGGGCACGTGACCGAGCTGGTGGCGTCGATGGCCGAGGCGGGCGCGTCGAGCGTGGTGCTGCAGCAGCCGGCGGCCTGCGAGGACCCGGAGGGGTTCGTGCGGTTCGTGGCGTCCGTCGCCGCCTCTCGCCCGACGGGGTGAGCCTGAGGTGGCCGCGTGCTCGGTCGCAAGAACCGCCACGCGGCGCATCGCTTCCTGATTACGGGGTACCTCTCCTGCGTGGCTGAGGTATCACTGGACATTGAGGCTCCCATCGACACGGTGTGGGCGTTGCTCGCCGACGGCTGGTCGTACGCGGCCTGGGTGGTCGGCGCGTCGCACATCCGCGACGTCGACAGCGGCTGGCCGTCGCCCGGTACGCGCATCCACCACAGCGTCGGGCCGTGGCCGCTGACCATCGAGGACACCACCGAGGTCGTCACCTGCGAACCGAAGCGCCTGCTGGAGCTGGACGCGCGGCTGTGGCCCGCCGGTGCGGCCCGCATCACGTTCACGCTGGTGGCGCGCTCGGAGACGGTGACGGAGGTGCGGATGGCGGAGAAGGTCGTGCGCGGGCCGTCGGCGCTCATGCCGTCGTTCGCGCAGGACGCGCTGCTGACCCCGCGCAACCGGGAGACCCTGCAACGGCTCGGGGCGCTCGCGAAGGGCAAGAGCTGACCCTTTCAACACCCTTTCACTAGTTACCTAGATAAAGGGTGCTAGCGTGGCGGCATGCGAGAAGGTCAGCACCCGCCGGTCGTGGCGGAGCAACTGGGGAAGAAGTACCCGAGGGGCTGGGCGTTGCGGGACTGCACGCTCACCGTCCCCGCCGGGCGCGTCGTCGCGCTCGTCGGACCGAACGGCGCGGGCAAGAGCACGCTGATGGGCCTGCTCACCGGGCTGCTGCGGCCGACGGAGGGCCGGATCGCCGTCTTCGGCGACGTGCCCACCGGCCGCGGCATGCACCCGGCCGTCGCGTTCCTGACCCAGGCCAAGCCGCTGTACCCGCAGTTCACGGTGACCGAGACGCTGCGCTACGGCCGCACCGCCAACCCCGCGTGGGACCAGGGCTACGCCGAGGAGCTGGTCGAGAACGCGCAGGTGCCGTTCGCGGCGAAGATCGGCACCCTGTCGGGCGGGCAGCGCACGCGGGTGGCGCTGGCGCTCGCGCTGGGCAAGCGGCCGCGACTGCTGGTGCTCGACGAACCGCTCGCCGACCTCGACCCGCTGGCGCGCGAGGCGGTGCTGGCGACGCTCGTGCACGAGTGCCGCCGGCAGGGGATCACCGTCGTGCTGTCGTCGCACGTGCTGGCGGAGCTGGAGGACGTGTGCGACCACCTCGTGCTGCTGACCGGCGGGCGGGTGCGGCTCGCCGGTGACGTCGACGAGCTGCTGCGCGCCCACGCCGGACGGCCGGGGCTGGAACGGCTGAGCCGGTTGGCGCTCGCCTACATGCGCGAGGAGGTGGCGGCATGACCTGGGTCGTGTGGCGCCAGCAGCGGCCCGTGTTCGTCACGTTCGCCGCCGCGCTGGTCGTGGGGGTCCTCGCGGTGCTGCTGCTGCGCTCGGTGATGGTCGCGGACCTCACCGCCCGCTCTCTGCTGGACTGCGTGGGCAGAGGTCCCAGCGGCTGTCCCGGCACGGCGGTCAACGAGTTCCAGAGCACCTGGTATGACCGCATGCACCTCGCGCAGGGGGCGGTGATGGCGCTGCCCGCGCTGGTCGGGATGTTCGCCGGTGCGCCGTTGTTCGCCCGCGAGTTCGAGCAGGGCACGCACGCGCTCGCGTTCACGCAGTCGGTCAGCCGCACCCGCTGGGTGGTGACCAAGTTCCTCGTGGCGGCACCGCCCGCACTCGTCCTCGTGGGGGTGTTCCAGGTCGTGGTGCACAGCTGGCTGGACGCGGCCGGGCAGCTGGGACCGCTGTCGACCGGGGACTTCTTCTTCACCACCTTCGACAGCGACGGCGTCTCGCCCGTCGCGTACACGCTCTTCGCGTTCACGCTCGGCATGGTGGCGGGCGCGCTGTCCCGCCGGACGCTCGTGGCGATGACGCTGACGCTCGGCGTGTTCGTCGTGGCGCGGTTCGTGCTCGGCGGGCTGCGCAAGTCCATGCTCACGCCGACCAGGGTCGTGTCGGACGACCCGACGGCACCGTTCTCCGACCTGCAGGGCGACCGGCACCCGCTGTACGTCGACTCCGGCTTCCTCGACGCCTCCGGCGCGGTCGTGGCGGACCCGGCACCGAAGATGAACTGCGCCTCACCCGACCCGGACGCGCAGGTGGACCTGCTCGCCTGCTACCGCGGCAACGGCCTCGCGCAGCGGTACGCCGACGTCATCCCGGTCGACCGGCTGACGACGCTGCACCTGCTGGAGGCGTCGGTCTTCGCCGGCTTCGCGGCGGTGTTCCTGCTCGGTTCGGTGTGGGCCGTGCGCAGGCAGGTGTGACGGAAGGCGATCAGGGGTCCGGGTGGCACCTATGCTGAGCGGCGTGATCGAGTTTCGCATCGATCGGCACTCCGGGGTGTCCACCTATCTCCAGATCGCCGCACAGGTCAAGCAGGCCATGCGCATGGGGGTGCTGGGCCCCGGTGACAAGCTGCCGACGGCACGGGAGGTGGTGGAGGCCACCAGGGTGAACCCCAACACCGTGCTGAAGGCGTACCGCGAGCTTGAGCACGAGGGCCTCGTCGAGGGCCGCAGGGGGATGGGCACCTTCGTCACGGCCTCGCTCGCCACCGACGCGGCGAAGGCCGGTGCGCCGCTGCGGCAGGACCTGGAGCTGTGGATGGACCGCGCGGTGGGCGAGGGCCTGTCCGGCGACGAGGTCGACGCGCTCTACACGGACGTGCGTTCGACGCGCTTCTAGTGTCCACTCAGGACGTTCTACTTGGGAGAGCGGGATGAACTCAGCTGCGGTGTGCGCCGAGGGCGTGGCGAAGCACTTCGGCCGCACGAAGGCGCTCGACGGCTGCACGTTCACCGTGCCGGAGGGCAGCGTCACCGGGCTGGTGGGACCGAACGGCGCGGGCAAGAGCACGTTGCTGTCGCTGCTCGCCGGGCTCACCAAGCCCACTCACGGCACCGTGCGCGTCCATGGCACCGAGGTGCGCGGCCGGATGCACCCCGACGTGTCGCTGCTGACCCAGCGCCGCCCCCTCTACGACCGGTTCACCGTGCACGAGATGATGCGCGCGGGCGCGGCGATGAACGACCGCTGGTCGGCGGACCGCGCGTTCGAGGTGCTGGACCTGCTGGCGGGCGTGGACAAGGACGCGCGCGTGGGCACGTTGTCCGCCGGCGCGCGCACGCAGGTCGCGATCGCCATGGCACTCGGCAGGCTGCCGAAGGTGCTGCTGCTCGACGAACCGTTGTCCGACCTCGACCCGTTGGCACGCGACGAGACCGTGCGCATCGTCATGACCGAGGTCGCCGAACGCGGCACGACGGTGATCCTGTCGTCGCACCTGCTCGGCGACCTCCGCGACGTGTGCGATCACCTGCTGCTGCTCGACGAGGGCCGGATGCAGCTCGCGGGCGACATCGAGGAGGTGCTGGCCGGGCACCGGGTCCTCGTCGGTCCCGCCGGCCTCGACCTGCCCGCCGCCGGTGTCGTCGACTCGTCGCGGACACCGCGCCTGACCACCGCGCTGGTGCGCGGCGACAGCGCGCCGGACGGGTGGGAGGCGGACGTGCCCGACCTGGAGGAGCTGGTGATGGGGTACCTGCGGGCCTCACGGGCCCGCAGGTCGGCCCGTCAGTAGACCGTCCGTTCGGGTGACTTCGCACAGTCGGTCTAACAAGCCGACGGCGCCTCGCGATGACGTCGGTACCAGTCGTACGCGCAGGTCCGGCAAGAGGTCGACCGCATGCGCGCTGAACTGGCAGGACTGCACCAGGAGTTGACCGATCGCAGGGGCAACCGCGTGAACATGCGCCGGGAGTTCTTCCACGCCACTCCGGAGGAAGTGCGTGAACTGCTCAAGAAGCACTCCGGGCAGGTGCTGGAGTACGTGCTCGAACCGGAGGCGACCGAACACCGGCAAAGCCTGGCGGTCCAGGCGTAGCGCCGAGGCAACCGGAAACGCGGGTCACCCGGAAGCCCGGACCACCAGGTCGGCCCGTCAGTAGATCGCCCTGTGCAGTCCCTGCACCAGCATCCGGTACAGCTCACCCGCCGCACCGTGCCGCGCCAGCGCCGCCCGTGCCGCGTTCGCCCCGGCCGCGCCGTGCACGCCGCCGCCCGGCCACGCCGACGAGCCCGTCAGGTAGAGGCGGTCGAACGGGGTGTCCGCGCGGCCCAGGCCCGGCACCGGCCGGAACACCAGCTGCTGGTGGATGGCCGCTGTGCCGCCGTTGACGGTGCCGATGTCCTGCGGGCCCAGCACCGACCGCGCGATGATGCGGTCGCGGAAGCCGGGTGCGCGTTCCTCGATGACCTGCTCGACGCGGTCGGCGCGGCGCTTCAGCCGGTCCGGTGTCCAGGTGCCGCCCAGCGGGACGTGGGTGTACGCCCACGCCGCCTCGGTGCCCGCGGGGGAGCGGGTCGGGTCGGTCGTCGTCATCTGGCCGATGATCGAGAACGGGGTGCGCGGCACCTTGCCGCACGCGAGCTCGTGCGCGAAGCCGGCCAGGCCGTTGACGTCGCCTCCGATGTGGACGGTCCCGGCCTGGGCGGCCTCCTGGTTGGTCCACGGGATCGGGCCGGACAACGCCCAGTCGATCTTGATCGTGTCGCCGTCCCACTGGAACCTCTTCAGGTCCTCGGCGAGCCGGCCGGGCAACGCGTCCGCGCCGATCAGGTCCAGGTACAGCCGCGGTGCGGGAACGTCGGCGAGAACGGCTTTCCGTGCGCGCACGGCCGTTCCGTCTTCGAGACGCACACCCACGGCCACACCGCGCGCGTGCAGCACCTCGGTCACCCGCGCATTGGTCTCGATGCGCCCGCTGAACCTCCGCACGAGCGCCGCGCTCAGCTCACCCGCGCCGCCGCGGGGCACCGGGTTGCCGACCTCCTGCCCGAGCATGGCGAGCAGCCAGCCGAAGCCCGCGCCACCGGCCTGGTCCGGGCCGAGGTCGGTGTGCATGGCGTTGCCCGCCAGCAACACCCGCGCGCCCTCGCCCTCGAACAGCTCCTCGCCCAGCCGCCGCACCGGCAGCGTGAGCATCCGCACGAGTCGCAGCGCGTCACCGATCCCGGCGGTGCGCAGCAACGACGCACCCCCTCGCACCGGGGGGAACGGGCGCAGCAGCGACTCGATCACGGGGCCGCGCACCTTGCGCCACTGCTCGTAGGCCGCCTGCCACGCGTCGGCGTCGCCGTGGGCGAACGAGCCCACCGACTTCGCCGTCGTCTCGACGTCCCGCGACAGCAGCGCGACCCGGTCGTCGGGCAGCACGTGCGCGAGGACGGCCGGTGCGTGCTCCCACCGCACGTCCAGGTCCAGCGCGGCGATGACCGGCGAGCCCAGCCCGAGCGGGTAGAACGCGCTGTAGACGTCGTTGGTGAAGCCCGGCGCCGTGGTCTCGGCCGACGTGACGGCACCACCGGGGGTGCCGCGCTGTTCCAGCACCAGCACGTCCCAGCCCGCGTCCGCCAGCAGTGCCGCGGCGACCAGCCCGTTCGGTCCGGAGCCGATGACGACCGCGTCGACCTCGTTCACGCACGCCTCCCCATTGCCGTGACCACCTCGCGCAGCACGTCGCGCGCATCGTGTTGTGGCCACCATCCCAGATCCTCCTGCGCGCGGGTGCAGCGCACGAGCGGAGCCCGGTCCGCCATCCGGACCCACTCCGGCGTCAGCGGCTGCAACCCCAGCCGTGCCGTCGCGCCCGCCAGCCGTTCCACCACCGGGTAGGGCAGCGGCACCCGGCCCGGCCCGACCAGGTCGGCGATCATCGGCGCGGTCAGCACCGGTTCGGCGGCGAGGTTGAACGCGCCGTGCGCCTGCTGCTCGATGATCTCGACGATCGCGCGCGCCACGTCGTCGGAGTGCACGAGCTGCAACCGCAGGCCGTCCCACAACGGTAACGGCAGCAACGGCAGCAACTTCGGTGACACCAAAGGGCCCAG
Source organism: Lentzea sp. NPDC036949 (assembly GCF_055608075.1). NCBI lineage: Bacteria > Bacillati > Actinomycetota > Actinomycetes > Pseudonocardiales > Pseudonocardiaceae > Lentzea > Lentzea sp. NPDC036949. Next base: position 180,438 of record NZ_JBVJRA010000007.1, read on the forward strand.
CAGCCACCGTCGCAGCTGCTGCGCCGCCGACGCCTGCCCGATTCCACACGGCCTGATGACCGTGCACGGCAACGGATAGCGCCGGACCATCTCTTCGAGCTTGACCTTGTGGGCGCTGTAGGTGCTGCCCGGGATTCCGGTCAGCGTCCACGACTCGTCGACCCGGCCCCAGCGCGGTGCCGGTGCGTACGCGGCGACTGACGACGCGCAGACGAGGTGCTTGACGTTCTCCTTGACGCACGCGGCGAGCACGTGTTCCGTGCCGTCGACGTTGGTCTCCTTGTGCGTGGGCTTCACCGCCCACGCGAGGTGCACGACGACGTCCGCGCCGCTGATGGCGTCGCGCAACGCCGAAAGCGTCCGCACGTCGACGCCCACGTCCTCGAAGTCGAGGTGGCGGCGCAGCGCCGTGCCGACGTTGCCGGAACCGCCGGTGACGACGACCCTCACCTGAACACCGCGACGCGGGGCCGGGACCGGGTCGCCTCGGCCGCGCGCACCGTGCGCGCCAGCTGTTCGAGCTGCTCCATCTCGTACGCCTTGCGCAGGTGCCGTTCCCGCCAGTCGTCCTCGGTCCGCGACTGCACGACCGGTTCGCCGCCCGGCCAGACCATCGCGTTCTCGTCCCCGGCGGGCGCCTGCGCGACCAGCGTTCCGAGGTCCCCGCTCTGCGTGATCACGTCGTCAGCCATGAGGGACGGGTACCCGCAACTCCGCCGGTGAAGCGCTTCTCATTTCGTTCGGGGCCGAAGGTCTAGCACAGCGCGTGGTCGGACGGCAGTCACCTGAACCCTGCGCATCTGTGTTCCGTACCACTTAGAGAAGCGATATGAGACAACGAAACCAATACTGAGCTACCGCTCAGTACGTTCTGGCCCCTGACAAGGACTCCTGCATGCCCTTCCGCCGCGCACTGCCCACCGCCGTCGCGCTCGCCGTCCTCGCGGCCGGCTGTGGCGCTTCGAGCGACGAGAAAGCCCAGGTCAAGACCGGGCCGGGAGTCACGGACGACACGATCTCGCTCGGCATCCTGTCGGACATGACGGGGCCGTTCAAAGCGTCCGCGCTGACCAGGATCAAGGGCTACGAGCTCTACCTGGACCAGGTGAACCAGCGCGGCGGGATCTGCGGGCGCCGCATCGAGCTCAAGCAGCGGGACCACGCCTACGACGTGCAGAAGGCGCTCGACAGCTACTTCGAGCTCGAACCGCAGGTCCTCGGCCTGCTGGAGCTCGCGGGCACCCCGATGACCGCGGCCATCGAGCCGGACATCATGCAGACCCGCACCCTGACCGCGCCGGCCTCGTGGTCGGCGCAGCTGCTCGGCAACCCGCACATGATGATCGTCGGCACCACCTACGACCTCGACGTGATCAACGGCCTCGACCACTACAAGCGCCGCGGTGTCATCAAGGACGGCGACACCATCGGCCACGTGTACGTGCAGGGCAGCTACGGCGACAACGCTGTGGAAGGCAGCGAGTTCGCCGGTAAGCAGTGGAGCATGCCGGTCGCCAAGCAGGCGATCACCGAGACCACCGCCGACCTGAGCACCCAGGTCGCCGCGCTGAAGGCCGCGGGCGCCAAGGCCGTCGTCCTGAGCACCACCCCCGCCCAGACCGCCGCCGCCGTGGGCGTGGCCGCCGCGCTGAAGTGGGACGTGCCGTTCATGGTCAACGTCGTCGGCTTCGACCCGGCGATCCTCAAGTCGCCCGTCGCGGCCGCCGTGCAGAAGCAGGTGTCGGTCGTGACGTCCGTGGCGCCGTTCACCGGCACCGCCCAGGGCCCGCGCGAGGTCGCGGCCGCGTTCACCCGGCGCTTCCCGAACGACGAGCCCGCGATCTACGTCGACCACGGCTACACCGTCGCGATGGTGTTCCTCGCGGTGGTCGAGAAGGCGTGCGCGAACGGTGACCTCACCCGTGACGGGCTGCTCAAGGCGTTCCACGACACCAACGGCCTGGACACCAAGGGGCTGACGAGCCCGTTGCACTACTCGCTGGTGGGACGACCCTCGGCGACCCAGTCGTACATCACGAAGGTGGACGCGTCGGCGCCCGGCGGTCTGACGACCGTGGAGGACCTGTTCGAGTCGGAGCTGGTGAAGGCAAAGGGCACCAGGGCCAAGTAACCCCGGCACCCACCCCTACTTGTTGGGACGTCTGCAAGTACTGCCGACCTGAAGTCGGTGGTACTTGCAGACGCCCCTTCCACATGCCGGGCCGGGCTACTTGCCGAAGCCGGCCTTGCGGAGCGCGTCCGCCATCGAGCCGCTGGCCGGCGGCGGGGAGCTGCGACGGTCGTTGCCGCCGCCGCCGCCACCGCCACCGCGCTGCGGGCGACGGTCACGGCCACCGCCGCCACCGCCTCCGCCGTGCTGCTTCGGCGCCGGCTTGCCCGGCTCGTCGGTCAGCCGCAGCGTCAGCCCGATCCGCTTGCGCGCCTCGTCGACCTCCAGCACCTTCACCCGCACCACGTCACCGGACTTCACGACGTCGCGCGGGTCCTTGACGTAGGTGTTGGACAACGCGGAGATGTGCACGAGACCGTCCTGGTGCACACCGATGTCGACGAACGCGCCGAACGCGGCCACGTTCGTGACGACACCCTCCAGCACCATGCCCGGCTTCAGGTCGGCGATCTTCTCGACGCCGTCGGCGAAGGTCGCGGTCTTGAACGCCGGACGCGGGTCGCGGCCCGGCTTCTCCAGCTCCCGCAGGATGTCCGTGACCGTCGGCAGGCCGAACTTGTCGTCGACGAACGTCTCCGGCCGCAGCTTCGTGAGCACCGCGGTGTTGCCGATCAGCTCGGTGCCCGCCTGCTGCTGCATCTTGCGCACCACCGGGTAGGCCTCGGGGTGCACGGAGGAGGCGTCGAGCGGCTCGTCACCGCCGCGGATCTTGAGGAAGCCCGCGCACTGCTCGAACGCCTTCGGGCCCAGGCGCGTCACGTTCTTCAGCGCCGTGCGGGTCTTGAACGGGCCGTTCTGGTCGCGGTGCAGCACGATGTTCTCCGCGAGACCGGCGGTGATGCCGGAGACGCGGGTCAGCAGCGGCACCGACGCGGTGTTGAGGTCCACGCCGACCGCGTTCACGCAGTCCTCGACCACCGCGTCCAGCGAGCGCGACAGCTTCGACTCCGACAGGTCGTGCTGGTACTGGCCGACGCCGATCGACTTCGGGTCGATCTTCACCAGCTCGGCCAGCGGGTCCTGCAGGCGCCGCGCGATCGACACCGCGCCGCGGATCGACACGTCCAGGCCGGGCAGCTCCGACGACGCGTACGCCGACGCCGAGTACACCGACGCGCCCGCCTCGGACACGACGACCTTGGTGAGCTTCAGCTCGGGGTGGCGCTTGATCAGGTCGGCGGCCAGCTTGTCCGTCTCGCGCGAGGCCGTGCCGTTGCCGATCGCGATCAGGTCGACGTCGTGCGCCTTGGCCATGGCCGCGAGCTTCGCGATCGACTCGTCCCAGCGGTTCGCGGGCACGTGCGGCTGGATCACGCCGTGCGCCACGACCTTGCCGGTGGCGTCGACGACCGCGACCTTCACACCGGTGCGGTAGCCGGGGTCGAGGCCCATGGTGGCGCGGGTGCCGGCGGGAGCGGCGAGCAGCAGGTCGCGCAGGTTCGACGCGAACACCTTCACGGCCTCGTCCTCCGCGAACGCCCGCAGGCGGCCGCGCAGGTCGATGCCCAGGTGCACGAGGATCCGCGTCCGCCAGGCCCAGCGCACCGTGTCGGTGAGCCACTTGTCGCCGGGACGGCCCCGGTCGTCGATGCCGAACCGGGCGGCGATGCGCACCTCGAACGACGACGGACCGCTCTCGACCGGCTCCTCCGGTTCGAGGACGAGGTCGAGGACCTCCTCCTTCTCACCGCGGAACAGCGCGAGGATGCGGTGCGACGGCAGCTTGGTGAACGGCTCGTCGAACGCGAAGTAGTCCGCGAACTTCGCGCCCTCGGTCTCCTTGCCCTCGCGGACCTTCGCCACGACCCGGCCGCGCGTCCACATCTGCTCGCGCAGCTCGCCGATCAGGTCGCCGTCCTCGCCGAACCGTTCGACCAGGATGGCCCGCGCGCCCTGCAGAGCGGCCGCCGCGTCGGCGACCTCCTTCTCCGCGTCGACGTACCCGGCCGCTTCTTCCTGCGGGTTCAGGTTCGGGTCGCCGAGGAGCGCGTCGGCCAGCGGTTCGAGGCCCGCCTCCCGCGCGATCTGGGCCTTGGTGCGCCGCTTCGGCTTGTACGGCAGGTAGAGGTCCTCGAGCCGGGCCTTGGAGTCCGCGGCGAGGATCTGCGCTTCGAGCGCCTCGTCGAGCTTGCCCTGCTCGCGGATCGAGGTGAGAACCGCCGCACGGCGCTCCTCCAGCTCGCGCAGGTAGCCGAGCCGCTCCTCGAGCGTGCGCAGCTGCGCGTCGTCGAGACCGCCGGTCGCCTCCTTGCGGTAGCGGGCGACGAACGGGACGGTCGCGCCACCGTCGAGCAGTTCGACAGCAGAGCTGACCTGGCCCGAGGCCACACCGAGCTCGTCAGCGATCTTCTGGTGGATGAGCGTTGTCACAGCGGGTCATTGTGCCCTTCGCCGGATTCGGCGTGGCACGGTGGCCCGATGAGCATCGCCGAGGTCGTTCCCTCGCTGCTGGCCGGGCTGGACGTGCCCGGCTGCGACAACACGCTCGACCTGCCCGCCTCCCGCAGGGTCTGCCTGCTGCTCGTCGACGGGCTGGGCCACCACCTGCTGCGCGCCCACGCCGAGCACGCGCCGTTCCTGAGCTCGCTGGCCGGTCGCGAGATCGACGCGGGCTTCCCGTCCTCGACCGCCACCAGCCTCGCCTCGATCGGCACCGGCCTGCTGTCCGGCGAGCACGGCATCGTCGGCTACACCTTCGAGACCGGCGGCGAGGTGCTCAACGCGCTGTCGTGGACCCGGCACGACGACCACCACCACGACCTGCGCAAGACCCTCGTGCCCGAGGTCGTGCAGCCGCACCCCACGACGTTCGAACGCGCGGCAGCCGCCGGTGTCGCGGTCAGCACGGTGGCGCCGATGGTCCAGCGCGGCAGCGGCCTGACCCGCGCGGTGCTGCGCGGCTCCTGGTTCGTCGGCGCGGCGGGCTTCGGCGACCTGGCCCTTGGGGCGGCCGCGGCGCTCACCGCGGACCGCGCGTTCTGCTACGCCTATCACGCGGACCTCGACACGATCGGGCACGTTCACGGGCCCGGTTCCGAGCAGTGGCTGCTGCAGCTGGAGTTCGTGGACGCGCTGGCCGCCCGGATCGCCGAGCGCCTGCCGGCCGGGTCGGTGCTCGTGGTGACCGCGGACCACGGCATGATCACGGCGGGGGAGCGGATCGACTTCGACACCGAACCCCTGCTGTGGCAGGGCGTCCGGCTGATCACGGGCGAACCGCGGGCGCGCAGCCTGCACGTGTCCGGCCCCGTCGACGAGGTCGTGTCGGTGTGGCGGTCGTTCCTCGGCTCCCGCGCGGAGGTGCTGACCCGCGCCGAGGCCGTGGCCGCCGGCTGGTTCGGCCCGGTCGCGCCGATCGCCGCGGACCGCATCGGCGACGTCGTGGTGGCCATGACCGGTGACGCGGTGCTGGTGCGCGGCCAGGCCGAACGGCGGTTCTCGGCGTTGAACGGGTTCCACGGCTCGCGGACGCGCGACGAGGTGGCGATCCCGTTGCTGTGGCTCTCTTCGTAGCTTCAGTGTCGGCCGAAACCAGAGTTCCGCCCTAGGATTTTCGTCGTGACGATCGAACTGCCAGGACCAGTGGGCTTCGTGCTCGGCGGTGGCGGGAGCCTGGGCGCGGCCCAGGTCGGCATGCTCCGCGCGCTGCGCGAGCACGGGGTGCGCCCGGACCTGGTCGTCGGCACGTCGGTGGGCTCGGTGAACGGCTCCCTGCTCGCACTGGACCCCGACCGGGCCGCGGAACGCCTCTTCGCGCTCTGGCAGGGCATGACCCGCCAGCGGGTGTTCCCCGGCGGCCCCCTCGCCCAGCTGAGGTCGTTGCGCGCCAACAAGACCTACCTCTTCCCGAACACCGGCCTGGCCGGCGTGCTCGCCGGTGGTCTCGACGGCACCACGACGTTCGAGGGCCTCTCCCTCCCCTTCGGCGCGGTGTCGGTGGACTGCGTGACCGGCGAGGCCGTCAACATCACCTCCGGCGACCTCGTCCCCGCGATCCTCGCGAGCGCCGCGATCCCCGGCGTCTACCCGCCGGTGAGGATCGCCGACCGCGTCCTCTACGACGGCGGCGTGCTGGCCAACGTCCCCATCCGCCAGGCGCTCGCGATGGGCGCGCAGTCCCTGGTGGTGCTGGACTGCGCGTTCCCCGGCCACCTGCCGACCGTGCCGGAGACCCTCGCCGAGACCCTGCTGTTCTGGGCCACGCTGGGCATGCGCAACCAGGCCGTGCTGGAGGTGGAGCTGGCCTCGCAGCAGGTGCCGGTGCTGTACCTGCCCGGTCCGCCCGTGCAGGCCGTGACACCGCTGGACTTCTCGCACACCGCGGAGCTGGTGGAGGCGTCCTACGTGGCCTCGGCCGCGTTCCTCACGTCGTTGGAGTTCGGCGGGATCGGGCTGTACGGGCACCCGTCGCACGCCTGACGTCCCTGCGCAGCGCGTTCACCCGAGCGGCCTCCCTGGTCAGGTGGTGCCGCTCGGCCAGGTTCGACGCCGCCTCCGCCGCCTCCGCGTACAACCGCGCCGCCTCGTCCAGGTCCCCGGCCTTCTCCCGCAGGTACGCGGAAACAGCCGCATACCGCGGCAACGAGGGGTCCACAGAGGACAACGCGGCCAGTCCAGCGGGTGCCCCGTCCGCCTCCCCGACGGCCACCGCGCGGTTCAGCAGCACGACCGGGTTCGGCGTGAGGGCGGCCAGCTCGTCGTACCACTCCACGATCTGCACCCAGTCGGTCTCCGCCGCGGTCCGCGCGTCGGCGTGCAGGGCCGCGATGGCCGCCTGGGCCTGGAACTCGCCGAGGCGGTCGCGGGCCAGTGCCGCCTGCAGGACCTCCACGCCCTCGGCGATCAGGGCCACGTCCCACAGCGAGCGGTCCTGGGCGGCGAGGGGGATGAGACCGTCGGGGCCGGTGCGGGAGGCGCGGCGGGCGTGGTGGAGCAGCATCAGGGCCAGCAGGCCCGCGACCTCGGGGTGGTCGAAGGCGGTGTGCAGCTGCCGGGTCAGGCGGATGGCCTCGGCGGCCAGGTCGACGTCGCCGGAGTAGCCCTCGTTGAACACCAGGTAGAGGACGCGCAGGACCGTTGCCACGTCGCCGGGGCGGTCCAGGCGGGCCGCGGCGATCGTCTTCTTCGCGCGGCTGATGCGCTGCGCCATCGTCGCCTCGGGGACGAGGTAGGCGGTGGCGATCTGGCGGGTGGTCAGGCCGCCGACGGCGCGCAGGGTCAGCGCCACGGCCGAGGACGGGGACAGCGACGGGTGGGCGCACAGGAAGTAGAGCCGCAGCGTGTCGTCCGCGGTGGGCACGTCGCCGGGTGGGGGCTCGTCGAACACCGCGTCCTCGCGGCGGCGGCGGGACGACTCGGCGCGGGCGGTGTCCAGGAAGCGGCGCCACGCCACCGTCACCAGCCAGGCCCTGGGGTCGCGCGGCGGGTCCGCCGGCCACGAGCGCAGAGCCTCGACCAGGGCGTCCTGGACGGCGTCCTCGGCCGCCGCGAAGTCGGCTCCGCGGCGGACGAGGACGCCGAGCACTCCCGGCGTGAGGCTTCGGAGCTGGGAGAAGTCCACGGCCGCTACTCCGTGATCGTCGGCGTCACGCCGTAGAACGGGCGCAGCTCCAGCCACTCGTGGATCGGCCTGCCGCCGGCGCCGGGGGCGGCCGAGAGCTCGCCGGCCAGTTCGACGGCGCGGGCGTGGCTGTCCACGTCGATGACCATCCAGCCGGCGATGAGGTCCTTCGTCTCGGCGAACGGGCCGTCGGTGACCGGCGGGCGGTCCTCGCCGTCGTAGCGGACCCAGGTGCCCTCGGGGGACAGGGCGTTCTCGTCGACGAACTCGCCGGTCTCGCGGAGGCGGTCGGCGAAGTCGCCCATGTACCGGACGTGCGCGGTGACCTCCTCGGGCGTCCACTGCGCCATCGGGACGTCGTTCACCGCCGCCGGCGCGCCGCGGTAGTGCTTGAGCAGCAGGTACTTGGCCATCAGGATCTCCTTCGAGTACGTCGGTCGCAACGGGGACGGAGCCGGCCGGCCGTTCTCGACATCATCCAGAAGTTCTTCTGCCAACACCTCCGGACCCTGCGGACACGAGTGGGCATGACGACCGAAGACCCTGACGACCGGGCGCTGTGGGCGCAGGCCGCCGGGGGCAGTGCGCACGCCTTCGGGGTGCTGTTCGACCGGCACGCCAGAGCGGTCTACAACCACTGCTTCCGGTTGACCGCGTCGTGGGCGGCCGCCGAGGACCAGCTGCAGGCGACGTTCCTGCTGGCCTGGCGCAAACGCGACCAGGTGCGGCTGGAACGCGAGTCCGCGCTGCCGTGGCTGCTCACCGTCGCGACCAACGTGGCCCGCAACGAGCGGCGGTCGCTGGCGCGCCGGCTGCGGCTCGCGCGGCGGGCCCACGACCCCGGCCACGTGCCCGACCACGCCGACCGGGTCGCCGGCCGGGTCGACGACCAGCGGCGGATGGCCGAGCTGCTCAAGGCCGTCGAGAAGCTGCCGCGCAACGAACGGGAGGCGCTCGCGCTGTGCGTGTGGTCCGGCGTGTCCTACGCCGACGCCGCCGCCGTGCTGGGCATCACCGAGGGCAGCGTGCGGGCTCGGGTCAGCAAGGCCAGGTCCCGGCTCAAGCAGAGCGAACTCGTGACCGCAGGGGAGGACCGATGACGAACGTGCTGCCACCCGACCGCGACCTGCCGCCCGGCCGCCAGGCGCGGATCAGGGCCGATCTCGAACAGGCGGTCTTCGGCCGCCCGCGCCGGCGGCTGCTGGTGCCGGTCCTCGCCGGGGCGGCCGCGGTGGCCGCCGTGGTCACGAGCGTCGTGCTGCTGGACCCGAAGACCCAACCGCCGCAGCCGGCCGTGCACGTCACCGACTCGCCGGCACCGGAACCGGCGCCGCGCGACACCTTCGGCCTGCGACCGGATCAGGTCACCCGGATCGAACAGGGTTGCGCGCGGGACGCGAAGGTGACCGAGCCGCTGCGGCTGGACAACTACGGCCAGGACGAGGGAGGCCGGTGGGCGCTGCTCTACACCGCCAAGGCCGCCGTGTGGTGCGAGATCGGCCGCGGTGGCGAGGAGTACGGCGCGAGCGGGCCCAACGCCCTCCACGTCGACTGGCTGGCCGGGGACTACTCCACCCACGTCGGCGGGGTGCAGCCCGGCGGTGACACGCACCCGTTCAGCCCCGCGCTGGCCGGTGCGCCCGGCTACCGCTTCCGCGCGGGCCGCGTCGGTTCGTCCGTCGCGCGCATGACGTGGCGCGACTCCGAGGGCGCGACCGGTGAGGTCAAGATCGCCAACGGCACCTTCGTGCTGCGCCGCCTGCACCCGTCCACCTGGAGCGGCGGCGGTCGCCCTGGCGACTTCCTGGTGGTGCAGGCTTACGACGCGGCGGGGAAGCCGCTCGACCCGGACAGCGACGGCGAGGGCAAGTGCTGGGTCGTGCCGGGCACGAACGAGGCGATCCCCGACTTCCGGCCGGTCGAGGAAGCGGAGCAGGACGGCCGCAAGTGTCAGCCCGCGCGACCGTGGAAGTGATGCCGCCGACGGGCGCTACCGGTCGGTAGCGCCAAGCGACATACTGGTTGGTATGACGACAGTGGCCCAGTTCGGCGGCACCAGCCGGTACGCAGACCTCGACGGACCCGTGCACTGGGTCGACTTCGGCGGACCGGAGGACGGTCCGCGGATCGTCCTCGTGCACGGGCTCGGCGGCTCGCACCTCAACTGGGTGCTGCTCGCGCCGCTGCTCGCCGAGAAGGCCCGCGTCGTGGCCGTCGACCTCGCCGGACACGGCCTGACGCACCCGGAGGGCCGCGGGACCACCGTTCAAGCCAACGCGCGGCTGCTCGGCCGGTTCCTGCGCCACGTCGTCAAGGAACCGGCCGTGCTCGTCGGCAACTCCATGGGCGGCCTGATCTCCCTGCTGCACACCGCGCAGGACCCCGACCTGGTCACCGGGCTCGTGCTGGTCGACCCCGCGCTGCCGATGGTGTTCGGCACCCGCCCGGACCCGACGATGCTCAGCACGTTCTTCCTGTACTCGGTCCCCGGTCTGGGCGAGCGGTTCATGGCCCGCTCCAGGGCTGTGTCACCGCGCCGGCAGGTCGACCGCGTGCTGGAGCTCGTGTGCGCGGACCCCACGACCATCCCGGAGGAGCTGAAGCTCGCCAGCGAGCACCTCATCGGCGAACGCGCGAAGGTCGAGGGCCTCGACGCGGCGTTCCTCGCGGCCGCGCGCAGCGTCGTGGTCACGACGTCGAAGCGCGGCGCGTACTTCGCGGCCATGGACAAGATCCGGGTGCCGGTGTTCCTGATGAGCGGCGACCGGGACCGGCTCGTCAACGTCGCGGCGGCCCGGTACGTGGCGCGCCGCCGCCCGCACTGGCGCTACGACGAGTTCGAGGGCGTCGGTCACGTGCCGCAGATGGAGATCCCCGACGTCGTGGCCGAGCGGGTCCTGGACTGGATGGCGGCCAACCGGCTCGGTAGCTGACCTCAGCGCTGGTCTTCCCGTTCGGCGGCCAGCGCCACCAGCTCGTCGAACCCGGCGCGGATGCCGTCGGCCAGCAGCTGCACGTCCGGCACGCCGTCGAAGTCGGCGTTGATGCCGAACGTGAACCTGTCCAGGTAGGAGAAGATGCCGACGGTGATCCGGATCGTCGAGGCCACCGGCACGTACGGGAACATCTCCACCAGCGGGCGGCCGAGCAGGTAGAGCGGGATCCGCGGGCCCGGCACGTTGGTCGTGACGGTCTGCAGGACCTGCTGCGGGAACCGCATGGCGGTGCGCGAGCCGAGCGCCATCAGCGTGGGCGCGGCGAAGTTGCTCAGGTTCGTGAGCACGTCGGCGCCCGCGGCCTGGCGGGAGCTCTTCAGGTCGTCCATCTGCGCGCGGATCGACGCGAGCCGCCGCACCGGGTCCGCCTCGCCGACGGGGAGGTTCACCAGCACGGCGCTGACGCGGTTGTTGAGCTCGTTGTGCTGGTCGGCCCTGCGCATCGACACCGGCACCATCGTGCGCACGACCATGCCGTCGGTCAGCTCGCCGCGCTTCTCCAGCAGGTCGCGGAAACCGCGCGTGACCGCGGTGAGGATGACGTCGTTGACCGTGCCGCCGGCGGCACGGCGGATCTGCTTGATCTCGGCCAGGTCCGCCCGCGCCCACACCCAGCGGCGGTGCGGGCCGATCGGGCCGTTGAGCGACGTGGCCGCGCTCGTCAGCAGGCGGCGCGCGGTACCGGGAAGAGAACCGAGAACGGACTTGCCGAAGTCGACGATCTCGCTGAACGACCGCAGGTTCCGCGCGAGCGCGGGCAGTGCGGCGAGGTGCTGCACCGGGGTCACCACGGCGTCGCGCACACCGTCGACGACGAGGTCGAGGGTCGAGGGCTGCTGCCGCGGCGTCCACTCCTCCGGCTCCGGCAGCTCGCCCTCCTTCCGGAAGTCCAGGATGAGCTGCAGCATGTCCGAACCGGACACCCCGTCGATCATGCAGTGGTGGACCTTGGAGATGATCGCCCAGCGACCGCCCTCCAGGCCCTCGACGAGCCACGCCTCCCACAACGGCTTCGTGCCGTCGAGCCTCTGCGCGAAGATCCGGCCCGCGAGGTTGCGCAGCTGGTCCTCGCCGCCCGGCGACGGCACCGCGGTGTGCCGCACGTGGTAGAGCACGTTGAAGTGGTCGTCGTCGACCCAGACCGGGCGGCCGACGTGGAACGGCAGCGCCTTCACCTTCTGCCGGTAGCGCGGCACCTGGTCCATGCGCGCCAGGAAGAGGCGGATGACGTCGCCGTAGGACGGCACCGGGCCGTCGAAGACCAGGACGGAACCGACGTGCATCGGCACGTTCTCGTCCTCGATGAAGTAGAAGCCTGCGTCGAGCGAGCTCATCCGGTCCACTCGGGGAACACTAGAGGAGCACTCCGTCTCAATCGACGTCCATGCAGGTGAGAGGCACTGCACAGCGGTGAGGTTGCCGACGCGTCACCTCCGCGTGGCGAATCGAGACTCGAAAGTGCTGGCAAAAAGATCGATCACGAAACATCATGGACACACCGGGCGGAGCCGCTCGGGGCGCCGGCTCGGGGTTGTCGACGTGTGGGGAGGCCCGTATGTCCGCCATACCTTCGGACGACGTCTTCGACGAAGCTGCCGCTTCGCCCCTGCACCTCGTGAGAGGCAGCGCTCCCGGCCTCTTCTGGTACCTCACCGAACCCACCCGCTGCGCCCTGGACGTCGGCGAGTTCGTCGCGACCCGGTCGATGCTGCGCGGTGCGCCCTCCGGTGACGGCCACCCCGTCCTCGTGTTCCCCGGTCTCGGCGCCGCGGACCCGTCCACGGTGATGCTGCGCCGGTTCCTCTCCGGCCTGGGCTACGAGGCGCACCGCTGGGGCCTGGGCACCAACATCGGCCCGACCCGCCACGCGGTCGACGGCATGCACGCGCTGGTCAAGAAGGTCTCCGACGCCCACGGCGGCCCGGTGTCGATCGTGGGCTGGTCGCTCGGCGGGATCTTCGCGCGCGAGATGGCCCGTGACCACCCGCACCGGGTGCGCCAGGTGGTCACCCTCGGCTCGCCGTACAACATGAGCGATCCCGTGCAGTCACGGGCGATGCCCGCGTTCGCGCTGTTCTCCCGCCTGCACATCCCGAAGGACGAGTTCCCGCCGCCGGAGTCGACCCGCCCGCCGATCCCGGTGCCGGCCACGTCGGTCTACTCCAAGACCGACGGGATCGTGTCCTGGGAGTCCTGTGTGGAGGAACCGGGCCCGCGGCGGGAGAACGTCCAGGTGTCCTCGTCGCACCTCGGGTACGGCTTCAACGCGAGCGTGCTGTGGGTGGTGGCCGACCGGCTGGCCCAGGCGGAGGGCACGTGGGCGCCCTTCACCGCGCCGCCGGGCATGGCGCGCATGTACCCGCGGGCGGCCTGACCCTCAGCAGGGCCGGGCGTCGGCGTAGATCACCAGCGTCCGGTCGGGCTGCCCGGCGAGGTGGAACGCGGTGTAGGCGTAGTCGAGGGGCCCGAGATCGGGGTGGCGCAAGCGTTTCCGGCCGCTGCCCTGGTCCTGCACCTCGTGGTGCGGCCACCACGAGCGCACCTCCGGGCTCGCCTCGTGCAGCTCGGCGACCAGCCGCGTGAACCGCTCGTCGGCGGGGTGGCGGCCCGCGAGGGTGCGCAGCCGGGCGAGCAGGCCGCGCGCCTCCTGCTCCCAGTCGAGGACGACCTCGCGGGCCAGCGGGTCGGTGAACGTCCACCGGGCGAAGTTCGGCTTGTCCGCCTTGAGGTTCACGAACAGCTCGGCCGCCGCCGCGTTGTGGCTGAGCACGTCGTAGGTCGCGCCGATCACGTACGCCGGGTGCGGGCCCAGCAGGTGCGGCACGGCCGCCACCTCCGCGGTCACGGCCTCCGCTTCCGGCACCCGCGTGGTCGCGTGCCCGGCGAGCAGGAACAGGTGGTCCTCTTCGGGCCGGTCGAGCCCGAGCGCCGCGGCGAGCGCGGTGAGCACCTGGCCGGACGCCCGCACGTCGCGCCCCTGCTCCAGGTACGTGTACCAGGTGGCGCTGATCCCGGCGAGGACGGCGAGCTCCTCCCGGCGCAACCCCGGTGTCCTGCGGCGGGACGTGTTCGGCAGCCCGGCCTCGGCGGGGGACAGGCGTTCCCTCCGGCTGCGCAGGAACGCGCCGAGCTCACGCCGCTGGTCAGCCGTCCGTCCCATGCTGGTACCTCCGGTTCCAGCATAAACCGGCTCTGGATACCAGGGTGAGGCCGCCGCAGGCTGGTGCCATGTCAATCGAGGACAAGGTCGTGGCGATCACCGGTGCGAGCAGCGGGATCGGAGAGGCGACCGCGCTGCTGCTCGCACGCCGCGGAGCACGGCTCGTGCTCGGCGCCCGCCGCACGGACCGCTTGGCGGACCTGGTGGCGAGGATCGAGCAGGCGGGCGGCACCGCCGTGCACACGGCCACCGACGTGACCCGGCGCGCGGACCTGCACGCGCTGGTGGCGCTGGCCCGCGACCGGTTCGGCCGGCTCGACGTGCTCGTCGGCAACGCCGGTGCGGGCCCGATCTCGCCGCTCGACGACTTGCGCATCGACGAGTGGGACGAGATGGTCGACGTCAACGTCAAGGGCGTGCTGCACGGCATCGCCGCCGCGCTGCCGGTGTTCCGCGAGCAGGGGTCCGGGCACTTCGTCACCACCGCCTCCACCGCGGCGTTCCGCGTCGTGCCGGCGATGGCGGTCTACGCGGGCACCAAGGTGGCCGTGCAGGCGATCTGCGAGGGGCTGCGCCAGGAGGCCGGTCCGCGGGTGCGGGTCACGACCGTGTTCCCCGGTTTCGTGCACACCGCCTTCGCGGAGGCATCGGCCAACCCCGGTGTGCGGGCGGGCATCGCGGCGATGCGCGACGAAATCGCGATCCCGCCGGACGCCATCGCCCGCGCCGTCGCGTTCGCCCTGGAACAGCCGCCCGACGTGGACGTCAACGAGATCGTCGTGCGCCCCACCGCCCAGGACTGACCGCCGCCCTGCCGGCCAGAAGTTCTTGTCCGCCTCCTTCCCCTCCTTGCAGACGCCGGCAAGCGGCAGCTGTCGATCGCGGTCACCCTCCAGCGGTGGACCGGCACCTGCTGGCTCAGCCGCGGTAGGCGTTGCGCACGTAGGTGAGGCTGAACGTGCCCTTGCCGGAGAAGTACGAGTTCACCAGCTCCGCCGGGTGCGTGGCCAGGTAGCCGCGGTAGAACGCGCCGTCGTTCTGGTCGTCCCAGCCCCAGGGCGCGTTCGCCGCGTTGTCCTTGCCGTTGTCGCCGCGGAACGTGCCGAACGACGCGTACGTCTCGGAGTTGTTGCGGCGCGCCCACATCCCGTTCGCGGCGAACGTGTCCACCAGCCGGTACTTCACGTCACGGTCGTTGCCACCGGAGGGCACCTCACCGGTCGCGGCGGGGTGGTAGACGACTCCGTCGCCGCCGGGGAAGTCGTTGCCGTCCCAGCGGTACAGGCCGTGGCCCTTGGCCTCCTGGCGCGTGGCCGGCCGCCCGCCGGAGAGCAGCAGCGTGCCGTCGACCGTCTCCGAACCGCTGCGGTACGGCGACCCGGCCGGCACGTAGGAGTAGAAGTCGCTGTGCGCCACCGTAACGGCGGCTTCGAGCGTGCCGTAGGAGGCGTCCTTGCGGACCACGAACAGCGCGCCCTCCAGGTCGTTCTCGTGCGTCGTGAGGCCGAACGGGTCCGGCTTGTCGTCCCAGTCGCGCGGGTGGAAGAACGAGTAGACGAGGAACCAGTGGGTCTCCGTCTCCACCACCGAGTAGTAGGCGGCACCGGTGAGGCGGCTCAGCTGGGTCTGGTTCTCCCAGTTGTTCAGCCCGTCCCAGTCGCCGTCGAAGTCCACTGTGGACAGGTAGTCCGCGTCGTGGTCCGACGAGTCCGTGTCCTGGTGGTGCACCGGCGCCCAGTGCAGGGCGAGGTCGTAGTCGGAGACGGCCGCCTGCGCCGGCGCGGCGATGAGGGTCGTCGTGAGCAGAACAGCGGTCGCGAAAAAAGTTTTCACCCATCGCAAACTAGAGGTGATGAAGCCACGGGCACCACGGTGCGCGATTGACCGTTCACGGACTGTTCAGCTGTAGATCGTCACCGTCAACCGCGGCGTAGACCGGAAGTCGGCCGCCTCGTACGCCACGCGCGCCAGCGGCATCGACCCCGCCGCCGCGGTCAGCGTCGTCTCGATCTCCAGCCGCTCGTCCTCGGTCAGGTACGGCCAGAACGAGCTGTGCCAGATCACCGTGCAGGTGTCGCTCTCGTCCGGCGCCACGAGGTTCTCCCGCAGCCACCGCCCGGCCGGTGACCGCGCGACCCGCACCCCGACCTGCGCGGCGAGCTCGATGGCGTCGTCGAGGTCCCAGCGCAGCGCGTCGTGCTCCGGCGGGATGAACGAGTGCAGGATCATCGCGTGCCGCGGGTCGGCCGGGTCGCGCGGCTGCAGGTCGCAGCCCGCCCGCGCGACGATCCGGAGCTCCGGTGGCCGCGGTCCCGCGGCGGCCAGCCGGACGGGCGAGTCCCGGTCGCCCCACTCCCAGTCGAGGCCGAACCAGCGGTAGCGGTCCAGGATCAGGTTCAGCCCCGCGCACGCGCCCAGTTCCAGCAACCGGACCTTGGGCGCGCCGATCATCGTGAGGCCCCGCAACAGGAACCCGGCGGTCTTGGGCTGGTGCTGCTGCACGGTCCGGTCGAGCGCCGCGAGGATCTCGCCGGGGTTCTCCACGATCGCCCGCCGCGCCGCCAGCCACGCCAGCAGCGACGCCGAGTCCGACGCGCCCGCCATCGCCGCCGCGTGCGCGCCGGCGAACCGCTCGCTCAGCTCCGGCGCCCGCCCCGACAGCATCAGCAGCCGCACCCCGGCCAGCGCCTGGATGCCGAACAGCGGGCTGTGCACCGCGCTGTGCGAGCAGAGCAGGTCGGCCACCGGGCCGCCCCGGTCGAGCTCGCTCGCCAGCTCGGAGAGGATGCGCGCGGAGACGGGGGCGCTGCCGCGCAACCGCGTCGCGAAGGTGCGCAGGGTGGCAGCGCCGATGCCGGCCGCGGTCACGCGTTCCTCCCTTGTTCGACAACGGACGTCACAACGGCGTGACCGCGTTCCTACCCGAACAAGAGCCGGGATGTGCGCCGAATGCGCGCTGTATCGTGCGGCAAGTGAGTGAATTCCTTCAGCTGTCAACGGCGGGTCCGGTCGCCACGCTGACGATCGACCGGCCGGCCAAGCGCAACGCGATGAGCTACGAGATGTGGTCCGCACTGCCCGGCCTGATGGCCCGCGTGTCCGCCGACGACAGCGTCCGCGTGCTGGTCATCAGGGGTGGCGAGCACTTCTCGGCCGGCGCGGACATCGCGGAGTTCTCCACCCTGCGCCGGGGCGCGGAGGGTGCCGCGCGCTACGGGGAAGCTGTGCACAACGGCGAGCGCGCCATCGTGCAGCTCGACAAGCCCACCATCGCGGCGGTGTCCGGGTTCTGCGTGGGCGGCGGCTGCGAGATCGCCCTCGCCTGCGACCTCCGGGTGGCGGCGGCCGGCGCGCGGTTTGGGATCACCCCGGCGAAACTGGGCATCGTCTACAACTTCACGTCCACCAAGCAGCTCGTCGACGTGGTCGGCCCGGCGTGGGCGAAGCAGATCCTGTTCTCCGCCGACCTGATCGACGCGGCGACCGCGTTGCGGATCGGGCTGGTCAACGAGGTCGTCGCGGACCTCGGCGCGCGCGTCGGGGAACTGGCGGCACAGATCGCCGGGCGTGCGCAGGTGAGCGTGCGCGGGGCGAAGAAGATCGTCAACTCGATCACCGACGGTGGCCACGAGGACGACTTCGTGCGGGCGCTGTACGCGGAGGCCGCCTCCAGCGCCGACTACGCGGAGGGCGTGTCGGCGTTCCTGGAGAAGCGGCCCCCGCGGTTCTGACGTGGCCGGCAGGGGTCAGAAGCGTTCGGCGTCGATCGTGGTGTCCTCGCCGTGGCCGGTGTGCACCACGGTGCCGCCGGGCAGCTCGAAGAGCTTCTCCCGGATCGATCGCTCGATCGTCGGCCGGTCGGAGAACGACCGGCCGGTCGCGCCCGGACCGCCCTGGAACAGCGTGTCACCGGTGAACACCGCGCCCAGCGACGGCACGTAGAAGCACACCGCGCCGGGCGAGTGGCCCGGCGTGTGCAGCACGTGGATCTCCTCGCCGGCCACCGTGAGCACCTGGCCGTCCTGCAACGCCTCGTGCGGGGTGACGCCCGTGTGGGTCAGCTCCCACACGACCCGGTCGGCCTGGTGCAGCGCCAGGGGAGCACCCGTGGCGTGCGCGAGGTCGGGAGCGACCCGCACGTGGTCGTCGTGGGCGTGGGTCAGCAGGATCGCCTTGACCCGGCGGCTGCCGACGACCGCCAGGATCGCGTCCACGTCGTGCGGTGCGTCGATGACGACGCACTCCCTGTCGTCGCCGATCACCCAGACGTTGTTGTCGACGTCGAACGTCTCGCCGTCCAGCGAGAACGTGCCGGACGTGACGGTGTGGTCCACCCGCAGCGCCATCAGAACACCACGACCGATCGCAGCACGTCGCCGTGGTGCATCTTCTCGAACGCGCCCTCGACGCCGTCCAGCGCGATCTCCTCGGTGACGAACGCGTCCAGGTCGAACCGGCCCTGCTGGTAGAGGTCGACCAGCAGCGGGAAGTCCCGCGAGGGCAGGCAGTCGCCGTACCAGGAGGACTTGAGCGACCCGCCGCGCGAGAAGAAGTCGATCAGCGGCATCTCCAGCGTCATGTCCGGCGTCGGGACGCCGACCAGCACGACCGTCCCGGCGAGGTCGCGGGCGTAGAACGCCTGCTTCCACGTCTCCGGGCGGCCGACCGCGTCGATCACCACGTCCGCGCCGAACGAGCCGGTCAGGTCCTGGATCGCCGTCACCACGTCGTCGACCTCGCGGGCGTTGACCGTGTGCGTGGCACCGAAACCCTTGGCCCACTCCAGCTTCCGCGGGTCCGTGTCCACGGCGATGATCTTCGCCGCACCCGCGAGGCGCGCACCGGCGATCGCGCCGTCACCGACACCACCGCAGCCGATCACGGCCACCGAGTCGCCGCGCGTGACACCACCGGTGTTCACCGCCGCGCCCACACCGGCCATGACACCGCAGCCCAGCAGGCCCACGGCCGCGGCCCGCGCGGACGGGTCGACCTTCGTGCACTGTCCCGAGTGGACCAGCGTCTTCTCGGCGAACGCGCCGATGCCCAGCGCGGGCGACAGCTTCGTGCCGTCGGTCAGCGTCATCGGCTGCGTCGCGTTGAACGTCGAGAAGCAGTACCACGGCTTGCCGCGCTTGCACGCACGGCACGTGCCGCAGACCGCGCGCCAGTTGAGCACCACGAAGTCGCCGGGTTCGAGGTCGGCGACGCCCTCGCCCACGGACTCGACGACACCGGCCGCCTCGTGCCCGAGCAGGAACGGGAACTCGTCGTTGATGCCGCCCTCGCGGTAGTGCAGGTCGGTGTGGCAGACGCCGCACGCCTGCACCTTCACCACGGCCTCACCGGGTCCGGGGTCGGGCACCAGCACCGAGGTCAGCTCGACGGGTTGTCCCTTGCCCCTGGCGACGATGCCCTTGACCTCTTGCGCCACTCTGCGACTCCTTCAGTTGACGAGCGTCGAGCCTTCGAACTTGCCCAGCTCTTCCCGGTAGAACTCAATCCCTACACCGTTGGGGTCGCGGATGTACAGGCTGTCCTCGACGCCCCGATCCGGCCCCAGGTACTCGACCCCGTCCTCGTCGAGCTTGGCCTTGATCGCGTCGAACCGCTCCGGCGAGATGGACAGCGCCAGGTGCTGCACGGCGCCGATCGTCTCGGAGAACGGCGGGTGGTCGTGACCGGGGAAGTCGAAGAACCCCAGCAGGTTCTTGCTGCCGAGGTCGAAGAAGAAGTGGCTGGAGCCGCGGTAGTCGCGGTTCTCCACGAGCTCCACGAGCGGGAAGCCGAGGAACTCCTGGTAGAACCGGATCGTCTCCTCGACGTCGCGGCAGATTAGCGCGATGTGGTGGACGCCCTGCGTCGGTGAGCCGCCGCGGTCGGCCAACGGCTTCACGTAGCGTTCGCGCAGCTCGTCGCGCTTGGCCCTGATCGCGTCCAGCTCGGCACCCTCTGGCTGTGGCATGCCGACCAGAGTAGTTGAGGGTTCAAACGCCCGCAGGACCACGACGAGCCGGTCCGCGGGTGGGCGCGGACCGGCTCGTGTCGTGCCGTGGTGGTGCGGTGGTCAGTCTTCCTCGTCACCGGGCCACTTGCCCGTGGCCTTCTGGAAGCCGACGGCGCCACCGCGGTCGATCGCGGCCTTGACCAGGCCGAAGATCGCTCCCTGCAGTGCGGCGGCGAGCAGGACCTCGCGCCAGCGGCGGTCCTTCATGGTCGCGCTGGGCGCTTCCTTGTCGCCGGCGACGACCTTCCAGATCTGCCCGAAGATCGCCGTGGCGGCCATGCCGCCCAGCGCACCGAGCAGCATTCCGAGTGGGCGGTACAGCAGCTTCATCCGTTCCTCCTGGACAGCTTCCAGATGAGGAGCACGAGTGCCATCAGCACCGCTCCGATCGCCAGCGGGTGCTGACGCGCCTTCTGCACCTGCTGCGCCACCGGTTCGGGCAGCGACGCCACGGCCTGGTCGGTCGCCGCGGTCATCCGCACGACCGTCTCGTGCGCCTGCTCCTTCACACGACCCGGCACGTCGACCTTGTGCGCCAACGCCTCCACGGTCTCGCCGAGCTCACGGCGGGTGCGTTCGACGTCCCGCTGCAACTGCTCCCTGGGATCGGTCATCGGTGCGCACTCTCCTTGATCGTCGCGATGTCGCGCTGGACGTTCTCCACCGCCTGCCGCGGCACGGGCGGAGCGGCCTGCTTGACCTGCGAGCGCCCCACCAGCGCCAGGACACCGGCGATCAGGAGGAGCCCGGCGGCGACGATGAGGGCAGCCGCCCACCCGGGCAGCACGAGGGAGAGGGCGAGGACCAGGCCGGCGACGACGCTCAGCCCGCCCCACCACGCGAACACGCCGGCCGCGCCGAACAACCCGGCGCCGACACCGGCGTGCTTGCCCTTGTCCTTGAGCTCGGCGACCGCGAGGCGAATCTCATCGCGTGCGAGCCTGCTCACCTGCTCGGACAGCTGGTTGACCAGCTGTGCGGTCGACGTGTCGGTGTTCATGCGACTCGGCTACCCGGAGTAGCCCCGCGCGAATCACCGACATGGGTGTTTCGCGGGAGGTCAGCCCTGTTCCTGCGCCTGCTTGACCTTCGCGTGGACCTCTTCCATGTCCACGCCGCGGGCCTGCTCGATCAGGTCGTCCAGCGCGTTGCCCGGCAGCGCACCCGGCTGGGCGAACAGCACGACACCCTCGCGCACGATCATCAACGTGGGGATCGACCGGATGCCGAACGTGGCCGCGAGCTCCTGCTGCGCCTCCGTGTCGACCTTGCCGAACACCAGGTCCTCGTGCTTCTCCGACGCCGCCTCGTACGTCGGCGCGAACGCACGGCACGGCCCGCACCACTCGGCCCAGAAGTCGACCAGGACGATGCCGGAACCGCCGACCACCTCGTCGAAGTTCTCCGTGGTCAGCTCGACCGTCGCCATCTGTTCCTCCTCGTAGTTGGCTCGCCCCTCCCAACGCCCCAACCGCCCCCAGAATTCCCGCCCCTCCGGGCACGCGGGGACCCCGCGTGCCCTCTACGAGTACGAAAGCTCCCCGCGTGCACTGGGACAGGCGTGGATTTCAACTTTTTGTGGACGTCTTCAACGGAGCGTTGTAGGTTCCCGGCCATGAAGCCGCGCCTGCTCGTGACCACGCTGCTCGTCGCCACGCTCACCGCGTGTGGCGGCACGTCTGACAACGCGCAGACGACCACCCCGCCGTCCTCGGACCTGTCGAGCGTCCAGAAGGACGACGCGCTCGCCGCGCTCGTGCCCCCGGCCATCGCGCAGACCGGCAAGCTGCGGGTCGGGTCGAACATCCAGAACCCGCCGAACAACTTCTACAAGGAGGACGGCAAGACCCCGCAGGGGTCGGAGGTCGACCTGATCACCGCGATCGCCGCCAAGATCGGGCTCAAGGCCGAGCACAGCGACATGGCATTCAGCTCGCTGATCACGAGCCTGGAGACCGGCCGGGTCGACGTGACGATGGCGGCGATGAACGACACCGCCGAACGTCAGCAGAAGATCGACTTCGTCGACTACTTCACCTCCGGCATCACGATCATGGTGCAGAAGGGCAACCCGCAGGGCGTCAAGGGACCCGACGACCTCTGCGGCAAGGGGGTGGCGGTGAACCTCGGCAGCTCGCAGGAGACGTTCGCCAAGGAGCAGAGCCAGCGCTGCGTCGCCGCGGGCAAGCCCGAGGTGCAGGTCAGCGTCACCGACAGCGACACCGGCAACCAGAACCAGCTGCGCACCGGCCGCGTCGCCGCGATCCTCAACGACCTGCCGACCGCCGTGTACGTCGCCAAGACCGCGGGTGACGGCGCGTTCTTCGAGGTCGTCGAGCTCGCCCCGATCAACGGCGGCCCGTACGGCATCGGCGTGAACAAGCAGAACGCCAAGCTCAGCGAGGCGGTCAAGGGCGCGCTGCAGGCACTGATCGACGACGGCACCTACGCCAAGATCCTCGGCAACTGGGACATCAAGCAGGGTGCGATCGGCAAGGCTGCGATCAATGGCAAGTGACGTCGATCAGATGCACGATCAGAAGCAGGATCATGAGCTCGTCGTCGTCCCGCTGAGCCACCCGTGGCGGTGGGTCAGCGCGGGGATCATCGTCATCATCATCGCCGGCCTGGGCTGGGCGATGGCGGAGGCACAGATCCAGTGGGAGCACGTCCCGGGGTTCTTCACGCACCCCGTCATGCTCGAAGGCCTGGTCAACACCATCGTGCTGGCCATCGCCGCGCAGGGCGGCGCGATCGTGCTCGGCGTGGTGGTCGCGCTGATGCGGCTGAGCACCAACCCGGTCGCACGGTGGTTCGCCATCGGCTACATCTGGCTGTTCCGCGGCCTGCCGGTGCTGCTGCAGATCCTCATCTGGTTCAACCTCGCGCTCGTCTTCCAGAACATCAGCATCCCGATGGTGTTCAGCGTGCCGACGAACGTGGTGATGACCGCGTTCGTGGCGGCGTTGCTGGGGCTGGGGCTGAACGAGAGCGCCTACATGGCCGAGATCGTCCGCGCAGGTCTGTCCAGCGTGGACCCCGGTCAGACCGAGGCGGCCAAGTCGATCGGCATGACGCCGGCGACGACGTTGCGGCGGGTGGTCCTGCCGCAGGCCATGCGCGTGATCATCCCACCGACCGGCAACAACTTCATCAACATGATCAAGGGCACGTCGATGGCGTCGGTGATCGCGTTCCTGGAGCTCATCCACGCCGCGAACAACATCGCCTCGCGCAACCTGGAGATCATGGAGACCCTGTTCGCCGCCGCGGCCTGGTACCTGGTGATGGTGTCGCTGGCGTCGGTCGGGCAGCACTACCTGGAGCGTGCGTATGGCCCTCGTTGAGGCGGTCGATGTCCGCAAGTCGTTCGGTCACACCGAGGTGCTCAAGGGCATCGACCTGGAGGTCGAGCGGGGTGAGGTCGTGTGCCTGCTCGGGCCGTCCGGTGCCGGCAAGTCGACGTTCCTGCGCTGCGTGAACCACCTGGAGACCATCGACGCGGGCCGCATCTGGGTCGACGGCGTGCCGGTCGGGTTCCGCGCGGCCGGCGGCAAGCTGTACGAGCTGAAGGAGCGCGACGTCGCCCGGCAGCGCCGTGACGTGGGCATGGTGTTCCAGCGGTTCAACCTGTTCCCGCACCGCACGGCGCTGGAGAACGTCTTCGAGGGCCCGGTGCACGTGCTCGGCGTCGACCGGGCCACCGCCGTCGCCGAGGCGCGCGACCTGCTGGAACGGGTCGGGCTCGCGGAGAAGGCCGGCGCCTACCCGGCGCAGCTGTCCGGCGGCCAGCAGCAGCGTGTTGCGATCGCCCGCGCGCTGGCGATGAAACCCAAGCTGATGTTGTTCGACGAGCCCACGTCGGCGCTGGACCCCGAGCTCGTCGGGGAGGTGCTCGACGTGATGACCGGTCTCGCCCGCGACGGCATGACGATGATCGTGGTCACCCACGAGATCGGCTTCGCCCGCTCGGTCGCCGACCGCGTGGTGTTCCTCGTCGACGGCGCGGTCGTCGAGTCCGGCACCCCGGCCGACGTGCTCGACAACCCGCAGCAGCCGCGCACGCGGCAGTTCCTCGCAAAGGTGCTCTAGGTGACCAACTCCTCGTACCTCGCCCAGTTCCGCGAACCGGAGGGGTACCTCGACTTCGCCCGCTTCGGCCCCCCGTCGATCCCGGTGGTGGCGGCCACGACCCGGCTGATGGAGCAGGCGTCGCTCGCCGGTCCCGCCACGGTGGACACGCTGATGCGCGAGGAGCAGCGCGTCAAGGCCGCCGCCGCGCGGCTGTGCCGCACCGACACCGACCACGTGGCGCTCGTGCCGAACACGTCGACCGGCCTCTTCCAGGCCGCGTTCGGCCTGACCGGCACCGTCATGTACTCGGCGGCGGAGTTCCCGTCGAACACGTACCCGTGGGTGCGCGCGGGCCTGCCGTCGGTGGTGCTCGACGGCGCGGTGACGGCGTCCTCGGTCGTCGGCGCGCTGACGCCCGAGGTGTCCGCGCTGTCGGTGTCCGCCGTGGACTTCCGCACCGGCTACCGGGCGGACCTGGCGGCGTTGCGCGAGGCCGTCGGCGACCGCCTGCTGATCGTGGACGGCATCCAGGGCTTCGGCGTGGTCGACGAACCGTGGGAGGTGGCCGACGTGCTCGTGGTCGGCGGCCAGAAGTGGCTGCGGGCCGGGTGGAGCACCGGTTTCGTGGTGCTGTCGGACCGCGCGCTGGAACGGCTCCAGCCCGTGCTGTCCGGGTGGACGGGCGCGGTGGACGCGGGCCTGTTCGACAACGCCGTGCACGCCGCGGCCCCCGACGCGGCGGCGTGGAACGTCACCAACCTCTCCCCGGTCGTGTCCGGCGCGTTCGCCGAGGCGCTGGAGCTCGTCGAGCTGGCGGGCGTGAGCGCGCTCGACACCGCCGTCACCGAGGTCGTCGCCGAACTGGAGGAGATCGTGCTGTCGTGCGGCGGCGAGGTCGTCTCCACCCGCGACCGCCGCGCCGGCATCCTGGCGTTCACTACGGCCGAGGCCGCGCCGGTCGTGGGGGAGGCGCTGAAGTCGTTCGGCGTCACCGCCACCGTCCGCCCGGAGCACGTCCGCCTGTCCCCGCACGCCACGACCACCCGCGGCACCCTCGAACGCGTCCGGTCGGCGCTGCGGTCGCTGTCCGGTCCGTCGGTCTCGACCATGCCGGCGGCGCTGTCGGCGCTGGTGCCGACGGTCGACAGCCTTGCCACGGCACTGGGCCCGGACACCGAGGTCGTGGTGCACGACCTGTCCCGGCTGCCGAACTCGATCATCGCGATCGCCGGCTCGCTCACCGGCCGCCAGGTGGGCGGCCCGATGACGGACCTGCTGCTCGGCCTGGTCCGCCGCGGCACGACGACCGACATGCCCGGCTACGAGACCTACGCGCCGGACGGCCGCGCGATCTGGTCGTCGACGACCTTCGTGCGCGACGCGGCCGGGGTGGCGGTGGGCTGCCTGTGCGTCAACAAGCTCGCCGCGCACGAGGCGTCCGGGCCGGTCGAGTCGTTCCCGCAGGACGTGGACACACTCCAACGGGTGCTCGTCGAGAAGGCGATCGCCGACGTCGGGGTGCCGGTCGAGCTGATGAAGAAGGTGCACAAGTCGCAGGTCGTGCGGGTGCTGGACGAGGCGGGGTTCTTCCTGATCCGCGACTCGGTCGACCACCTGGCGAGCGTGCTCGCGGTGACCCGCTACACGATCTACAACTACCTCAACGCGAACCGGGGCACGTGAGGGCTGCCGGCGGGCCGCTCACCACCAGTCCGGAGCGGCCCTCCAGGCGGGCGCGACCGGGCGCTCGCCGCCGGTGGTCATGAACTCGTGGGCGGCCCGGCGCACGACGTCCAGCGGGATCTCGGAGTCGGCCGGGTACTCGGTGTCCGAACTCATCAGGTAGTACAGGACCGGTTCGGCGGAACCCCAGTCGGTTCCGGGCGTTTCCGTGCTGAACCACTTCTGCCCGCCACCGGCGTAGTACAGCGCGCCCCGACCGGCCTGGCCGTGCAGCCCGACGTTGAAGTTCGCGCGGCCGGGGTTCTCGGCCACGTACAGGTCGACGAGCACGCGGCCGTCCCGACCGGCGACGGCGTCCAGCACGGCGTCCAGCTCGGCCGGGGTGCGGACGATCACGGCGTCGTCCTGGTCCTCCTCGTACCAGGCTTCCAGCTCCACCACGGCTCTGTTCTCCGAGGGTGCTCCGTCTCAGCGCGAGCCGACGTGTGCGACCAGCGAGCGCCAAGCGGGGGTCGAGAACGTGAGCACGTCGCCGCTCACGTTCTTCGAGTCCCGCACCAGCGCGTTGTGGTCGAGCGACACGTCGACACAGGCGCTGCTGTCACCGCCGGTGCTGTAGCTGCTCTTACGCCAGATCCGTTCCCGCGCCATCAGATTCCCCTCGAAGTCGGCTGATGTACTCCATCAGCTTGCGCTTCGATTGTTCCTGATCCAAGGCGAGCGCTTCCAGTCGCTGGAACAGGTGGGTGGCGACCTCGACCGCGGGCTCGTCCTGGGCGAACACCTGGGCCATCTCGGTGTCGGTGTAGACCAGCGCAGGGGCCTTCTCGAACTCCATCAGCGCACAACCCGCTGTCAGCACGATGGCGTCATCCGGCACGATCCGCACGATGTAGGTGTTGAACAGCAGCTGCAGGTACTGGTCCTCCATGATCCGGTCGTCGCCGACGTGGGTCCGCAGCGCGCGTTCGAGGACGTAGATGCGAACGTCCGGCCTTCTGGCACGCCGGAGGATCGTCTGCCGCTCCATCCGCACTTTCACCCGCGCGGCGACCTTCTCCGGCGGGATCAGCCCTGCGTTGCGGTACAGCGCATCGGCGTACTCGGCTGTCTGGACGAGACCAGGGGCGGTGCTGGTCTCCACCCAGGTGATCTTCGTGGCCAGCGACTCGGCCATCATGAGCGTGCGCAGGTTCTCCGGCATCTGGGCGAAGTACGGGTCGAAGGCGTGCCGGTACCGGGCCTGAAAAGCCTCGATGTACTCCAGGTCCTTGCCGCACACCGTCAGGTACTGGATGATGTCGCCCGCGCTCGCGTGCGCCTTCCCGTGTTCGATGGTGGAGACCTTGCTCGGGTCCCAGCCGAGCCGGTTCGCCATGGCGCGGCCGTGCAGCGACGTGCTCGTCTCCCGGATGAGGCGCAGCTCGTTGCCGAGGTCACGGCTGTACGCGGTGGAGTAGGTCATGGCCTCCGACGCTATTGCTTGAAGTCGTTTCAAGGTACGGACCCGTTCGGGTGGAAACGGCGCTTGTCCCGCGGACCCGCGCCGTTTACCGTCATCAGGTGTGAGAGCGCTCTCAAAGACGAGATTGCAGGCCGGCTTCGCTGCCGTTGCCGTTGTGCTGGCTTCATTAGCCGCGTCCGACACCGCTTCGGCGGCGGCGGACTACACGCAGAACGTGACGTCCGTCAGCACGTCCGAGGCGAGGATCAACTTCACGCCGACGACGCCCGCTCTGTACGTGGACGTCCACTACCTGATCACCAACACGCCCCAGCAGAACTTCCGGATGACCAACAACGGCGGGACGTGGCAGAAGTCCGTCGGGTCGCTGTCGGCGGGCACGGTGGTCGAGTACTGGTTCACCTACGAGAAGAGCGGCCCCCAGTACGACACGCCGCACTTCACCTACACGCACGGCAGCACGCAGGCACCGGTCGCCACTCCCACGTTCAGCCCACCGGGCGGCGCCTACACGTCCGGGCAGACGGTGACGATCTCCACCGCCACCTCCGGCGCGACCATCCGGTACACAGTGGACGGTTCGACGCCGACGGCGTCCTCCCCGGTCTACAGCGGGCCGATCTCGGTGCCGAACTCCAGGACCATCAACGCGATCGGCATCAAGTCCGGGCTCGCGAACTCGTCCGTGGGCAGCGCCACCTACACCATCGGCACGCAGCAGGGTTGCGTGCAGTCCAACACGCCGAACTTCGGGCCGAACACCCGGATCTTCGACCCGAGCATGTCGGCGGCGAGCATCCAGACGCAGCTGGACGCGGACTTCAACATGCAAAAAGACACGCTGACGGCGCAGATGGCGCCGCGGCGGGTCGCGCACCTGTTCAAGCCGGGCACGTACAACGTCCACGACGACGTCGGCTACTACACGTCCGTCGCGGGTCTGGGCCGCAACCCCGGTGACGTGGTCATCAACGGCGACATCACCGTGGACGCGTTCAACGAGTCCGACCAGGGCGTGGCGCTGCAGAACTTCTGGCGCTCGGCCGAGAACATGGCCGTGAACCCCAGCAACGGCACCAACCGCTGGGCCGTCGCACAAGCCGCGCCGTTCCGCCGCATGGACATCCGCGGCAACCTGGCGCTCTACCCGGCCTCCTACGGCTTCGCGTCCGGTGGCTACACCGCCGACACGCGCGTGTCCGGGCAGACGGCGTCGGTGTCGCAGCAGCAGTGGTACACCCGCGACTCCAACTACGGCAGCTGGAACGGCGGCGTGTGGAACATGGTGTTCTCCGGGACGCCCGGCGCTCCGGCGACCACGTTCCCGAACCCGCCGTCGACGACCCTCGCGACCACGCCGGTCTCGCGCGACGTGCCGTACCTGTACTTCGAGAACGGTGCCTACCGGGTGTTCCTGCCCTCGTTGCGCACCAACGCCTCCGGTGCGTCGTGGATCAACGGCGGCACGCCCGGTTCGTCGTTGCCGATGAGCCAGTTCTACGTCGTCAAGTCCGGTGACACCGCCTCGACGATCAACGCGGCGCTGGCCCAGGGCTGCAACCTGTTCTTCACGCCCGGCATCTACAACGTCAACCAGACGCTGCAGATCACCCGGCCGAACACCGTCGTGCTCGGCATCGGGTACGCGACGATCGTGCCGCAGAACGGCGTCACGGCCATGCAGGTCGCCGACGTCGACGGCGTGCGGATCAAGGGCGTCCTGTTCGACGCCGGCACGACCCTGTCGCAGTCGCTGCTGACCGTCGGCACACCCGGCTCGTCGGCCTCGCACTCGGCGAACCCGATCACGTTGCAGGACGTGTTCTTCCGCGTCGGCGGCGCCATCGCCGGCAAGGCCACGAACAGCCTCGTCGTCAACAGCAACGACACGATCATCGACCACACCTGGGTCTGGCGCGCCGACCACGGCAACGCCGGCACCTACGGGTGGAACGAGGCCATCGGCGACACCGGTGTCGTCGTCAACGGCAACAACGTGCTGGCCACCGGCCTGTTCGTCGAGCACTACCAGAAGTACCAGGTCATCTGGAATGGCAACAACGGGCGGACGATCTTCTTCCAGAACGAGATGCCCTACGACGTGCCGAACCAGGCGGTGTGGAACTCGCCGAACGGCCTGGCCGGCTACGCGGCCTACAAGGTCGCGGACAACGTGACCACGCACGAGGCGTGGGGGCTCGGCAGCTACTGCTTCTTCAACGTCAACCCGTCGGTGCGGGCCCACCACGCGTTCGAGGTGCCCAACCGGTCCGGGGTGCGGCTGCACAACCTGCTGACCGTGTCGCTCAACTACAAGGGGACCATCACACACGTGGTCAACGAGACGGGAGGGGTGACGCCGCCGGGAACCGTGCCGGTGAACGTCGTCAACTACCCGTAGGCGCTCGATCATGCAAACGGCCCGTCACCTTCGTGACGGGCCGTTCGCTATTGAGGTTCATACGATCGGTGGAAGAACGGCTTCGTGGTTCCGATGTTTTCGGTGCTAACCTTGATTCTCTTACGTTTGGGGAGAAAGGACATTCTTGTTATGTCCACAAACATATGGCAACCGAATCCGTCGGCTGACTTTTCCCGGCGCTGGGGAATCGCACCGCAGGAACCGGGCAGCGGCGGTGAGTCCGACGAAGCCGCCAGCGGTGGTGAGTCCAAGTGCCCTGACATCTGGGAGCTCGACAACGGCGACGTCGCGGTCATCGGCCGCGACCTCACCCCGGAGTACGCGGGGCGCCTGCCGGACGGCGTCAGCGTCGGCGCGGACGAGCGGCTCGTCGTGCTGCCGCGGGGAATGGTGATCGCGGCGAAGGCGGACATCCCCGATGCATGACCTGTTCGGTGGTGCGGAAGGCGAGCTGCTGCTCGGAGACGCATACCTCGACGACTTCGACCGGCGCTTCTGGAACAGCGGCCGGTCCGGCTTCTGGAAGCTCGAACGGCTGCAGCACTTCGAGGAGCCGGGGGACGACAGCTGGGAGGCGTTCCACGAGGGCGACTGGCACCGGTCCCTCGCGCTCCTGGACGAACGCAGGCCGGCTCTGCGTGCGCATTACGCGAAGATCGAGAACGCGGGGTTCGTCACCTCCCGAGTGCGAATAGTGGAGCATCCGCTGACGGACTACCTGAGGTGGGAACTGCACCTGCTCCGCGTCAGGGATCAGCTCGGCGGCCCTACTCGGATCCTGCTCCGGCAGGAGGTCGCGCGCTTCGAGGAAAAGAGCCTGCTGCCCGAGCTGATCACCTTGGGCGACGACGTGATGTACGAGATCCTTTATGAGGAGAACGGGCGTCTGCGGGGCGCAGTGCTCTACACGGGTGCCTCTCCGGTGCTCCGTTGTCGCGAGTTCATCACACGGCTGTACGAGAAGGCGGAACCGATCAGCACGTACTTCGCACGTGAGGTCGAGTCGTTGGGGCCACCGCTGCGGAGCCGGTGATGGAGCCGGACGACCGGCTTCAGCCGAGCTCCTCGGTCTCCGGGTCCGCCGCCGACGTGGTGCAGGCGAGGGATGTCGAAGGCGGCATCCACTTCCACGGTCCGCGCGACCACGAACGGCCGTTGCCGCGGCCGAACCAGCTGCCCGGTGGCACGAGCGGGTTCGTGAATCGACTGCACGAGCTCGCCCGGCTCGACGAGGTGCTGGAGCAGGCCGACGAGGAACCGGTCGCCGTCTACCTGATCACCGGCACGGCCGGTGTCGGCAAGACGTCGCTCGCACTGCACTGGGCGCACAGCGTCCGGCACCGGTTCCCGGACGGCCAGCTCTACGTCAACCTCCGCGGCTACGACCCCGGCGCGCCGGTGACGGCCGAGCAGGCGCTGGAACGGTTCCTGCGGGGGCTCGGCGTGCCGGCCACAACGATTCCGGTCGCCCTGGAGGACCGGTCGGCGTTGTTCCGCTCGCTGCTCGCCGACCGGCGCGTGCTGGTCGTCCTGGACAACGCGGCGAGTCCCGGCCAGGTGCGGCCGCTGCTGCCCGGCAGCTCCACGTGCCTGGTCCTGATCACCAGCCGCAACCGCTTCTCCGGGCTGGTGGCCCGCGACGGTGCTCGGCGGCTCGTGCTCGACATGCTCTCCGAGGAGGAGGCGGTTCGGTTGCTGCGCACGGTCACCAGCGGCTACCGGCGCGACGACGACACGACCGACCTGGTCGAGCTGGCGAGGCTGTGCGCGCGGCTGCCCCTGGCGTTGCGCATCGCCGCGGAACGCGCGTCGAGCCGTCCGCTGATGATGCTGAACGAACTGATCGACGATCTGCGCGACGAGTCGGCGCTGTGGGACGCGCTGACCGCCGACCAGGACGACGAGTCGGATGCCGTGCGGACCGTCTTCGCCTGGTCCTACCGGGCTTTGCACGCGGATGCCGCCCGGTTGTTCCGGCTGCTCGGACTCCACCCCGGAGCGGAGTTCGGCGTCACCGCGGCGGCCGCGCTCGGCGGCCTCGGTCTGTCCGAGACCAGGAAGTTGCTCGACGTGCTGATCGGCGCGCACATGCTGGAACAGCACGCGCCGAACCGGTTCCAGTTCCACGACCTGTTGCGCATCTACGCGGCACAACAGGCGTTCCACCATGAAGATGCCGCTGCCAGAAGGGACGCCGTGGACCGGGGACTGAGCTGGTACCTCCACACGTTGTCGAACGCGACAGCGGTCATCGCACCACTCGACCGGCGCGTCGTCCTGACACCCTTGCCCGCGAACACGACTCCTGTGTCCTTTTCGGACCGGGGCGAGGCGTTCGACTGGTACGAACGTGAGCGG
Organism: Lentzea sp. NPDC036949; assembly: GCF_055608075.1. NCBI lineage: Bacteria > Bacillati > Actinomycetota > Actinomycetes > Pseudonocardiales > Pseudonocardiaceae > Lentzea > Lentzea sp. NPDC036949. Next base: position 212,354 of record NZ_JBVJRA010000007.1, read on the forward strand.
GCGAACCTCGTCGCCGCCGTCCGCACCGCCGTCTCGGCCGGCCGGGACGACGTCGCGTGGCGGCTGCCGGTGCTGTTGCGCAGCATCTACGTCAGCCGCAACCCGTTCGAGGACTGGATCGAGACCAGCTCCGCCGGGCTGGCGGCCGCGGAGCGGATCGGCGACCTGGCAGCCCAGGGCGAGGTGCTCGACAGCCTCGGCAAGGCCTACCTCCAGTCGCAGCAGCTGGAGCGCGCCGAGGAATGTCATTCGCGGGCACTGGCCCTCCGCGCGGAGAGCGGCGACCGCTACGGGGAGATGGTGTCGGTCAACGCCCTCGGACTGCTCGAGTGGCGCCGCCGAAGGCTCACTCCTGCCATCGAGCGCTTCCGGCAGTGCCTGGAGATCGCTCAAGAGCTCGGTGACCGCCGCTGGCAGGCACTGGCGATGACCAACCTGGGCGGTGCCAGCTACGACCTCGCGGAGCTCCCGGCCGCGGTCGACGCCCTCGGCCGTTCCGTGCAGACCTACCGGGACCTCGGCGACCGTGCCTACGAGGGGAACGCGTGGTTCCTGCTGGCCGCGGCCCAGCGGGAGAACGGCGAGCTCGACGCGGCGGCGGAGTCGATCGGGCGAGCGCTCGCCATCGCCGAACAGGACCACCACGTCGCCTGGGAGGCGTACTGGCTGACCGAGTTGGGCCGAATCCAGCGTGCCAGGGGAGAGGTGGCCGACTCCCTGGTCTCCTACCAGCGGTCCGCGGTGGCGCAGCGGCAGCTCGGTGACCGCAACCGGGAAGCAGAGGCGCTCGACGGCACCGGTGAGGCCTACCGGGAACTGGGCAGGCCGGACGAGGCGGAGAAGTTCCACCGGACCGCCGTGACCGCCTTCCGGGACACCGGCGACCGGTGGATGCTCGCGTGCGCACTCACCAACCTGACCCTCGCACTCAGGGAGTCCGAACAGCCGGGCCAGGCAGCCGCCACCGAACAGGAAGCGCTCGCGGTCTTGGCGGAGTTCGACGAACCGCGGGCGCGGCAGCTCGTCGCGACGCTCCGGAGCTCGAACCGATGACCTGACTTCGCGTGACGGTGCTCTCCCTCGATTTCGTCAGCGGGCCCCGCGCGGGGATGATGCGTGCCATGTCGATCGAGCGCGGCCCCGAGTTCACCGAGTTCTGGACGGAACGGCACCTGTGCACGCTGTCCACCGTGCGTGCGAACGGCACGCCACACGTGGTGCCCGTGGGAGTGACGCTCGACCGGGTGAACGGTGTCGCGCGGGTGATCACGGACGGCGCGTCGTGGAAGGTCCGGCACGTGCGCGGGGCCGGGTACGCGACGGTGTGCCAGGTGGACGGACGCCGGTGGTCCGCGCTGGAGGGGCCGGCGACCGTCCGCGAGGACGCCGAGTCCGTCGCCCAAGCGGAGGAGCTGTACGCGCAGCGTTATCGTCAGCCGCGGGTCAACCCCACACGGGTCGTGATCGAGATTCAGGTGCAGCGTGTCTCCGGATCAGTCTGACGTCCTCGTCGTCGGCATCGGCGCCGACGGGTGGGACGGGCTCTCACCCGCCGCGCAGGCCGCCGTGTCGCGGTCGAAGGTGCTGATGGGCTCGCAGCGGCAGCTCGATCTGGTGCCGGGCGAGTTCGAGCGGGTCGCGTGGCCCTCGCCGCTGGTGCCGGCGCTGCCCGCGTTGTTCGAGAAGTACCGGGACGTGTGCGTGCTCGCCTCCGGCGACCCCATGTTCCACGGCATCGGCACGACGCTCGTGCGCATGCTGGGGCCGCGCGTCACCGTCATCCCGCACCCGTCGTCGGTGTCGCTCGCGTGCGCGCGGCTCGGGTGGGCGTTGAACGAGGTCGAGGTCGTCTCGCTGGTGGGGCGGTCGGTCGACCTGCTGCGACCCGCGCTCACGGCCGGGCGGCGGGTGCTGGTGCTCGGCGGGGACGCCGAGGCCGTGGCGGCGCTGGCGGGACCGATCACGGTGCTGGAGCAGCTGGGCGGGCCGCACGAGCGGGTCTACCCGTGGTCGGGGCAGCTCGCGGACCCGCTGTCGGTGATCGCCGTCGAGTTCAGCGGACCGGGGTACTCGCGGGTGCCGGGACTGCCCGACGACGCCTACGAGACCGACGGCCAGCTCACCAAGCGCGAGGTGCGGGCGGTGTCGGTGGCGCAGCTGGCGCCGTTGCCGGGGCAGCTGTTGTGGGACGTCGGCGCGGGGTCGGGGTCCATCGCGATCGAGTGGGCGCGCACGCACCCGACGTGCAGGGCCATCGCCGTCGAGCAGGACGCGGTGCGGGCCGAACGGATCGTGCGCAACGCCGCCGCGCTGGGCGTGCCGGGTGTGCAGGTGCTCGTCGGGCGGTCGCCGGAGGCGTTGGAGGGGCTGGAGAAGCCCGACGCGATCTTCATCGGCGGCGGGCTGACGGTGCCCGGCGTGGTGCAGTTCTGCTGGGACGCACTGGGTTCCGGTGGACGACTGGTGGTCAACGCGGTGACGCTGGAGTCGGAAGCCGTTGTGGCGCAGTGGTACGCGCGGCTCGGCGGGGACCTGGTGCGGATCGCGGTCAACCGCGGGTCCGCCGTCGGCGGGTTCACCGGCTGGCGGCCGCACATGCCGGTGACGACGTGGAGCGTGACCAAGTGACCGTGCACTTCATCGGCGCCGGACCCGGTGCCGCCGACCTGATCACCGTGCGGGGCCGCGACCTGATCGCCTCCTCGCCGGTGTGCCTGTACGCCGGTGCGCTCGTTCCGGTGGAGCTGCTGGAGTTCTGCCCGGACGGCGCACGGCTGGTCGACACGGCGAACCTGACGCTCGACGAGATCATCGCTGAGCTGGTGGCGGCCGACGAGGCCGGACTGGACGTGGCGCGGTTGCACTCCGGCGACCCGGCGGTGTTCAGCGCGATGGCCGAGCAGATGCGGCGGCTGGACGCGCTGGGCATCGGCTACGACGTGACGCCGGGGGTGCCGGCGTTCGCGGCCGCGGCGGCGTCGTTGCAGCGCGAGCTGACCGTTCCGGGCGTCGGGCAGACCGTCATCCTCACGCGGACGTCGCAGCGGGCCACGCCGATGCCGGAGGGCGAGGACCTGGACACGCTGGGGCGGTCGAACGCGACGCTCGTGCTGCACCTGGCCGTGCAGCGGATCGCGGACGTGGTCGCGGAGCTGGTGCCCAACTACGGCGCGGACTGCCCGGTCGCGGTCGTCGCGTACGCCTCGCGCGCGGACGAGGTCGTGTTGCGGGGCACCCTCGACGACATCGCCGCCCAGGTCGCCGCGGCGGGCATCAAGCGGACCGCGGTGATCATCGTGGGGAAGGTGCTGGGGGCGACGCAGTTCCCGGACAGCCACCTGTACTCGGCGACCCGCGTTCGATGATTCTCATCCTCGGCGGCACCGGCGAGGCCCGCGCGCTGGCGTCCCGGGTCACCGCGGTGTCCTCCCTGGCCGGACGGGTGCGCGAGCCGCGGCTCCCGGCCGGACAGGTGCGGGTCGGCGGGTTCGGTGGGGTGGACGGGCTCGCGCAGTGGTTGCGGGACAACGACATCCACGCCGTGGTCGACGCCACCCACCCGTTCGCGGCGCGGATCACGGCGAACGCCTTTGAGGCCTGCCAACGGGTCGGGGTGCCACTGCTGGTCCTGCGCCGGCCCGGGTTCACGCCCCGGCCGGGATGGACCCGGGTGAACAGCGTCGCGGACGCGGCGGCAGCCCTGCCCGGCGAGCGGGTGTTCCTCACGACCGGGCGGCAGGACCTCGCCGAGTTCGCCGGGTGCCCGCAGTGGTTCCTCGCGCGCATGGTCGAACCGCCGGAACCGCCGATGCCGCACCGGATCGAGGTGCTGCTGGCGCGCGGGCCGTTCACCGTCGAAGGCGAGCTGGCGCTGATGCGCGAGCACCGGATCGACGTGCTCGTGACGAAGGACAGCGGCGGCGCGATGACGTCGGCGAAGCTGGACGCCGCGGAACGGCTCGGCCTCCCCGTCGTCGTCGTGCGGCGGCCACCGCTCCCACCCGTGGAGGCGGTGGCCACCGTGGACGAGGCCGTCAGCTGGTTGGGTACCGCCGGGGCGTGAACACGACCCCCTGCTCGGTCACGACGGTCTGCGACGAGCCGACGACCAGCAGGCAGCGCATGTCGATCGTGGCCGGGTCGAGCGCGCCGAGGGTGAGGACGCGGATCTCCTCCTCCGGACCGCCGACGTCCCGGCCGACGACCAGCGGCGTGTCCGGCGAACGGTGCTTGAGCAGCAGGTCGCGCATCTCCGCCACCTGGTGCGTGCGGGCCTTCGAGGCCGGGTTGTAGATCGCGATCACCAGGTCCGCCTTGGCGGTGGCCTCCAGGCGTTCGGCGATGACGTCCCACGGCTTGAGGCGGTCGCTCAACGAGATCACCGCGTAGTCGTGCCCCAGCGGCGCACCGGCCTTCGCGGCGACGGCGTTCGCAGCCGTGACACCGGGGAGCACCCGCACCGGGACGTCCGGGTGTTCGGCGGCCACTTCGAGGACCGCGGTGGCCATCGCGAACACACCGGGGTCACCCGACGAGACGACCGCGACGCGCGACCCGCGGCGGGCCAGGTCGAGTGCGAAGGAGGCGCGCTCGGACTCGACCTGGTTGTGCGAGGCGTGCTTCGTCTGGCCGGGGCGGTCGGGCACCCGGTTCAGGTAGGTGGTGTAGCCGACGAGGTCGTCGGCGGACTCCAGTGCCCGCTTGGCCTCCGGGGTGAGCCAGGAGTGGTGGCCTGGGCCGAGACCGACGACCACGACCTCACCACCCGGCCGCGCCGGCCGGGAGTTGCTGGGCAGCAACGCAAGCGAGAAGTACGGCACCGACCCGGGGTCGACGTCGGCGAGCTTCGCCGTGCGCTCCCGCCCGGTGGTCGCCCGCTCCACGTACCAGGCGCCGTCGAGCCGCCCGGCCTCCTCCAGCGCCTGCCGGACGTTGCCGAAGGTGCGGCCCAGCTTGAGGATCGCGGCGCAGTCGGTGTCCGCGATCCGCGCGGCCAGCTCGGCCGGCGGCAGCGTGCCGGGCAGGATCGTGAGCACCTCGTCCCGTTCGACGAGCGGGGTGCCCAGTACCGCGGAGGCACCGCTGACGGACGTGACGCCGGGGACGACCTCCGCCTCGTAGCGGTGGGCGAGCCGCTTGTGCATGTGCATGTAGGAGCCGTAGAAGAACGGGTCTCCCGCCGCGAGGACGACCACCGTGCGGCCGGCGTCGAGGTGCGCGGCCAGCGTGGCGGCGGCCTCCTCGTAGAACGCGTCGATCTCGCCCTGGTAGTCGTCGGTGTCCTCGGTGGTGACCGGGTAGACGAGCTGCTCCATGATCTGACCGTCGCGGAAGTACGGCGCCGCGATGCTCTTCGCGTTGCTGCGACCGTGCCGGGCGCTGTGGTAGGCGATGACGTCGGCTTCTCGGATGAGCCGTGCGGCCTTGACCGTCACGAGTTCGGGGTCACCGGGACCCACACCGACGCCGTAGAGCTTGCCCGTCATTGAACTCCAATCAGCGCAGACGAGAGGGGTCGGGTTCGCCTGCGCGCCCTTCTGAGCGTGGTGTTCCCACCCGCGGATCTGGTTCGAAGAAGTTGTTTGCAACAATATGAGTTGTGGGTCGAGCGCTGGTGCGGCGTGCGTTCCGCTACCGCTTCTATCCGACTGAAGCGCAGGCGGCTGAGCTGTCGCGCACGTTCGGATGTGCACGTCTGGTTTACAACAAGGCCTTGGACGTCCGCTCTGCGGCTTGGCGTGACGAGCAACGGCGCATCAGTTACATCGACACCTCTGCCATGCTCACCGAGTGGAAGCAGACTGAGGAGCTGGCCTTCCTCAACGAAGTTTCTTGCGTCCCACTGCAGCAGGCGTTGCGGCATCTGCAGACCGCGTTCGGCAACTTCTTCGCAAAACGCGCACGACATCCGCGTTTCAAGTCGCGCAAGCGATCGCGCGCCTCGGCCGAGTACACCCGCTCGGCGTTCCGGTGGCGCGATGGTGAGCTGACGCTGGCGAAGATGACCGAACCGCTGGCCGTCGTGTGGTCGCGCCCACTGCCAGAAGGTGCGCGGCCTTCGACCATCACCGTCTCGAGGGACCCCGCTGGTCGGTGGTTCGTGTCGATTCTGGTGCAAGCCGACATCGATCACTTGCCACCCGAAGCAGGTGTCGTGGGAGTCGATGTGGGTTTGACGGCGTTGGTGACGTTGTCGACAGGAGAGAAGGTCAGCAACCCGAGGCTCGAACGGAGGGATCGGTTCAGGCTCGCCAAGGCACAACGGAGCTTGTCCAGGAAGCAGATCGGATCCGCCAACCGGGAGAAGGCACGACAAGTAGTCGCACGAGTGCACGCCCGCACCGCCGACCGGAGGCGGGACCTCCTGCACAAACTCACCACTCGGCTCGTTCGTGAGAACCAAACGATCGTGATCGAGGACTTGGGTGTCGCCCACATGCTCCGCAGTGGGCGGTTGGCCAAAGCGATTTCCGACGCGTCGTGGGCACAGCTGCGGTTCATGCTGGAGTACAAGGCAGCGTGGTATGGCCGTGAAGTGGTTGTGATCGATCGTTGGTTCCCGTCGAGCAAGACCTGCTCGGCGTGTGGTCTTCGACGCGAAGTTCTTCCGCTTGATGTTCGGCAGTGGATCTGCCGGTGTGGTGCTGTTCACGATCGGGACGTGAACGCCGCGAAGAACATACTGGCCGCCGGGCTGGCGGTTGCAGCCTGTGGAGACGGCGTCAGTCTTCCCCGGCACAAGCCGGGGAAGCAGCTGTCGAAACCTCCCCTTCCGGGGTGAAGAAACAGGAACTGTCGGGTGTGAACCCGGCGGAGCCCCCGCCTCGTGGCTGGGGCAGGTCAATCGTCCTCACTAGCGATCGCGTTGATGGCGGCCGCCGTCATGGCACTGCCGCCGCGCCGGCCGCGGACCACGAGGTGTTCGAGATCCGTTGCGGCCAGGGCGTCTTTGGACTCCGCGGCGCCGATGAACCCGACCGGGATGCCGAGCACGGCCGCCGGTCGCGGGGCTCCGGCCGCGATCAGGTCCAGGAGGTGGAAGAGGGCGGTGGGGGCGTTGCCGATGGCGATCACCGCGCCGTCGAAGCGGTCGGCGAGCAGTTCGAGTGCCGCCGCGCTGCGCGTGTTGCCGATCTCGGTCGCCAGTGCGGGGGTACGGGGGTCCTGCAGGTAGCAGAGGACCTCGTTGTCCGCGGGGAGGCGACGGCGGGTCACGCCGGACGCGACCATGTTGGCGTCGCACAGGATCGGGGCGCCGGCGCGCAACGCCGCACGGGCGTCGCGGACGACGTGCGGGGAGAACCCGACGTCCCGCGGCAGGTCCGTCATGCCGCAGGCGTGGATCATGCGGACCACGACCTGGGCGACGTCGGCGGGGAAGGCGGTGAGGTCCGCCTCCGCGCGGATGGTGGCGAAGGACTGCCGGTAGATCTCCGCGCCGTCCCTGATGTACTCCGTCACCTGATCTCCTCGTAGCCGTCGCCGGTCGCGACGAACTCGATCACATCACCGGCCGGACGACCACATCGGCGTGAGCAACCCGACCAGTGCACCGGCCGCGAGTGGGGCGTGCCGAGCCACGCGCGGGCGTCGGCGCGGACGTCCGACAACGACTTCGCGCACCCCGGCTTGCCGGTGCACGCGCTCACCCCGTGCCACGGCGAGGCGGGGTCGGTGATCAGGCCGGACGTGTCGGTGCCCGGCGGCACGACGAGGGAGCGCCACGGGGTCAGGCGCAGGGCCGTGCCCGGCAGTTGACCGGCGTCGAGCCGGCCCAGTGGAACGCCTGGTGTCACAGGTGAAGGTGCGACAGGAGTCACAGCCGGGGTGACGCGCGGTGCGGCGGAAGTGCCGAGGTGGGCGGTGATCTTGCGCACACCGCCGTCCACTTCGGACAGGCGCCAGGCCGTGCCGCGCAGCTCCTGGAACAGCCGGGCGGCGGTGACGACGGCGTCCACGGGGTCGTCGACCCGGACACCTGTATCGGTACCGGCGAGCAGGAGCGCGTCGCCCACCAGGCCGATGTCGCCGCCCAGACCGCTCACCGAAGCACCCACCGTCACCAGGAAACGCCCTGGTAGAGCGGCGAGTGACGGGTCGGAGCACAGGGCGGTGTCCAGCGCGTCGACCAGCGCCTGGTTGTCGTCCAGGGGCGCGGCGATGATGTTGCGGATGCGTTCGTGGGTGTCCGACGGCAGCAGGCCGCACGCACGCAGGCGGGCACCCAGTTCGACCCCCGACGTGAGGCCCCTGATCTGGAGGTTCGCCCGCGAGGTCAGCTCCAGCACGCCCGACCCCAGTTCGGCCGCGGCGGTGCGCACGGCATCCCACTGAGCTGCGGAGAGGGTGCCGCCGGGGACCCGGATGCGGGCCAACCCGCCATCGGCCGCCTGGTGCAGCTCGACGGCGCCGGGGCAGGCATCCGGGTGAGTACGCATAGGTCGGACTGTAACCCGCCGGTTAGGGTGAGCCCGAACGACGAAGCGCAGGAGGAAGCCGGTGCGAATCCGGCGCGGTCCCGCCACTGTGACCAGCGAACTCGCCGGGAGTCAGGAACTCCGCTTCGTCGCGACCCGTGACCTGGGGCGAGGACCCCACGAGGGATGGAGCCCGCGTGATCCTGCTGTTGTCGACCTCCGACACCGACCTGCTGTCGGCGCGTGCGAGTGGCGCCGAGTACCGGCTCGGCAACCCTTCGCGCACGACCACCGACGACCTTCCCGCGCTGGTCGAGGGCGTGGACCTGGTCGTCGTGCGCATCCTCGGCGGCCGCCGGATGTGGGAGGAGGGCCTCGACTGGCTGCTCGCGCAGCCGCTGCCCGTGGTCGTCCTCGGCGGTGAGATGCAGCCCGACGCGGCGCTCATGGAGCTGTCGACGGTGCCGGGCGGCGTGTGCGCGGAGGCGCACCTGTACCTCGCGCAGGGCGGCCCAGGGAACCTCGCCGAGCTGCACAAGTTCCTCGAGGACACGATCCTGCTGACCGGCCACGGGTTCGCCGCGCCCGCCGCCACCCCCACGTGGGGGGTGCTGGAACGCGAGCCGGCCGCGGTGGAGGGCCCGACGGTCGCGGTGCTCTACTACCGCGCACACCACGTGGCGGGGAACACGGCGTTCGTGCACGCGCTGTGCGACGCGATCGAGGCCAAGGGCGGCAGGCCGCTGCCGGTGTTCTGCTCGTCGCTGCGCACCGCCGAACCCGAGCTGCTCGACACGCTCCGGCAGGCCGACGCGCTGGTCGTGACGGTCCTCGCGGCCGGCGGCACGAACCCGGCGAACGCGAGCGCGGGCGGTGACGACGACGCGTGGGACGTGGGTGCGCTGGCGGCGCTGGACGTGCCGATCCTGCAGGGCCTGTGCCTCACCTCCAGCCGTGAGCAGTGGGACTCCAACGACGACGGCCTGTCACCGCTCGACACCGCGACCCAGGTGGCGATCCCCGAGTTCGACGGCCGGATCATCACGGTCCCGTTCTCGTTCAAGGAGATCGACTCCGACGGTCTCACCGTCTACGTCGCCGACCCGGAACGGGCGCTGCGCGTCGCGGGCATCGCGACCAGGCACGCGCGGTTGCGGCACATCCCGGTCGGCGAGCGCAGGGTCGTCGTGATGCTGTCGGCGTACCCGACCAAGCACTCCCGCATCGGCAACGCGGTCGGCCTCGACACGCCCGCCTCCACGGTCCGGTTGCTGAAGGCCATGCGGGAGCACGGTTACGACATCGGCGACGACCTGCCGGGCGTCGACGAGCTCGACGGCGACAAGCTGATCCACGCGCTCATCGCCGCGGGCGGGCAGGACGTGGACTGGCTGACGCAGGAGCAGTTCGAGAGCAACCCGGTGCGCATCGCGGCCGCCGACTACCGGCGGTTCCACGAGACGCTGCCGGAGGAGTTCCGCGAGTCGATGCGGGAGCACTGGGGTGAGGCGCCCGGTGAGCTGTTCGTGGACCGCAGCAAGGACCGCGACGGCGAGATCGTCCTCGCGGCCCTGCAGTCCGGCAACGTCACCGTCATGGTCCAGCCGCCGCGCGGGTTCGGCGAGAACCCGATCGCGATCTACCACGACCCGGACCTGCCGCCCTCGCACCACTACCTCGGTGCCTACCACTGGATCGAGTCGAGCTTCCGCGCCGACGCCGTGGTGCACGTGGGCAAGCACGGCAACCTGGAGTGGCTGCCGGGCAAGACCGTCGGCATGTCGGCGTCCTGCGGCACGGACGCGGCGCTCGGCGACCTGCCGCTGATCTACCCGTTCCTCGTCAACGACCCCGGTGAGGGCACGCAGGCCAAGCGGCGCGCGCACGCCACGCTGGTCGACCACCTCGTGCCGCCGATGGCCCGCGCGGACAGCTACGGCGACATCGCGCGGCTGGAGCAGTTGCTGGACGAGTACGGGAACATCTCCGCGATGGACCCGGCCAAGGTGCCGGCGATCCGCGCGCAGATCTGGACGTTGATCAAGGCCGCGAAGCTCGACCACGACCTGGGGCTCGACGACCGGCCGCACGACGCGGAGTTCGACGAGTTCATCCTGCACGTCGACGGCTGGCTGTGCGAGGTCAAGGACGTCCAGATCCGCGACGGCCTGCACGTCCTCGGCCAGGCGCCGGCGGGGGAGACCCGCGTCAACCTGGTGCTCGCGATGCTCCAGGCGCGGCAGATGTGGGGCGGTCAGGTCGCGGCGCTGCCCGGTCTGCGCGAGGCGCTCGGACTCGTCGGCACGGCGCGTGAAGACGTTGACACCGTTGAGGAACAGGCCCGCGTGCTCGTCCAGGCGATGGAGGACGCGGGCTGGGACGCCACCGTGGCGAAGACGCTGCACGAGAACCCCGATGTGCAGAAGATCCTGGAGTTCGCGGCCGTCGAGGTCGTGCCGCGGCTCGCCCGCACGACAGACGAGATGACGCACGTCCTGCACGCGCTCGACGGCGGCTACGTCCCGGCCGGTCCGTCCGGTTCCCCGTTGCGCGGTCTGGTGAACGTGCTGCCGACCGGCCGCAACTTCTACTCGGTCGACCCGAAGGCCATCCCGTCGCGGCTCGCGTGGGAGACCGGCCAGGCGATGGCGGACTCGCTGGTGGAGCGCTACCGGGCCGACAACGACGGTGAATGGCCGCCGTCCGTGGGTCTGTCGGTGTGGGGCACGTCCGCGATGCGCACCGCCGGTGACGACATCGCCGAGGTGTTCGCGCTGCTGGGCGTGCGACCGGTGTGGGACGACCAGTCCCGCCGCGTGACCGGCCTGGAGGTCGTCCCGCTCGACGAGCTCGGCCGGCCGCGCATCGACGTCACCGTGCGGATCTCCGGGTTCTTCCGCGACGCCTTCCCGCACGTCGTGTCCCTCCTGGACGACGCGGTGCAGCTGGTCGCGGCGCTGGACGAACCGGCGGAGCAGAACTTCGTGCGGGCGCACGCGGTGCAGGACCTGGCGGAGCACGGCGACCACCGCCGGGCGACGCTGCGGATCTTCGGCTCGAAGCCCGGTGCGTACGGCGCCGGCGTGCTGCCGTTGATCGACAGCCGCAACTGGCGCGACTCGCAGGACATCGCCGAGGTGTACGCGGTCTGGGGTGGCTACGCCTACGGTCGCGGTGTCGACGGCATCGCCGCGCGCGCGGACATGGAGTCGGCGTACCGGCGGATCGCGGTGGCGGCCAAGAACATCGACACCCGCGAGCACGACATCGCCGACTCGGACGACTACTTCCAGTACCACGGCGGCATGGTCACGATGGTGAAGGCGCTGACCGGCAAGGCGCCCGCCGCGTACGTCGGGGACAGCACGCGCCCGGAGGCGGTGCGGACCCGCACGCTCACTGAGGAAACGTCGCGGATCTTCCGGGCCCGCGTGGTGAACCCGCGCTGGGTCAACGCGATGCGCCAGCACGGGTACAAGGGCGCGTTCGAGTTGCAGGCCACGGTCGAGTACCTGTTCGGCTACGACGCCACGACCGGCGTGGTCGCCGACTGGATGTACGAGAAGCTGACCGAGACCTACGTGCTCGACCCGGAGACGCGGAAGTTCCTGCAGACCTCGAACCCGTGGGCGTTGCACGGCATCGCGGAACGGTTGCTGGAGGCCGCCGAGCGCAAGATGTGGGAGCACCCGGAGGAGGCCACCCTGGACGCGCTGCGGGCGGCCTACCTGGAGACCGAGGGCGACCTGGAGGACGGCGCCTGATCGAGGCGCACGCAGCAGTGGTCCGGTGACGGGTCGAGGCGGGCGCGGTAGCCCGCCCCGATGCCGTCGGCCAGGCCGGTGAGCAGGCGGAGGTTGAGGCCGCAGACCAGCTCGGTGTGGCGTTGCGCGAGGCTGTGGAACGGGCAGTTGCCCAGCAGGACCGAGCCGTCCCCGGCCCGCGGCTCGAACCCGAAGTCCTCCAGCGCCTGCACGAGGTCGCCCCGCGCGGCGGCCGCGAGGGCCGTGCCCCACTCGTGCGCGCGGCGGCGCAGGACCTCGCGCGGGGGCTCACCGGTGGTCTCGGCTTCGAGGAGGGCATCGGTCAGCAGGTGGCTCGCGGCCTCGTACCGCCGGTCCGGCAGCGACACCGCGATCTGCTCCTCGGCACGGCGGTAGAGCTTCGCCGGACGGCCCGCGCCCGGTCCGCCGCGTCCGGTCCGGCGCTGGTGCACGACTGTGAGGAGGCCCATCTCGACCAGCTTGTCGAGGTGGAACCCGGCGGTCGTGCGGGGCAGTCCGGCGGCTTGCGCGGCCTCGTCCTTGCTGATCGGCGCGGTCCGGCGGGCCACGAGGTCGTACAGCCTGCGCCGGTTCGGTTCGTCCAGGGCCGCGACGGCGGCGACGGGGTCGGCCATCTCTAAAAACTACTCCCATTGACTAAATTCGGCCAGCCGAACTACCGTGGCGGCATGGACGTCGAGGGCGCGCAGAAGGCGGTCACGGACCTGCTCAAGGCGCTGGGCAAGGACCCGTACTCCGAACACCTGGCCGACACGCCGCGCCGGGTCGCCGAGGCGTACGAGGAGCTGCTGACGCCCCGGACGTTCAACCTGACCACGTTCCCCAACGACGAGGGCTACGACGAGCTGGTGCTGGCCCGCGGCATCCCGGTGCAGTCGTTGTGCGAGCACCACATGCTGCCGTTCCACGGCATCGCGCACGTCGGGTACCTGCCGGGGGAGCGCATCCTGGGGCTGTCGAAGCTCGCGCGGGTCGTGGAGATGTTCGCCCGCGACCTCCAGGTGCAGGAGCGGCTGACCAAGCAGGTCGCCGACTGGCTGCAGGAACACCTGCGGCCCAAGGGCGTCGGCGTGGTGATCGAGGCCGAGCACATGTGCATGGCGTTGCGCGGGGTGCGGGTCAGCGGGTCCCGCACGGTGACCTCGGCGTTGCAGGGCGCGTTGCGGCAGGACCCCGCGTCCCGGCAGGAGTTCTTCACGCTGGTGCACGCGTAACCTGCGGGACATGGGGAACATCCACGCCGGGGCCGCGCTGACACCGCCGTTCCGCGACTTCGTGCCCGCCTGGGTGGCGCGGCAGGACTGGTACGCGGGCGAGGGGCCGTTGCGGCCGGTCGGGTACTTCCGGTTCTCCGACCCCGCGGGCGAGGTCGGCGTGGAGACGCACCTGCTGCGGGCGGGTGAGTCGGTCTACCAGGTCCCGCTGACCTACCGGCCGGCACCGCTCGACGGTGGCGCGCTCCTCACGACCGCCGAGCACAGCGTCCTGGGCCCGCGGTGGATCTACGACGCCGTCACCGACCCCGTCTGGCACGCCGCCGTGCTCGACCTCGTCACCGCCGGCGGCACCTCGGAGCCGGGCAGCCGCAGCCTGGCCGCCGAGGCCCGCGGCGAGCTGCGGCGCGCGGTGGGGGGTCCGGTCGTGGTCGAGCTCGACCGCCTGGTGCTGCCGCGCCCCGCCGACGGTGACGTGGTCGGCGTGGTCACGGGCTCGTGGGAGGGCGGGTCCGGTCGCCTCGCCGTCGTGCGCCCGGCGCCCACCGGTTGAGGTCGCCCAGCACCCCCATCGCCGCGGGCACCAGCAGGCAGCGCACGACCGTCGCGTCCACCGCGACCGCCACCGCCGACCATGATCGCCCCGGCCCTCTCTGACTCCCCCTGCCTGCCGGAGCAGCAGGGGGAGTCAGAGAGGGCCGAAGACGCGGGTGCCGGCGGCGGAGGGGTCGTCGCCGGACCAGAACTCCAGCCACAGCTGGGCGAACTCGTCGCGCGACAGCCTGCCGTCGCCGTCGGAGTCGAGGGCCGCGAAGTCGGTGGCACCGTCATGACCGAGCCACGCGGAGATCATCGTCTGGAACTCCTCCGGCGACACGTAGTCGTCCCCGTTGGCGTCCACGGCACCGAACATCGCGTGCGCCGTGCCGGTGACCGCCTCCGGGCTCCGCGGCAGCACGTCCACGATGGACAGCACGTCGTCCATGCTCACCCGGTCGGTGCCCGCCGCCGACGTGAGGGTGGCCCACCAGCCCATCATCACCTCGGACAGCAGCTCCTCGTCGCCGCCGCGCAACGACACCCAGCGCGCGGTGAGCGCGCGGAAGTCGCTCTCGTCGAGGTATCCGTCGCTGTTGGCGTCCAACGCGCCGAACACCACGGACACCTTGCGTCTTTGCAGGTCGCTCGCCATGAGCAAGGACCATGGGCCGAACGGTCCAGCGTGAACCATCGGCCGAACGGGTCCGGACCACTCGCGTACGGGGGATGCCGCTCACCCCGCGTCGAGCGCCTCCGGCAGCTGCAACCGGCCGGGCACGCCGAGCTTGCGGTAGACGGCGGTGAGCACGCCCTCCACCGCGTCGGCGGACAGCAGCAGGGCACCGGCGATCTCCTCGTCGCACCGGCCCCGCGCCGCCAGCACCGCCACCTGGTGCTCCACCGGTGTCAGCGCGGTCGGCCCGGTCTGCCGCAGCCGCCGCGGTCCCGCGCTCGTCGCGACCAGCTCGGAGTGCGCCCGTGCCGCCATTGCCGTGGACCCGCACTTCTGCGCCAGGTCCACCGCCTCGCGCAGGCACACGCGCGCCGCCGCCGTGTCGCCCTGCCGGCGCGCCACCACGCCGAGGTCCACCAGCGCGCGGCCCAGTTCGAGCCGGGCGGGGGAGCCGCGCAGCACCCGCACGGCGTCCTCCAGGTGCGCGCGTCCGGCGGCTCCCGCGGTGACCCGGCCCAGTGCGCGCAACGCCATGCCCAACGCCCTGGGCGCACCCCAGTCCCCGGCCAGCTCGACCTCCTCCAGCGCGAACTGCCGGGCCCGCTCGCCGTCGCCCAGCGCCGCGCACGCCACCGCCGCACCGGAACGCCACGCCAGCGCGGCCGGGTTGCGGTACGGCCACTGGGCGCAGTGCCGTGCGGCGGCCAGGAACGCCTCCAGCGCCTCGTGGTCCTCACCGCGCACGATCAACGCCCGGCCGCGCACGGTCAGCATCCCGCCGTAGGTCCACAGCCGCCGGAGCTCGTCCGTCGTCGTCTGCTCGATCAACGCCAGCGCCTCGTCCGGACGTCCTTCCTCCAGCAGGATGTCCGCGAGCAACGCCGCGTGCCAGGCCGTCACCGCGTGCCAGCGCGGGTCCTGCCGCAGGTGGCCGGCGGCCGCGGTGAGGTCGGCGCGGGCGGACGTGAGATCTCCCTTGCGCCGCTGGACGTTCGCCCTCATCACCGACACCAGCGCGCGCAACGCCGGTGCCTCCGCGCGGTCCACGGCGTCGAGCACGTCCAGCGCCGGGTCGAGCCGGTCGGCCAGGTTCAGCACCATCGCGGACGTCAACGCCGGCATCGCGCCGTCGGTGGACAGCCGCCGCACGGCCTCGGCCGCGCTGATCGACCCGGCCATCACGTGGTGCAGCACCCCCGCCGGGGTGTCGAGCGGCACCGACGGCGGCACCGCCTCCCGCCACACCAGCCCGTGCACCACCAGGTGCGCGAAGGCGTCGGGGGAGCGCAGCACCTCCACCAGCTCCGCGGGTTTCCCGTCGGCGTGCAACGCGTAGGACAGCGCCACGGCGGACTCCACGTCGTCCACATCGGACTCGTGCGCCTCGCGCAGCCGTGCCGTCGCACCCGGCAGGTTCCCGACCAGCTCCGCCATCCCCAGCATCCGCAACGCCCGCGCGGGGTTCGCGACCGGCTCGCGCAACGCCCGCCACAGCAACCGGGCCGCACCGGGCTGGTCGCCACCGCCCACCGCCTCCCGCGCCGCCCGGTCCAGCACCCCGCCCGCCCACGGCGGCAGCCCCGGTGCCGTCTGGAGCAGGTGCGCCGCCACCTCGCGGTCCGCGGCACCGTGGGCCCGCAACGACTCCGCCGCCCGCAGGTGCAACGCCGACAGCGCCGCCGCCGGCACGTCCGCGAGCACCGCCGGACCGGTCGCGCCGAGCAGTTCGGCCGTGCGCACCGCCTCGGCCAGCTCGCCGGGACCCAGCCCGGTCAGCTCCGCCAGCACGCCGGGGTGCGGTGCCGGCCCGAGCACCGCCAGGCAGTGCGCCGCCGTCACGACCGCCGCCGGGCGCCGCCGCACCCGCGCCACCACGACCTCGCGGGCCACCTCCGCGGCCAGGTGATCAACCTGCCTGGCCGCCGCGGCCGAGGGCGGCACCCCGTCCCGCGCCAGCGCCCTCAGCAGCCGCACGGTCAGCAGCGGGTTCCCGCCGGTCGCGGTGCGGCAGGCGGCGGTGAACGCCGGATCGGCCGGGCCCAGTGCCGCGGTGACCAGCCCGGTGACCTCGTCCGGCGTCAGGTCCGCCAGCACCACCCGGCGGCACGTCGCCGCGATCTCCGCGAACGACGGGTCGTCCGCCCGTTCACCGGAACCGACCGCGAGAACCACCGCCACCGGCAGCTGCCGCACCCGCAGGGACAGGTACGCGAGCCACCGCAACGACTCCGCGTCCGCCCACTGCGCGTCGTCCACGAGAACCAGCAAACCGGACGAACCGGCTAACTCAACCGCGAGCCGGTAAAGCGCTCGCAGCACCGCGAAGCCGGCACCGGAGGCCGTCGACCGGAGGGCCGGGACTGCCTCCGAAGGCACCACCGCCGGATCCACCAAATCGAACAACTGGGCCACCAAGCCGAATGGTAAATCGATTTCCAGAGCACTTCCGCGGGCCCGCACGACGCGTCCGCCGGAGCCTTCCCAGCGCGCGGCGACGTCGTCCAGCACCGCCGTCTTGCCCGTACCCGGAGCGCCTTCCACGACCGTCGTCGTGCCCGGCGCCACCCGGTCGCTGATTCCGGCGCACCACGCTTTCGGCGGGTTTTCCACGATCTCTCGCAATCCGGGGGTGAAACGATCAGCAGAAATGATGCTAGGAGAAAGCGCGCCACTTGCCCAGGTAAAGGTAGCCGCGCCGGGAGGCGTCTCAGCACGGTGGTGGCACGTATGATCCGCCAGGCAGCTACTCGAATGGGTAGCGGCGGCCGGAAGAGTGCGTGACCGCTCATCCCCGCAGGCCGGTTCGGAACCATCAGGGCTGGTCGCGGCCGGGGTCGCTGTGGTAGGGCAGCGTTTCTCCGCAGCCGCGGGGTGAAAGGAAATCGGGTGTCGGGGAATCGGGACGGGCTGTTCCGCGGCCGCGAAGGAGAACGGGCGCTGCTCGACGGCGTGCTGGCCGAGGGCACCGGTGTGGTCCTCGTCGACGGCGCGGCGGGCACCGGCAAGACCCGGCTGCTGACCGAGACCGCCCGCACCGCCGAACGCCGCGGCTTCACCGTCGTGACCGCGCGCGACGAGCTGGACCAGCCGTTCCTGCTGGCCCGCCTGGCCGAACGCGAACCCGGCGGTCCTACGCTGGTCGTGCTCGACGACCTGCACCTCGCCGAGCCCGGCACCCTCGCCGCACTGCGCGCGCTGCTGCCGAACTCCGTGCAGCAGCAGGTGGTCTGGCTGCTCGCCCGGCGCTGCGGTGAGGGCGCCGACCGCCTGTTCGCCGCCCTCGCCCGCACCGCCGCGCACGTCGAGCTGCGGCCGTTGCCCGACGACGTCGCCGCCCAGTTCGTCGCCGATCTCGCCGGCGGCGTTCCCGACCACGACCTGTGCGCGCTCGCCGCCACCGCCCAGGGCAACCCCGCCGCCCTGATCCGCCTCGTCACCGCACTGCGCGACGACGACCAGCTCGTGGTCACAGGGGAACGGGCCGCGCTGCGCACCGACGGGTCGCCGCGCCGCACGGAAGCGTTGCTGCGCGAGCGCATCACGGCCCTGAGCGGCGGAGCGCGGCACCTGCTGCAGGTCGCGTCGGTGTTCGGGCCGCGGTTCGAACCCGGTGACGTCGCCGAGCTGCTCGCCTCCAGCACCGCGGTCCTGGTGCCCGCGCTGGACGAGGTGATCGGCGCCGGCCTCGTCACCGCGGCCGAGGACCGGCTCGCGTTCCGCCACGAGCTGGTCTGGCGGCTCGTCGCGGACTCCGTGCCCGCACCCGTCCGGCGCGCGCTGCACCGCGAGGCGGGGGAGATGCTGCTGGGGCGCGGGGACGCCGCGGCCACGGCCGCCCGGCACCTGCTGCACGGCGCCCGGCGCGGTGACGTGCGGTCGATCGACGGTCTGGTCACGGCGGCGAAAGCCGTGCTGTGGCAGGCACCCGACGCCTCGGCCGAGCTCGCCGTGCGGGCACTGGAGCTCACCGACCAGACCTCGCCGTCGCTGCCGAACCGCACGGTGACCGCCGTGCGGGCCCTGGTCGCCGCGGGCCGGCTGACGGCGGCCCGCGCGCTCGCCGAGGACTCGGTCGCGGGCCAGGTGCCCTCGCCCAGTGCGGCGAAGCTGCGGCACTGCGTGGCGGTCACGACGTTGCTCGGCGCGCGGTGCGCCGAGTCCGCGGAGCTCGCCGACGTGCTGCTCACCGAGACCGACCTGCCCGCGGAGCTCGTGCCCTGGGTGGAGATCACCCGGCTGATGGCGTTGCTCGGGCACGACCGGCACCGTGCCCAGGAGGCGGCGGACGCGGTCGTGCGCTCCCGCCGGGGTGCGCCGGACGACGTGCTCGCCACGGCCCTCGCCGTGCTCGCGGCGCTCGCGCGTGACAGCGGACGTCCCGGCACCGCACTGGAACTGGCCCGTGCGGGCGCGCGGGCGGTGTCCTCCCACGACCTGTGCGCCTACCCGCAGCTGCTGCTCGCGACCCTGCACGCCGGGCTGCGCGAGTTCGGCGAGGCCGAAGGCCTGCTCCGCCGGGTCCGCGGCGGGCCGTCCTCCGTCGTCACCGGGGAGCTGCTGACCGCCGTCGTGCACGCGCGCGTCCTGTTGCAGGCAGGGCGGATCGAGGAGGCCGCCGCCGAGGCCCGCACCGCGCTCGCCGCCGCCGAGGACACCGGGCACACCGTCCTGCTGGCGCCCGCGCTGGTGGTGCTCGCGCTGGTCGCCCTGCACACCGGCGACCTGCCCGCGGCGGTCGAGCACGTCGAGCGGTACCGCGGCACCGGCCAGGTCGACGGGATCGTCTTCTCCCACGGCTACTACCAGTGGGCCGACGTGCTCGTCACCTACGTGCACCGCGGCCTCGAACCGGCGCTGGGGCTGCTGCACGGCCGGTACCCGGACCTGGTCGAGTCCGGGCTCTTCGCCGAGGAACCCCGCGCCGCCGGGTGGTTCGTGCGCAGGGCCGCCGAGGCGGGCGACGACGGGCTCGCCAAGGCCGTGGTCGACCGGGTGGAACGGCTCGCGGAGGAGAACCCCGGCTTCCGCGCGGTGGCCGCGACCGCCCTGCACGTCCGAGGCCTGTTCGACGGCGACACCGCGCTGCTGCGGCTTGCCTCCGAACAGCACCGCGACCCGTGGGCGCGCGCCAACGCGGCCGAGGACCTCGGCGCGGTGCTGGCCGCGACACCCGACCGCGCCGCGTCGGTGAAGGCGCTGGAGACCGCGCTCGGCCTCTACCGCGAGATCGGCGCGTCCCGCGACGGCGCCAGGGTGCTGGAACGGCTGCGCAAACTCGGCCGGCGCCGCCGTGCGGCACCGGTGCGGCCCTCGTCCGGATGGTCCAGCTTGGACGACACCGAACGGGCGATCGCGAACCTGGTGGCGAAGGGCAGGACGAACCGGCAGATCTCGACGCAGCTGTTCATGTCACCGCACACGGTGAACTTCCACCTGCGCAAGATCTTCCGGAAGCTGGGGATCAGCTCTCGCGTCGAGCTGGTGCTGAGGTCCCGGGACGAGGACTAGGGACGACCTGGGCGCGCTTGGCCTGGCGGCGCAGCTGCATGATCCGGGCCGCGCCCACGACCGCGACGAGCAGCCCGCCGCCGATCGCGGCGAACAGCAGCGCGACGCCCAGCGGCAGCGTGCTCTGGCCCCCCAGGAAGTAGATGGTCGTGTTGCCGCCGTTCTGCAGGATGAACACCAGCAGGAAGATCAGCACGACGAGCGCGACCAGCACGGCCACCCAGGTGCCGCTGATCCTGGTCGGCCGCGGCTTCCTCTTCTGGGCGACGGTCCCGGTCGTGTCCCCCGGCGTGGTCGCGGGCGGGGTCGTGATCGGGGTCGTGATCGGGGTCGTCGGCGCGGCAGACGGCGCAGTCGACGCGGAGGTCGGCTGCGGGGTCGGCTGCAGGGTCGGGTCGGTCTCGCCGCTGGGGGTCGCCACAGCACCATTATCGGCGCCCCGGCACGATTCCGCGCGCCGGCCGGAGGTGGGTCAGAGGCGCCGCAGACCCGACAGAACCCGTTCGAGCAGCGCCATGTTCGGCTTGTCGCCGGGTTCGTGCACGGCGACGAGGTCCAGCGTGATCAGGTCGCTCAGCAGCACCCGCGTGACACCGAGCGGGATCTTCATGAGCGCGGAGATCTCCGCGACCGACCGCGGTTGCAGGCACAGTCTCATCATCTGGGACTGTTCGGCGCTGGCCCGGTACAGGCGTTCCTCGTCGGTCGAGAGCAGCGTCTCCAACCGGAGGTCGTGGCGGGCCGCGGTGCGGCCACCGGTGCGGGCGTACGGGCGGACCAGCGCGCTGTCCCGCGCCGACACCTGCTGTTCTTCTTCCTGCATCAGCCACTCCGGAGGCGGTTCCGGCGGTCGCCGGCGCGTCGGGTGCTGACGGGGTAGCTGCTGCGTCTCCAGACCGCTCGCGTCATCTCTTCCATCGGCGCGCAGGCGTGCGCGAGTCGCCGGAGACCCGAAACGTGCCCCGGTGTAACCGATTTCCGTCGCTTCCTCGTCGTGCACGTGCCCAAGCTATAACGAGATCGGCCAAATGTATGTCGATCACGTTGCCTTTTTGTGCCCCAGGTCGAATCTGACCTGGATTGCGGTGCCCGACGACGTCGTTTGGGTGCGCACGAGGTCGGCCAAACGGTTCACCAGCAACAGACCGCGACCGCCTGGATCGTTTGCGTGAACGGGTGTGCGTCCGGCCAGAACATCGGTGATGTGACCGTTGTCGTTGACTTGGCAAACAATGCTCTCGCTTTCGGTCCAGACCCGGACGGTGCTCTCGCCGCCGCCGTGCCGGACGCTGTTGGTCGCGAGCTCCGTGACCGCGAGTGCGAAGTCGTGGACGCGGTCGGGCGCGAGACCGAGCTTCGTGGCCTGCTCGCGCGCGAACGCCCGCACCGCCGCCATCGCCCCGGCGCCGACGCTCGTGCCGGCGGCGTCCTCCGGGATGGGCAGCGGCATCGTGTGCGCTGCGACGACGACCCGCGCGGGGTGGAAGTGGTCACTGGGGCGGTGACCGCCGGCGTCGATCACGACCGGGTGGGTCTTCTCGGCGTCGGCGAGGACGTCGTGGCTGAGCCCGGTGGTGTCGTACGGGCACAGGATGCTCAGGTCGCGGTCGCTGAACGCGTAGTTGACCAGCGCCTCGTGCAGCGCGCACGCCGGGTACTCGACGTCGCTGCGGCCCTCCCACACCGGTTCGGCGATGATCCGCAGCGGCCCGCGGTGCCGGTCGGCGAACGCGCGGAGCTCCGGGATGATCCGGCCGGGGTTGCGCCCGGCGTCCGCCATGTCGAGGAAGGTGACGAGGTGCGCGAACCCGCTGAGCGCCTCCCTGAGCAGCGCGAGGTGGCGGTCCGGCACGGCGACGACCACCGGTTCGGCGTTCGCGAGCCCCTCCACGACGAACGGGACGATGCCGTCGATGTAGGACTCCTCGTCGGAGTAGAACAACGCCGGATGTGCGAACGTCATGTGCCACCTCTCGTCAACACCCCGGGGTGCGCACCCGGCGCGCTGTTCAAACCATCATTTCTTGACCCTGACACCGTGTCAGCCCCTACACAGGAGCAGTCGTGTTCACCATCGGAGACTTCGCCCGGCTGGGGAGGGTGTCGGTGCGGATGCTGCGCCATTACGACGCGGTGGGGCTGCTCCCGCCGGCTCATGTCGACCCCGGCTCCGGCTACCGCTTCTACACCGTCGCCCAGCTGCACCGCCTCAACCGCCTGGTCGCGCTGAAGGACCTCGGCCTGACCCTGGAACAGGTCCGCGTCGTGCTCGACGACCAGCTGTCCGTCGAGCAGCTGCACGGGATGCTGTCCCTGCGGCGGGCCGAGCTGCGCCAGCGGATCGTCGCGGACGAGTCGCGGCTGCGGCGGGTCGAGGCACGTCTCCGCGCCATCGAGAGAGAGGGCGCCATGCCCACCGACGACGTCGTCGTGAAACCCGTCCCGTCCGCGCGAGTGGCCAGGCTGAGCGCCACCGCCGCCTCCTACGGGCCCGAGGACATCGGCCCGGTCATCCAGCCGCTGTACCCGGAGCTGCTGTCACGGGTGGAACGCGCCGGGGTGCGGATCACCGGCTACGGGATCGCGACCTACGAGCCTGCCGAGGGGGACTCCGTGCTGGTGCGGGCCGGTGTCACCGTGTCGGTCGAGCCGTCGGACGCCTACGACTTCGAGGTCGTGGACCTGCCGGCGCTGCCGCAGGCGGCGACCGTCGTGCACCGCGGGCCGATGGACGACGTCGACGTCACCTACCAGACCGTGGCGACGTGGATCGAGGCCAACGGCTATCGGCAGCTCGGGTTCGCCCGCGAGGTGTACCTCGACTACGGCGCGGGCGACCCGGCGGGCTGGGTCACCGAGCTGCAGCTGGAGATCTCCAAGCCGTGACGGTGATCACGGCGGCCAGCGCGAGCAGGCCCACCGGCAGCGAGGCGACCGCGGCGAGCCCGCCCACCAGGAGCGGGCCGCCCGCGTCGCCGAGCTCGCGGCCCACCTCGGCGCTGCCCATCGTCTGGCCGAGGCGTTCCTCCGGAGTGGACCTGGCCAGCGCCGCGAACGCCAGCGGTGTCACGACGCCCGTGCCCGCGCCGATCAGGACGGCGGCCGTGAACGCTCCCGGCAAGCCCGGAACCAGTGCGGCCGCGACGAAACCGAGTGCGACGGCCAGCAACGCGGGGCGCGGGCTCGTGATGCGGCCCGCGTCGTACGCCCGGCCGGCGCGGGGCTGCACGACGGCCGCCGTGAGCGCCAGCACCGAGACCGCGGCACCGGTGACGACCGGGCCGTGGGCCGCCGCGGCGACCGGGAGGAAGCCGACGCCGGTGGCCAGCGCGGCGGTGGCGGCGGCGAGTGCCGCGGTGGGGCGCAGGAAGTCGCGGCGGGACAGGCGCCGCACCAGGTCGAGCACGGTCTGCCCGGTGCGCGGCAACGGTTCCAGCCGCGGGACGGTGAGCGACCACAGCGCGACGGCCACCGCCAGCCCGGCCATCGTCAGGAACAGCACGTCGAAGCCGCCGAAGTGGATCAGCACGCCGCCGAGCAGCGGGCCGGCGGTGTAGCCGATGCCCTTCCACGCGCCGTAGCGGCCGAACGCCCGGCCGCGCGCGGTGTCCGGAGTCAGCCTGGCCACCAGCGCACTGGCGGCGGGGGAGAACGCGGCGGCGGCCACGCCCTGGCCGAAGCGGGCCACGGCGATGCTGTCGACGAGCACGAACGACGCGGAGGCGAGGGCGAACGCCAGCAGGCCGCCGAGCAGGACCGGGCGCGGGCCGACGCGGTCGGCCAGCGAGCCGAAGACGGGTTTCAGCACCACCTCGGCGCCGTCGTAGAGCGCGAGCAGCAGACCCAGGGTGAGCAGGTCCGGCTCCAGGAAACCCAGTCCGGACGCGACGCCGTGGGCGCCGAACGCCGTCACGAAACCGGCCGCGCACAACGGCCACACGCTCTTCACGTGCCTAAGTCTGCTGGCCGCCGAGGAGGTGCGCCACGGCCCGGTGCAGCCGGTCGGAGCGGTCGTGCAGGCCGAGTGACCGCAACGTCGCCAGCTCGCCGCGGTACCAGGCCCGCCGGTCCGCGGTGGACCGCCGCTGGTCGACCAGTGCCACGTAGTGCTCGACGACCCGGGAGATCGCCGCCGACGCGTCTCCCTCCTGCCGTTCCCGGGCGAACAGCCGGACCAGGTCCGGCACCCGGTAGCGGTCGATCGTCACGCTCTCCAGGAGCCCGGCGTCGATCAGCCGCTCGGCGATGAGCGACGCCTCGGTCTCCGACCGCCCGATCAGCGCGCCGATCGTGTCGGCCGCGACCACCGGCAGGTCCAGCGCGCCCAGCAGCCGCAGCGCCGAGCGCTCAGCCGTGGCCAGGCCGTCCCACGCGCCCGCCAGCCGGTCGCGCACGCTGGTGTCCTGCCACGACAGCAGGTCCAGCCGCCGCCGGGGGTCGGCGAGCCGCGCGGCGAAGTCGGCCAGCGACCAGTCCGGCCGGGTCGCGAGGCGGTCACCGGCCAGCCGCAGCGCGAGCGGCAGCCGTTCGCACAGCCGGGCGATCTCGGCGGCGGGTCCCTCGCGGTCGCCGACGTGCGCCCGCAGCAGCTCCGCCGACGCCGCGCCGGACAACCGTCCCAAGTGGACATGTGCACGGCCGGGCACGCCACGCACCGGTCCCCGCGACGTCACCAGCACCCCCACGCCGGCCGGGACCACGCCCACGTCCGGCACGTCGTCGAGCACCGCCAGCACGCCCGGCGGCAGCGAGTGCAGCGCCTCCGCGGCCGAGAAGTGCAGCACCCCCACAGGGAAGTGGGCGGCGACGGAGAACGCGGCGTGCGCGGCCAGCGCCGTCTTGCCCACGCCGACCGGGCCGTGCACCGCGCACACCTGTCCCGCGGCCAGCAACCCGGCCACCGCGGCGATCTCGCGCGACCGCCCGATGAGCAGCCCGCGCGGCGGCGGGGTGCGCGGCCGGGCCCGCACGGGTGCGGGGCCCAGCAGCGACGGGTCCTCCTGGAGGATGCGCTGTTGCAGGTCCCGCAACGGTTTTGACGGTTCGATTCCCAGCTCGTTCACGAGCAGCCGGCGCAGGTCGCGGTAGGTGCCGAGCGCGTCGGCCTGGTGCCCGCACTTGTAGAGCACGAGCATCAGGTGGGCGTGCAGCCGTTCCCGCAGCGGGAACTGCGACACGAGCAGCTTCAGCTCGGGCAGCAGCGCCTCGTGCCGGTCGAGCTTGATCTCGGCGCCGATCCGCGCCTCGACGACCGACAGCTGCGACTCCTCCAGCCGGGCCCGCTCGGCCAGCACCGACGGCGTCAGCGGCACGTCCGCGTACGGCACGTCGCGGAACACCGCCAGCGCGCGGGTGAACGCCGACACCGCCTCCTCCAGGTCGGAGGCCGCACGTCCCTGTGCCACCAGGGTTTCGTAGTAGTGCACGTCCATCGCGCCGGACGGCACGGCCAGCTGGTAGCCGGGTGCGCGGGTCAGCAGCACGCCGTCGTCGCGCAGCGCGTGCCGCAGCCGCCACACGTACCCGGCCAGCAGCCCGGAGGCGGACGCGGGCGGGCCGTCCGGCCACAGGTCGGAGATCAGCCGCTCGGCCGGCACCACCTGGTTGGCGTTGAGCAGCAACGACGCGAGCAGTGCGCGTTGCTTCGCCGACCCGATGGCGCGCCACGACGAGCCGTCGAAGACCTCAACCGCGCCGAGGATCCGGAACCGCACCCGTCACCTCCCCGAGGTCGGCGGCGAGCCTGCGGCGGTCGATCTTCCCGTTGCCGTTCAACGGGAAGCCGGAGACCGGGGAGAAGGTGCGCGGCACCATGTAGGCGGGCAGCTCGGTGGCGACCAGGGTCTCCAGCTCGGCGGGGGAGGCGGTGCCGGTGTAGACGGCGTGCAGCTCGCCGACTGCCAGCACCACCACGTCCTGCACCAGCGGGTGGCGCCGCAGCACCGACTCGACCTCCCCGAGCTCGACCCGGTAGCCGTGCACCTTCACCTGGTCGTCGAGCCGGCCGTGGTGCACCAGCACGCCGTTCTCCCACCGCACCCGGTCGCCGGTGCGGTAGCGGCCGCCGAGGAACCGGCCGACGTTCTGCTCGGGGTCGAGGTAGCCGGAGAAGCACTGCGAACCACCGACGCAGAGCTCCTCGTCCTCGGTGACCTCGTAGGACAGGTGCGGGTAGACCTCGCCGATCGGCACGGTCCCGTTGGAGGTCACCGGCCACACCTCGGGCAGCCGGTAGCCGGTGCAGGTGACGGTCAGCTCGGTCGGGCCGTAGAGGTTCTCGATCGTCGAGGCGGGTGCCGCGGTGGCCCACGCCCGTGCCGCGTCGAGCGTCAGCTGCTCGCCCGCGAAGAGGCTCCAGCGCAGCGACGGCATGGCGTTCGGCCGGAGCTGGCGCAGCCGCCGGGCCAGCGAGATCACCGACGGCACCGAGAACCAGTGCGTGATCTCGTTGTCGTTCACGAACCGCACCGGCGCCATCTTGTCGTCCGGCCGCGCGACGACGACGGACGCGCCCGCCGACCACGCGACGAACATGTCGAAGACGGACGGGTCGAAGGTCAGCTCGAAGGTCTGCGACAGCCGCGAGTCCGGCGTGACGCCGTACCGGGCCACGTTGAAGTCCAGGTACTCCAGCACGTTCCGGTGCCGGATCGGCACGCCCTTGGGAGAGCCCGTCGAGCCGGACGTGAACAACGTGTAGGCCACGTCGTCCGCGTCGCCGTAGTACGGCTCCTCCCAGGGCTTCCCGGTGCCCACCTCCGACACGACGTGGGTCACCGAGGCGGCGGAGCAGATGGCCGCCACCCGTGCGGCGGGCCAGTCCGGGCTGATCGGCACGACACCGGCACCGAGCCGCAGTGCCGCGAGGTAGCCGACGTAGGCGTCGACGGTCCGGGTGGCCGTGACCCCGACCGCCGCGGGCACACCGCCCGCGTCCCGCACGACCTGCGCCGCCGTGCGCAGCACCAGGTCGTGCAGGCCGGCGTAGGTCCACGACGAACCGGCGACCAGCGCCACCGCGTCGGGGTGGTGCTGGGCCGTCGTGGCGAAGCGCTGCCAGAGGGTCACGCCTTCGCCTCCTCCGGCTTGTCCTTCTTGTCCACGCCGTCCGCCTCGTCCTCGTCCTCGTCCGGCTGGTCCACCGCGGCCACGGCCTCCGGCGTGACGACCAGGAAGAACGGGACGACGATCGCGAGGCACAGCGCGGCGAAGATGCCGAACGCCCAGCGGTAGCCGGCGAACTGCGCGATCACACCGGACAGGAACGCCGCGATCGGCGAGGCACCCCAGGCGATCATGCGCGCGGCGGCGCTGTAGCGGCCCATCATCTCGGCGGGCACGAACGTCTGCGTGATCACGCGCGAGTTCGCCGTCCACATGACACCACCGGCACCCGCGACGAACGCCGCCGCGCCGATCACGTACGCGCTGCCCGGCTCGGCCGGGAGGAACGCGGGCGCGGCCACGAGCGCGAACGAGCCGATGATGTCGACGAACATCGACCAGCGCCGGCCCAGCAGCTTGTTGATCCACCCGACCAGCAGCGACCCGACCACACCACCGGCGCCGAGCCAGGTGAGCAGCAGACCGTACTGCTCGGCGGACAACCCGAGCGGCCCGCCGACCGCGTACACCGGGATCAGCGCGAGCCAGGCACCCCAGCAGGCCGCCATCACGGTGATCATCATCGACATCGTGCGCAGCAACCTGTTGCCGAACAGGAAACCCAGGCCGTCCTTGATCTCCGCGTTCACCGACTTGCGCTCGGTCGTCGGCTCCACCTTGAACTTGCCGACCAGCGAGATCAGCAGCAGGGCGCCGAGGGCGTAGACGATCCCGGAGACGCCGAACGCCACCGCGAAGCCCGCCGCCGTCAGGAAACCGCCGATCGGCGTGCCCAGGAAGCCGTTCGCGAGGTACTCCAGGCCGGTGATCCGCTCACTGACCTTCTGCCAGCGCTTCTTGGGGATGGCGTTGGGCAGGATCGCCGCGCCGGACACGCCCGCGAGCACGTCGGCGAGACCGAGCACCAGCGCGACCAGGTAGATCAACGGCAGGTTGACCATCTGGAAGAAGTACGCGAGCAGGATCGCCGCGACCGACAGCGTGCGGGCGATCTCCGCGGCCATCATGAGCGTGCGGCGGTCCATGCGGTCGACGAAGACGCCGATGTGCAACGAGGTCAGCAGCCACGGCAACGTCATCAGCGAGGCCACCGCGGTCACCACGATCGGCGAGGTCGTGATGCCGACGGTGAGCAGCGGCAGGGCGACCCTCGTCACCGCGTCGGCGATGTTCGTGGTGCCGGTGAAGGCCACCAGCAACCATTCGTTGCGGCGCGCCGTGGCAGGACGCAGCTCGTCGGGTGAATTCACGGCAGTTCCCCGTCCGTAGGGCCATTTGGTTTGCGAATGGGCAGCTCGGAAAACGTGATGCCGGGGCTTGTGAACCGGTGTTTTCGCAGGTGGTGACCGGTCCAGCGAGCGCGCACGAGCTACCTCTCCATTCCAGGGTGACTCACTATTACCCGACGTCGAAGGCCTGTCCAGCCCGTACAGCGACATTCCATCCGGCGAACATCGAGAAAACATCGGCGACGCTGAAGCTTGCGCTCATGTCCGACCTGGATTCGGTGATTGCCCGGTACGCGTCGACCGACTTCGACGACTCGACCCCGCTGCTGGAGGCGGGCCTCGAGTCGCTCGCGCTGCTGCGGCTCGCGGTCGAGGTCG
Organism: Lentzea sp. NPDC036949; assembly: GCF_055608075.1. Lineage (NCBI taxonomy): Bacteria > Bacillati > Actinomycetota > Actinomycetes > Pseudonocardiales > Pseudonocardiaceae > Lentzea > Lentzea sp. NPDC036949. The sequence goes on from NZ_JBVJRA010000007.1 coordinate 241,223, forward strand.
CGACGGACGACGACGCGGAGATCGACGCCGCACGGCTCGTCGACCTCCGCACGGTGGGGGACCTGAAGGGCTGGTTGCGCGACTTGGAGGGAGCGGCGCAGTGACAACTCCTTATGGGCTGCCCATGACGGAGTCCCAGAAGGGACTGCTGGTCGTCGACGCGGGCGCGCCGGCGGACTCCGTGCTGTACAACCAGCTCGTCCGCCTGGACGTCGACCCGGCGCTGAGCGACGAGGCGGTGTCGCGGGCGCTGCTGACGCTGGTGACGATCCAGCCGGCGATGCGCGAGGTGTTCGCCGCGCTGCCGCAGATGCACGCCTCCCTCACGCCGCCGCCGGTCGTGGTGCCGATGGAGCGGGTGACCGTGCAGCCGTGGGAGTTCGAGCAGGCGGTCGCGGAGGTCGCGGAACGGATCGGGCGCCCGACGTTCGACCTCGCGCGCGGCCCCGCCTACCGGTTCGCGCTCGTCCGCGCGTCCGACGGCAGCGCCGCCGCGATCCTGCTGGCGGACCACCACATCATCCTCGACGGCATCTCGCTCGGGCCGTTCGTGCGCGACCTGGAGGCCGCGCTGGCCCAGCCGCTGTCGCGGGAGGAGCTCGCGGCCAAGCGGGAGGCGCGGGAGACCGCGTTCCGCAAGGAGCTCGAGGCGCAGACCCGCAGCGCGAGCCCGGAACGCGTGGCGGAGCGGGCGCAGGAGTGGGCGGCGCAGCTGCGCGAGGTGCCGCCGCTGGTGCTCTCGCCGCGGCCGGGCCGCCCGTCCTACACCTCGTTCACCGGCGCGCGGATCAGCTGGACCATGTCCGAGGCGGAGGGCAGGGCGCTCACCGACCTGTGCCGCCGGCTCGACGTGACGCCGTTCGTGGTGTTCAGCGGCATGTACGGGCTGGTGCTCGCGCGGCACGGCAACGTCGGCAGCGTCCTGGTCGGCAGCCCGTTCATGGCCCGGCGCACGATCGGCGCGTTCGACCTGTGCGGGTTCTTCGTCAACACCCTGCCGGTCACCGTCGAGGCCGAGTGGTCGCGCACGGTCGACGAGCACCTCGGCAAGGTGGTCAAGGGGGCGGTCGACCACTGCCGGTCCAATGTGGACATCACGTTCAACCAGCTGGTCGCGCACGCCCGCCCGGAGCGTTCCAGCAACCGCAACCCGCTGTTCTCCGCGATGCTCGCCATGCAGGACACGTTCTCCGAGTCGCGGGGCTCGGTGCTGCGGGTGCACGAGCTGGGCAACGGCAACGCGAAGTTCGACCTGTGGCTGGGCGCCACCCCGGTCGACGGGCGCTGGCAGTTCGAGCTGGAGTACGACCGCGAGCTGATCTCGCCGGCCACCGCCGACGGTCTGCTCACGTCGCTGCGCTCGGCGATGCGGCGGGCGCTCGCGGACTCGTCGGTCGCGCTGGCCGACCTGTTCACCGACTGGCCGGTGCCGCGCACCGACGGCTGGCACCGCCCGATCCCGGACGGCTCGTTCGCGTCGATCATCGAGGACGTCGCCGCCGACCGGCCGGACGCCGTCGCGATCGAGACGCCGGACCGCGCGTTCTCCTACCGCGAGCTGGTCGCCGCGGCCCGCCGGGTCGCGAACGGCCTGGCCGCCAGGGGGATCGGCCCCGGTGACGTGGTCGGCCTCGTCAACCAGGACCTCGCCGACACCACGATCGCCATCCTCGCGATCCTGCGCCGCGGCGCCGCCTACCTGCCGCTCGACCCGACGCTGCCCGACGAACGGCTCGCGTACATGATCGAGAAGGCGGGCTGCGCGTTCGTCCTCGGCCGTGACGCCGAGGTGTCCACACTGGACGGACCGGACGCCGAGCTGGTCGCGAGCACCGAGCACCCGGTGTACGTCATGTACACCTCCGGCTCGACCGGCAAGCCCAAGGGCGTCGAGATGGGCCACGGCCCGCTCGCGAACCTGACCTCGTGGCAGCTCGCCGCGCTGCACATGGACGCCGACACCCGGTTCCTGCAGTACGCGCCGCTCGGGTTCGACGTGTCGTTCCAGGAGATCGTCCCGACGCTGGTCGCGGGCGGCACCATCGTCTCCCGCGAGCCCGCCGACCGCCGGATGTTCCCGGCGGTGCTGAGCCGGATCGCCTCGACCGAGGTCACGCACGTGTACCTGCCGGTCGCGGCGCTGCGGCCGCTGGTGCAGCTGGCGAACGCCCGCGGCGTCGTCCTGCCGCACCTGCGCTACCTGTGCGTCTCCGGCGAGCAGCTGATGGTCGACGACGAGGTGCGGACGTTCTTCGAACGCCACCAGCACTGCGTCCTCGTGAACCTGTACGGACCCACGGAGACGCACGCCGTGACCTCGCACCGGCTGTCGTACCGCAGCCACGAGTGGGCCGCGCACGTGCCGATCGGCCTGCCGTACCCCGGTGTCGAGGCCTACGTCGTGGACTCGACCGGGCACCTCGCACCGCCCGGGGTGGTCGGCGAGCTGTACCTGGGCGGGCTGTGCCCGGCCACCGGGTACGTCAACGACCCGGAGATCACGGCCCAGCGGTTCGTGCCGGACCGGTTCGCCGGCGGCGGCACCATGTACAGCACCGGTGACCTGGTCGTGCGCGATGACGACGACGTGCTCACGTTCCTCGGCCGCGCCGACGACCAGGTCAAGATCCGCGGCTACCGGATCGAGCTGGGCGAGATCGAGACCGTCGCGAACCGGTGCCCCTCGGTGCACCAGGCCGTCGCGGTCGTGCGCGGCGACGGCGTGGACCGCGAGCTGGTGCTGTTCGTCGTGCCCTCCGGGCAGCTGGACGCCGACGCGATCAAGGCGGAGATGTCGCGGTCGCTGCCGTCGTACATGGTGCCGGTGTGGGTGTTCGAGCTGGACACCGTGCCGACGACGCCGACCGGCAAGACCGACAGGGACGCGCTGGTGGCCCGCAGCGACGAGCTGCTCGTGGCACCGGAGGAGCCGGAGACCGTCGAGTACGAGGACGAGCTGGAGCGTGAGCTGGCCGGGATCTGGTCGGGGGTGCTGAACGTCGAGCCGATCGTGCGCGACCGGCCGGTGCTGGAGTACGGCGCCCACTCGCTCACGATCTTCACCGTCCTCGCCGAGGTGCAGGAGCGCTACGGCGTCCCCGTGCCGATGATCGACTTCTTCGGCTCGCCGACCGTCGCGACGCTGGCCGGCCTGGTCCGCGCCGGGAAGGCGGGCTGATGCTCGGCCGGCTGATCACCCTCGTGCGCCGCGGCGACCGGCCGTCCGCGGTGCTGCTGCCCGGCGCCGGCGGCGGGCTCAACCCGTACCTGCGCCTGGCCACCCACCTCGGCGAGACCCACAACGTGCACGCCGTCCGCGCGGCCGGCCTCGTCCCCGGCGAGGAACCCGAGCACACGATCGCGGAGATGGCCGAGTCGGCGGACAAGGCGCTCGCCGAGGCCGGGGTGGACCCCGCCCTGGTGTTCGGCTGGTCGCTCGGCGGCACGGTCGGCTGGGAGCTGTGCCAGCGGCTCGCGGGCGCACCGGACCTCGTGGTGGTCGACAGCTCACCGCTGCCCCGCGTGTCCACCGCGGAGGACGACGCGGAGCTGCGCGAGTTCATCGTCGGCATGCTCGGCCCGCGACCGGACCCGGACACGGCCGACCGCGTGCGGGCCACGTTCGACACGCAGGTCGCCGCCCTCGCGGAGTACCACGGCACCGGCACCCACGCGGGTCGCGTGCTGGTGCTGATGTGCCGGGACGACGACTTCCGCGACCGGGAGGCTGCGGCGGCGCGCTGGCGCGAGCTGGCACCCGACCTGGTCGGCGGCACGCTCGCCGCCTCGCACTACTCCGTCTTCGACCCGGCACACCTGCCGGAGCTCACGGAACGACTCGACGCTTTCCTGGGGGTGCGGGCATGAGGCTCGCTGTGGTGAGCGGGGGAACCCGCGGGATCGGGCTGGCGCTGAGCCGGCGCCTGACCAAGCTCGGCTTCGAGGTCGTCGCGCTGTACCGCTCGGACGCCGCGGCCGCCGAGGCGTCGGGACTGCGGACCTACCAGGTGGACGTGGCCGACCCGGACGCGGTCGCCGTCGTCGCCGACAAGATCGGGCCGATCTCGGTGCTGGTGAACAACGCCGGGGTCAACATCGACCGGCCGTTCCTGGAGATGTCCGTGCAGGACTGGAAGACCGTCGTCGACACCAACCTGTCCGGTGCCTTCTACCTGACGCGGGCGTTCGTCCCGATGATGGACGACGGCACCGTGATCAACGTCGGTGCCACGACCGGCATGCGGGCGCGGGCCAACGGCGCGAACTACTGCGCCGCCAAGGCCGGCCTGCTGCACCTGACCAAGTGCCTGGCGCTGGAGCTCGCGCCGAAGATCAGGGTGAACTGCCTGATCCCCGGCATGACCGAGACCGACGAGCTGGTCACCCGGTTCCGGCTGGACGACCCGGTCGCGCGGGCCCAGGTGATCTCCGAGATCCCCGTCGGCCGGATGGGCACTGTCGAGGACGTCGCCGACGGGCTGGAGTTCCTCGTCAACGGCACCTACGTGACCGGGCAGAAGCTGATCGTGGATGGTGGCCAGTGGATGTGGTGACGCGTGCGGCGCAGGCCAGAGCGGCCGCCCCGCCCCCCGGCGACGACCGGTACGCCGAGTACTGCTCGGAGCTCGCCGCCGGCCTGACGAAGGACTGGACGCGGGTGCTCGCCGCGAACGCGCAGGACGTCGAGAGCTCGGGGCTGTCCGGGGAGCTGCTGGACCGGCTCACGCTGGCGCAGCGCCACCTCGACGTGCTGGTGCGGCTCACCGAGGACGTGCGCGCCGAGCTGCCGCGCGTGACCGGCCGGGTCGGCAACCGGATCGCCAAACCGCTCGGCGTGGTCCTGATGATCTACGAGGCGCGGCCGACGGTCACGATCGAGGGCGCGCTGCTGCCCGTCGCGGTCGGCAACGCCGTGATCCTGCGCGGTGGCAAGGAGATGGCGCTCACCAACGCCGAGCTGGGCCGGATCGCGGCCGAGGCGGCGGTACGGGCCGGGCTGCCGGAGGGCGTCGTCCAGGTCGTCACCGACCACGACCGGCGCGTGGTGCGGGAGCTGCTGAAGCGGCACGACGCCATCGACGTGCTGATCCCGCGCGGCAGCCCCTCGCTGATCGACTACTGCCTGTCCGCGTCGACGATCCCGGTGATCGCCTCCGGCGGTGGCGTGAACCACCTCTACGTGGACGCCAGTGCGGACGTCGACCTGGCGGTGGCGATCGCGCTGGACAGCAAGCTGCCGGAGCCGACGGCGTGCAACACCCTCGAAATGGTGCTGGCGCACGAGGACATCGCGCCCGCGTTGATCGAGGCGTTCGAGGCGGCGCGCGACGGCTGGGCGTTGAAGCTGGAGCTGGACCCGCACGACCACGGCCGCGAGTTCCTGGACCGCACGATCGCGCTGCACCGGGTGTCCTCCGTGGACGACGCGGTCGCGCACATCCGCCGGTACGGGTCCGCGCACACGGAGGGCATCGTCGCCTCCGACCGCGAGGTGGTGACGCGGTTCCTGAACACCGTGGACGCGGCGGCACTGGTGGTGAACGGGTCGCTGCGGCTGCACGACGGCCCGACCATGGCGCTCGGACCGGAGCTGTCGATCAGCACCGGCCGGCTGCACGTGCGCGGACCGGTGGGCCTGTCGGCGTTGCTGACCCACAGCTGGGTGATCGAGGGGGAAGGGGCGCTCCGTGGCTGAGATCAGGGCGGCTGAGATCGGGCACGTCGTGAAGAAGCTCGTCATCCGCGAGTCGCGGCTGGCGCTCGACCCCGCGGAGCTGGCCGACGACGAGCCGTTGAACGGGTCGCTGCTGCGGATCAACTCGCTGGGGTTCCTCGGCATGCTGGTCAAGCTGGAGGACGAGCTGGACGTGACGCTGCCGGACGACCTGTTCGCCGGCCGCAAGTTCACGACGGTGGCGGACATCGTGGACGTCGTCAGCGCGGCGGTGGCGGAATGATCACGCACTGGCGGAGCGTTCTGCCGCACCTGGGCCACGACCTGCCGCCGGACCTGACGCCGGAGACCTCGTCCGGCGCCGTCACGGCGGGCCTGCCGCTGGAGCTGGTGCGCCAGTCGGTGTCGGCCAAGGAGTACTGGGAGATCCCGGAACCGGTGCTGGAGCGCTACCGGACCTACCGGCCGTCGCCGCTGTGGCGGGCCCGGCGGTTCGAGGAGGAGGTCGGCGCCCGCGCGCCGATCTACGTGAAGTACGAGGGCGGCAACATCTCGGGCAGCCACAAGCTGAACACCGCGCTGGCGCAGGCCCACTACTACCACCGCGCGGGGTTCCGCGAGCTGGTCACCGGCACGGGTGCCGGGCAGTGGGGGACCGCGCTGGCGGCGGCGTGCGCGGCGTTCGGGATGACCTGCACGGTGTTCATGGTCGGCGGGTCGTTGCGGGACAAGCCCTACCGGGGCAGCCTGATGCGGCTCTTCGGCGCCGAGGTGCACGCCTCGCCGAGCACGCTGACGTCGGTGGGCCAGTCGGGGCAGCAGGCGAACAGCCTGTCGCTCGCGATCGGGGAGGCGGTCGAGTACGCGGCGGCCGACCCCAAGCGGGCGTTCTGCATCGGCTCCGGCGAGACCTACTCGATCCTGCACCAGACCGTGATCGGGCTGGAGGCGGTCGAGCAGCTGGACGACGAGGTCGGCGTGGTGGTCGGCTCGGTGGGAGCGGGCTCGAACTTCGGCGGCATCGCGCTGCCGTTCTTCGCCCGCGGCACCGGTGAACGGCTGCTCGCGGTCGAGTCGTCGGCCACGCCGAAGCTGACCCGCGGGGTCTACGCCTACGACCACACCGACGCCACCGGCACCGGGCCGGTCGAGGCGATGTACACGATCGGCTCCTCCTACTCGATCCCGCCGTCGCACTCGGCGGGGCTGCGGTTCCACGGCGCGGCCAAGGTGATCTCGGCGATGCGGCACCACGGTCAGGTGGACGCGGTCGCGGTGGGGCAGCGGACGGCGCTGGAGGCGGCACGGGCGTTCGCGATGACCGAGCTGGTGCTGCCGGCACCGGAGTCCGGGCACGCGCTCGCCGCGGCGATCACCGCCGCCGCGCAGCCGGGCAAGGGCGTGCTGGTGTGCGTCAGCGGGCACGGCCTGCTCGACCTCTCGGCCTACGACCGGCTGCTCGCCGGCCTGCCGGAGGACGCACCGGCCGACGAAGAGGCGCTGCGCGCAGCCGTGGCCGGACTGAGGAGGATCTGACGTGCCGAGCGACTTCAGCGGCCTGCGCGCCGAGCTCATGGACTGCCTCCAGGTCAACCTGGCGATCCTCGCCGACCTCCGGCACGGTCCCGGCAGCCACGTGGCGCTGGGCGCCGAGCTGACCGGTGAGTCCACACTGGACCGCCGGCTCGACGAGGCCTCCCGCCTGCTCGGGTTGCAGGTGGTGAAGCGCCACGACGACGCGGTGCTGCGCGACCGGGCCACCGACGAGCTGCAGTACGCGGTGGCCGACGCGTTCGACCTGAGCTGGGTGCCGTACGCCGGCCACCAGCACATGGAGCACAGCTTCCTGTTCCGCGACGACGGCGACGCCTGCGAGGTCGTGGACGGGTACCACAACGGCACGCAGTGGGGAAACGCCCGTCCGGGCGTGTGGCGGGTGTCGTGGGACGAGCTGCCCAGGGCCACCGTGGTCGAGCTCGCGTTCGGCGAACTGCCCGCACCGCGGGCGATCTCCCCGTTCGTGAGCACGGTCGACGTCGAGGCCACGTGCGCCGACGTCGAGCAGATGGTGCTCGACATCTGGCTGCTGGCGCGCTCCCGCGGGCTGCACGCCGTGTGGCTCGACTCGGCGGCGTTCGAGGAGCACGTCCGCGAGTGGAACGTCCTGGCGGCGCACAGCTACGTGGCGATGCGGCGGGTGCTGCGCGGCGGTGCGCTGGTGCCGAGCGTGGCGGCCGAGCTCACCCGGTTGCTGGCGCGCGACGAGGAGCTGACGCGCGTGCGGTCCGTCGTGGCGGCCGAGCTGAGCGACGTGCTCGGCAACCGGGTGCACAGCGGCCGGACACCGTTGCGCGAGTTCCCCGGGTTCAGCTCGTTCCGGCTCGTGGACGTGATCGAGCGGGTCGAGGCGCGGCTCGGCGTCGAGGTGGCCGCCGAGGCGCTCACGCCGGAGAGCCTGCGCGACCTGGACTCCCTGTGCGTGCTGTTCACCGGGTCGGCTGCTGCGGGGAGCGCGAGATGACGTTGCTGCACGAGTTCCTCGACCGCGCGGCCCGGTCCCGGCCGGACTCGCTGGCCGTCGGCCACGGCGACGCGACGCTCACCTACCGCGAGCTGAGCCGGGCCAGCCGCCGGATCGCGACCTGGCTGCACCGCCAGGGCGTCCGGCGCGGTGACCGGGTGGTCGTCGTCGTCCCGGTCGACCTGCTGGTGCCCGCCCTGCTCTACGGGTGCGCGCGGGCGGGCGCGGTGTTCAGCGTGCTCAACCCGCAGTCGCCCGAGGTCGCGATCGCCCACGTGGTCGCCGACTGCGAACCGGTGCTCGTGCTGCGCGACCTCGACGAGGTCCGCAGGGCGGTGGAGGGCGGGGACGAGGAGCCCGTGCCCGGCCCGATCGCGGTCGACCCGGTGTGCCTGGTCTACACCTCGGGCAGCACCGGCATGCCGAAGGCCGTCGTGTCCACGCACGCGCAGGTCGTGTTCGCCGCGCAGGCCATCCAGTCGCAGCTGGAGTACCTGCCGAACGACACCGTGTTCTGCGCGTTGCCGCTGGCCTTCGACTACGGGCTCTACCAGGTGTTCCTGAGCACGCTGGCGGGCGCGCGGCTGCAGCTGGGCAGCGCAGCGGACGCCGGCCCGCAGCTGGTGCGGCACCTGCGGGCGTGCGGTGCGACCGTGCTGCCCGCGGTGCCGGCGATGGCGGCCGGGCTCGCGCGGATGCTCGCGCGGCCGGGGACGCAGCCGCCGGCGTTGCGGCTGCTGACGAACACCGGTGCGGCCATGCAGCCCGAGGTGATCGCCGAGCTGCGCCACCTGGTCCTCGGCCTGCAGGTGCAGCTGATGTTCGGGCTCACCGAGTGCAAACGCGCCGCGATCATGCCGAAGGACGAGGACCTGCGCCGGCCGGGAGCGTGCGGGAAGGCGTTGCCGGGCACCGAGATCCTGGTCGTCGACCCGGACGGCACACCGGTGCCGGTCGGGGAGGTCGGCGAGATCGTGGTGCGCGGGCCGAACGTCATGAGCGGCTACTGGCGGCGTCCCGAGCTGACCGCCCAGCGGTTCCCGCGCGACGAGGGCCTGTTCCCCAAGCTGCGCACCGGCGACTACGGGCGCATGGACGCGGACGGCTACCTGTACTTCGTGGGCCGGCGTGACGACATCTACAAGGAGCACGGCTCGCGGGTCAGCGTCACCGAGGTCGAGGCCGCGGCCCACCGCGTCCCCGGCGTCGAGGCGGCGGCGGTGCTGCCCCCGGCCAGCGGGCAGCACGGGGCGACGTTGTTCGCCGTCACCGCACTCACCTCCGAGCAGGTGCTGGCGTTGCTGCGCGAGCAGATCGAGGACGCGAAGGCGCCGCGGGCGTGCGTGGTCGTGACCGAGATCCCGCTGACCCCCAACGGGAAGGTCGACCGGAAGAGGCTCCAACATGCCTGACCAGGTTCTCCCGTCTCCCTTCCACCCCCTGCTTCCGCCGGCATCTGCAAGTACCACCAACTCAACATCAACAAGCACTTTTCCACTGCCGACAGTGCTTCCGGCCGCCCGCGGGCGCAGGCCTGGTCCGAAGGGCGGCGAGCACGTTGGTGGTAGTTGAGGGCGATTCGATCATGTGTTGGTGGTACTTGCAGACGCCCTTGGCAGCAGCGGGGGTGGGCGGGGCTTCCGGCCGAGTGCTCAGGGGGACGCGTGGCTGAGTACGTCTACGACCTGGACGAGGTGCGGCGCTGTCACGCGCTGCTGCGCTCGTCGCTGCCGGAACCGAGCGAGATCTACTACTCGCTCAAGGCCAACCCGCACCCGCTGGTGGTGCGGACGTTGCGGGAGCAGGGCTGCCTGGCCGAGGTGTGCTCGCCGGGCGAGCTGCACGTGGCGCTGGAGGCCGGGTTCACCGGCGAGCAGCTGCTGTACACGGGTCCCGGCAAGCGCGACGAGGACCTGCGGGAGGCGGTGAAGGAGGGCGTCACGCACTTCTCCGTCGACTCGCCGTTCGGTCTCGACCAGCTGAACGCGCTGGGCGTGCCGGTGCGGGCGATCGTCCGGATCAACGACGAGCAGCCGGTGCCCGGCCACGGCTTGACGATGACCGGGGTGCCCTCGCAGTTCGGCGCCGACCTGACCTGGGTGCTGCGCGACCCGGCGGCGTTCGGCTCGCGCGAGCACGTCTCGGTTGCCGGCTTCCACCTGTACATGGGCACGAACATCAGCGACGAGGACGCGTTGCTGAACCAGTTCCGGCAGGCGGCGCGCACGGCCCGCCGGCTCGCCGACGAGACCGGGCTCGCGGTCGAGGTCCTCGACCTCGGCGGCGGGTTCGGGGCACCGTTCGCCAGGTCGGGGGAACTGCCGGTCTTCCCCGGCCTGGCGGACGGCCTCGCCGACCTGCTGGACGAGACGTTCCCCGGCTGGCGGACCGGTGCGCCGGTGGTGGCGTTCGAGTCGGGCCGGTATCTGACGGCGACCTGCGGGACCCTGCGCACGCGGGTCCTCGACGTGAAGTACTCGCAGGACCGGCCGGTGCTCGTGCTGGAGTCCGGGGTGAACCACCTCGGCGGCATGTCGGGGCTGCGCAGGCTGCCGCCGATCGTGCCGGACGTGCAGACGGCCCAGGACGACCCGGCGCGGTCTCCGGTGCCGGACACGATCGTCGCCGGCCCGCTGTGCACACCGGTCGACACGTGGGCGCGCGCCGCCGAGGTCGCGCCGGTGTCACCCGGTGACGTGGTGAGCGTTCCCAACGTCGGTGCGTACGGGCTTTACGCCTCGCTGGTGGCGTTCCTCGGACATCCGCTGGCCGACGAGGTGGTCGTGGACGGTGGTGTGGTCGTCGACGAGTCGCGGCTGGAGATCAGACGAGAGAGGGGTTTGTAATGGACGCTGAGTTCCCGGCCGTGCTGCGGCCGTTCCTGAAGTACGCGGGTGCGGGCACCATCACGCCCGAGTCGTCGTTGCGCGATCTCGGACTGGACTCGATGCGCGCCATCGAGCTGCTGTTCGCGATCGAGGACAACTACCGGGTGTCGCTGCCCGACGAGCTGCTGACCGACGCGACGTTCGCGACCGCGGGCAGCCTGTGGGCGGCGGTCGACTCGTTGCGGGTCGCGTCGTGATCCCGGCGCTGGAGAAGGTCCTCGCGGTCACCGCCGAGCACGCCGGCCGCTGCGACGCCGATGCGGCGTTCCCGGTGGAGGCGCTGGAGGCGTTGCGCGACAGCGGGTTGCTGGCGCTGCCGGTCGTGGGGTCGGTGCGCGACGTCGTGGACGTGACGCTGCGGCTCGGGCGCGAGGACATGTCCGTCGCGATGATCTACGCGATGCACTGCCAGCAGGCGTTCGCACTGGTGCGGCACGCGCCCGCGCTGGTGGACCGGATCCGGTCCGGCCGGGTGTACCTGGCCTCGGTGACCACCGAGAAGGGCAAGGGTGGACACCTGCTGTCGTCGGAGTCCACTGTGGACTGGGTGGACGGCGCGCTGCGGATCGACCGGGACGCGCCGATCGTGACCGGCGGCGTGCACGCGGACGCGTTCCTGGTGACCGTGCTGGCACCGGACGCGACGACGCCGACGCAGGTGTCGCTGGTGTACGCGGACCGCTCGCAGCTCGACGTGGTCGAGGTGCACGGCGGCTGGGACCCGCTGGGCATGCGCGCCACCCACAGCGTGCCGATGCGGCTCGCCGGTGTCGTTCCCGCCTCCCAGGTCGTGGGCGCACCCGGTGGGTTCCGCGACGTGGTGGCGGCGACCTTCGGGCCGCTGGCGCACCTCGGCTGGGCGGCGGCGTGGCTGGGTGCGGCGTCGGGCGCGTTCTCCCGCGTTCTCGGACTGGTGCGCGGGTCGTCGCGGCAGTTCGACCCGTCGTCGGAGCTGCTGCTGACGCGCGTGGCGCGGATTCGCGAGCGGCTGGACGTGGTGCACGCGTTGCTGCAGCACACCCTCGACGCCGACTTCTCGGTCGGCGCCGGGCAGATGCTGGTGAACACGTTGAAGGTGCGGGCAGCGGTCGAGTGCTTCGCCGCGGTCGACGAGATGGTCGAGCTGGTCGGGCTCCGGCACGGGTACATGCGGTCCTCCGACCTGGAACGGGTCTTCCGCGACCTGCGCTCGGCGTCGTTGAACTACTCGAACGACCGCCTGCTGCTGGCGAACGGCGCGCTGGCGTTGCTCGATCGGCAGGTGCGCCTTGCGTGATGCGTGGCTGGAGCTGGACACGAGCACGGCCGACGTGTCCGCATTGGACGGACGCCACCCGGTCGGGGTGGTGCTGGCCTGCTGCGTCCAGCTCGCCACGGTCCTGCCGCTGCTGCGGGACAACGGACATCCGCTGGCCGGCGCGGTGGAGGCCGGTGACGCGGTGGTGGCGCTGGCCGCGACCGACCACGAGGGCGCGGGGTCGGACCTGATGTCGATGGGCACGACGGCGAAGCTGTCGGACTCGTCGGTCGCGGTGTCGGGCGTCAAGCGGTGGATCACGAACGCCTGCCACGCCTCGCACGCGCTGGTGCTGGCCCGGCACAAGCCGGTGCGGCACTTCACGAGCTTCTGCTGGGTGCTGGTGCCCCTGGACGCGCCGGGCGTGCGGGTGACACCGGAGCCGACGTCGCTGTTCGACGGTGCGGGCATCGGCGCGATCACGTTGGACGAGGTGGTCCTGGACCGCTCCGCCCTGGTCGGGCCACCCGGACGCGGCCTGGCGTCGTTCGCGGTGCAGGTCGCCGCCGAACGCCGCGCGGGTGCCCTGTGGGCGGTGGCGCTGTGCCGGCGGGTGCTGCGGGACGTGCGGGCCCGGCTGGGCTCGCGGGCGCTGGGGGAGGGCGTGCTGTGGGACAACGCGGCGGTGCGCGAACGCTTCGCGCGGTGCGTCGTGGAGACGTGGCGGATGGCGGCGGTGTCGGCGGCAGCGCCGGACATGGCCTCGGCGATGGCGTTGAAGGTGGCCGTCGCGGACGGGCTGGACGTCGTGCTGCGGGAGTGCACGCAGCTGCTGGGCGCGGACGCGTTCACCCACGGCGGGATCGCGGAGCTGCGGGCGGCGGTGGCGATGTTCGGGATCGCCGGCGGTGCCGTGGGGGCGATGCTGGCGGGCGTGGCGGACCACGCGGACGACCTGCTGGAGGTCCGGTGAGGGTCGCGGTCGCCGCCGTCGGCGACGTCACGCCGCACGCCGTGGACGTTCAGGCCGCGGCTCACCTCCCCGCCGTGCGCGCCCGTGAGTTCGCCGCCGCCAGGGGTCTGCTGCGCAGCCTGGTCGCCGAGCTGGGCGAGGGGGAGATCGCGGCGCGCGACAGCGGGCAGCCGTACCTGCCGGACCACCCCGACCTGGCCGTCAGCCTGGCGCACGACGGCGGGTACGTCGCCGCCGCGTGCCGGCGGGGCAGGGGACTCGGGGTCGGCGTGGACGTGCAGCTGCCGGTGCCGGCGTCGGACGGGTTGTTGCGGCGGTGCGGGGTGGCGGAGCTGGCGGAGTTGCCGGAGGGGGAGCGGGACTTGGAGTTCGCCTGGGTGTGGACCGTGCAGGAGGCGTGTGTGAAGGCGACCGGCGAGGGCTTGTCGGGTCGGCCGTGGTCGATCCCGGTGGCCCGCGGGCAGGCCAGCGGGACGTGGCGCGGCGTGCGGTGGAACCGGCTGCGCACCAGCGCGGTACCGGTGAGCGTGGCGTTCCTGGAGGCACCGTGATCACCGGGCTGAGCTGTTACACGACGAACCTGGTCGCCTACCTCGCCGGTGAGTTCGCGGGCACCGAGGCGACCTTCGCCGAGTCCGTGCGGCTGGCGGTGCGCACGGACCTGGACGAGCTGGCGTTCTCGCACCACCGGTACCCGCTGAACCGGCTGCCGGACGGCACCCAGCTCGCCTACGCCACCGGCGACCCGGTCAGGGGCATCACCGACGAGCTCGAAGAGCACGGGCGCTGCCTGGTGGTCACCGACAACGCCAAGCTGCCGTGGTCGCCGAGCAAGACCCCGGCGCCGCACTGGGTGCTCGTCGAACGCCGCCGGCAGAACCGCTGGTACGTGCGCGACGGGTTCGCGGGCCTGCTCGCGGACGGCGAGCAGCACCCGTTCGCCGGCTGGCTCACCACCGAGCAGCTGCTCAAGGCCATGCACCCGGACGACTGGACGCCCGAGCAGAGGCTCAGGAACGAGCACGTGTTCGGGTTCCCGCTGCACCAACCCGACGGTCAGCTCTGGCTCAGAAGAGAACGAGGACCCGGTGTCACGCCCCACCTCGACGGCGAGTGGCTGCGCACGGACGAGGAGGTCCTGCCGTTCCTCGCCGACCGCATCACCGAACGCAACCTCGACGACCTGTGGACCGCGGCGCAGCACCGGGCGTTCCGGCACCGGCTGCTCGGCCACACCGACGCGGGCACGGCCTGGGAGGGCCTGCCCAAGGCGCTGCGCTTCGCCGTCGACTCCGCACGCAGGGGCCGCCCGCGCGCGTCGCTCGTGCACAACACCCTGCGTCACCTGCTTGAGCTCGAAACCGATCTCGTCCCGGAGGCAACCGTGCTGACCACCCGCTCGCTCTACGACTGGTTCCACGCGTCCGCCCAGGAGTACCCGGACAACGTCGCGATCGAGATGTCCAGCGCCACCCTGACCTACGCCGAGCTGCAGGAAGCCGTCGAACGGGTCAGCGCCGCCATGCTGGAGAACCTCGGCCACGCGCCGAAGCGGGTCGGGCTGATGACCTCGCGCAGCCTCATCGGCTACATCGCCTACCTGGCCGGGCTGCGGCTCGGTGCCACGGCGGTCGCGCTCAACCCCGCCGCGCCCGCGGTCCGCAACCTCGGCATCACCGAGGACGCCGCCGTCGACTTCACCATGATCGACGACAGCTCCGGCGAGGGCCTGGAGGAGTACCGGGCCAACGCGCGGGTGCCGCTGTTCGACATGACCGGCGACCGCTGGCGCAAGTTCCTGTTGCCGGACAACGAGACCGCCATCCCGGACATCATCCGCCCCGACCTCGACGAGGGCTCCTACGTCGTCTACACCAGTGGCGCCACCGGCAAGCCCAAGGGCGTCCCGGTCACGCACACCAACGTCAGCTGGTTCCTGGCCGAGGTCATGAAGCGCTACAAGCTCAGCCCGGACTGCCGCGTCGCGCAGACGTTCGAGATGTGCTTCGACGGCTCGATCCTGTCGATGTTCGGCGCGTGGGGCTCCGGTGCGACCCTGGTCGTGGCCGAACGCGGTGACGTGCTCACGCCGGTGAAGTTCATCAGCGGCAAGCGGCTCACCCACTGGATGTCCGTGCCGTCGCTGATCTCGTTCGCCAAGCGCCTGCGCGCACTCGCCCCCAACAGCATGCCGACGCTGCGGCTCAGCTCGTTCGGCGGCGAACCCCTGACCGTGGAGCAGATCGAGGCCTGGACCCAGGCCGCGCCGAACACCGCGGTGATCAACTGCTACGGCCCCAGCGAGGCCGCCTGCATCGTCACCGCCTACGAGGTGCCGGCGAACCCGGAGGACCGGATCGTCACCTCCAACGGCTCCGCGCCCATCGGCACCGTGTTCGACCACCTCGACTACGTGCTGTTCAACGACGAGTTCGAGCCGCAGGAGGACGACGGCGAGCTGTGCGTGCGCGGCTCGCAGCGGTTCCCCGGCTACCTCACCGAGAGCGAGAACATCGGCCGGTTCGTGGCGTGGAAGGAGGGCGAGACCCGCGGCACCCTCTACGACGGGACGAGCCCGGTGTCCGACGACCTCTGGTACCGCACCGGTGACCGGGTCCGGCTGGAGAGCGGCGAGCTCGTCCACATGGGACGGATCGACCACCAGGTGAAGGTGCGCGGCAACCGGGTCGAGCTCGGCGAGATCGAGTCCGTGCTGCGCCGCCACCCCGGCGTCGTCGAGGCGGTCGTGCTGGCCGTCACCGCGGCGGACGGCGAGATCGACCTGCACGCGTTCCACACGGGCGCCGAGGTCGGCGAGGACGAGCTCATCAGCCTCACCGACACCCTGCCGGTGTACATGCGGCCCCGCGCGTTCCACCACCGCGCGGACATCCCGCTGACCGACATCGACAAGGTCGACCGCAAGCGCCTCCTCGCCGAGTTCCTGGAGGCACAGGGTGTTCGTTAGTCCCGCGACCGCGATGCAGGAGTCCGTCTGGTGGATCCACCAGCGGGCCCGCAACAAGTCCCTCTACAACCTCACCTGGCGGCTGCTGTGCGATCGCCCGCTCGACGTCGACCGCCTGCGGTCCGCGTGGCAACGCCTCACCGACCGGCACGAGGCGCTGCGCACCGCCGTCCAGCGCACCGGTGACCACATCACGCTGACCGTGCACGACACCCGCACGGCCCGCCTGCACGTCGTCGAGGTCGACCACGGCGACGAGGAGCTGGCCCGCCTCATCGCCGAGGAGGTCCAGGAACAGCCGATCGACCTCGCCGACGCCCCGCTGGCGCGCTTGACGTACGTCCGCATCGGCGACCGGCACGAGCTGCTGCTCACCGTCCACCACGTCGTGCTGGACGGCTGGGCGATCCAGCTGCTCGTGGCCGAGCTGTCGGTCGCCTACGAGGGCGGCGAGTTCGACGACGAGCCCGTGCCGTTCACGGTCTACGCCGCCGAGCAGCACGAGGCCCGCGCGAGCGGCAAGTGGGACAAGTCGCTCGACCACTGGCGGTCTGCACTGGACGGTGCGACCGCCACCACGGTCGCCGCCGACCACGCCGGCCGCTTCGGCGTCGGCGCACCCGGTGTCGTCATCCGGCACACGCTGAGCGCGCAGGCGAGCGCCGGCCTCGCGGCACTCGCCAAGGCGTCGTTCGCCACGCCGTTCGCGATCATGCTGGCCGCGCTGGAGGCCGTGCTCGCCCGCACCGCCGGTGCCGACATCAGCGTCGGTGTCGTCGCCGCGAACCGGATGAGCGTCCGCGACCAGGCACTCGTGGGCTACACGGCGAACCTGTGCGTCGTGCGAGCGTCCATCCAGGACACCGACACCGTCGCGCAGGTCGTCACGCGGGCCCGTGACGGCCTGTGGCAGATGTTCGCGCACCAGCACGTGCCCTACCCGGCCGTGTTCGCCGCGCTGCCGGCGGCCACGCAGGCGTCGCTGACCGACGCGTCCCCGCTGCTCGTCAGCTACCTCGGCCAGATCGGCTTCGACCTGAAGCTCGGCGACGTCGGCCTCACCTGGCTCGCGAGCCCCAACCGCGCGGCCCGCGCCGACATGTCCATGTCGTTCGCCGAGGTCGACGGCGGCCACCGCGCCGAGGTGGAGTACAACACCGGCCGCTACGACCGCGACACCGTGCTGCGGCTGCTCGACGACCTCGACACCGTGCTGTCCGCCGACCCCGCGCTGACCGTCGGTGAGCTGCCGATCCGGACCCGCGCGGTCACCGGCCACGTCGAGACCGAGGTCGTCGAACACCAGGCACTGCCCGCCGGAACCGAGTGGGAGGTGATCGCGGAGGAGTGGGCCGCGCTCGTGGAGGAACCGCCCACCGGTCCCGACGCCGACTTCTTCGCCTCCGGCGGCCACTCCCTGCACGTCGTGCGGCTCCTCGCGGCCGTGCGCGACCGGCTCGACGCCTCCGTCGACATCGCCGACTGGCTCGTCGACCCCACCCCGCGCAGGCTCGTCGCCCAGCTGCAGAGCACCGGCGAACAGGCCGCGCCGAGCACCCTGGTGACCCTCCAGGACGGCCCCGGCACGCACCTGCACCTCGTGCACGGCGCGGGCGGCGGCGTCCAGGACTACCGCGACCTCGTGGCCGCACTGCCCGACGACTGGCGCGTCACCGTCTCGCAGGAGGTCGAACCACTGCCCACCCTGCCGATGATGGCCCGTGCCTACCGCACCGACCTCGACCTCGCCGGCCTGCGCCCGGACGTGCTGGCCGGCTGGTCGATGGGCGGCCAGATCGTGTTCGAGATGACGGCCCGCGACCCGCAGCCGCCGCTGGTGGCCGTGATCGACTCGACCCCGCCGATCAACCAGAACTACCCCGAGGGCATCGAACGCGAGTGGTTCCAGATGTTCGGCCGCAACCTCATGGCGTCGTTCGGCGTCGAGGGCGAGTTCACCGACACCCTGGTGATCTCCGCGCGCCTGGCCCAGGCGGGCCACCACGTGCCGGCGCACGTCCTGGACGAGCGCTGGGAGGTCTTCCTGCGCCACGCCCAGGCCTCGGCCGCCTACCGGGCCCGCGGACCGCAGCAGACCCGAGCCGTGGTCGTCGCCGCGGACCTGCTCGACAGCCAGCTCGACATGTGGGCGAGCCTGACCGACGCCACCACGCACCGCATCGACGCCGACCACTACGGCGTCCTGCGCGGCGAAGCGGCCCGGCAGCTAGCGGTCGTCCTGGTGGATGCGGCGGTGCAGTGACTCCATCCGCTCGTCCAGCTGCGCGGCGATCAACGCCGACGACATGAGCTCGTCGACGAAGTCCGCCGGCGGCCGGTCGTCGTACTTGTAGAACAGCTTGTGCTCCAGCGTGGCCCAGAAGTCCATGGCGATGGTCCGCAGCTGCACCTCGACCTTCACGTGCTCCACCCGGTCCGACAGGAACACCGGGATCCGCACGATGAGGTGCAGGCTGCGGTACCCGTTCGGCTTGGGCACCGCGATGTAGTCCTTGGTGAGCAGCACGTCCACGTCGTGCTGGCGCGCCAGCATCGCCGACACCCGGTACACGTCCGAGACGAACGGGCAGACCACCCGCACCCCGGCGATGTCGTCGAGGTGGTCGCCGATCCGGTCGGGGTCGAACGGCACCCCCTTGCGCCGCAGCTTCTCCAGGATGCCCTCCGGCTTCTTGACCCGGTTCGTGATGTGCTCGATCGGGTCGTGCCGGTGCACGGAGTCGAACTCCTCGCTGAGGATCCTCAGCTTGGTCATGAGCTCTTCGATCGCGAACTTGTAGACGAGCAACCTGCGTTCGAGGTCGCGCAGCAGGCTGAGGTCGTCGGCCAGGTCGGTCACGGCTCCAGGGTAGCGATCACACCGACCCGCCCTCCCACTGGTCACGCAGCGCAACCGCCGCGGCCAGCTCGTCCTCTGCCCGCTTGTGCCGCTGGTAGAGGCCTATCGCCTCCTCCAGCGCGGACAGGTCGCCGGTGGTGCGGGACCGGTCGACGAGCACGCCGGCGAGCGCCAGGTCGAACCGTTCGGGTGATGCCTGCGCCGCCTGCCGGTACAACGACACCGCCTCGTCCAGGTCGCTCGCCGACCCGGTCCACCGCCACCGCCCAGCCAGTGCCGCGGCGTAGCGGTGGAGGTGGGCCCACTTGTTGGCGGCGTGGAGCCGGGCGGCCAGTGCCACCGCCTCCTCCACCGCGGACAGCGCGAGCTCCGGCTCCCCGGCCTCGCCCGCGCGTTCGGCGAGGTTGACCAGCACCTCGCAGAGCTCCGGCTCGTACTCGGCGCGCCGCACCTCGGCCAGGTCGCGCAGGATGGTCACGGCCTCCCGCACGTCGCGCAGGGCGTGCCCGGTGTTGCCGCTGCGCGCGCGTTGCCTGCCCAGGTTCGCGAGCGCGGAGGCGAGGGTGGAGCCTGGCTCGTCCCGGCGCTTGACCTGGAGCGTCCGCAGCCGCGACTCGGCCTCCTCGGCGACCGCCAGCGCCTGCTCGGACTGGTTCAGCTCGCCCAGCAGCCCGCTCTGCAGGACCAGCGACTCGCACAGGCCGGTGGTGTGCACGCGGGGTTCCCGCACCACGAGCCTGCGGTACCCGTCGGCGGCCTTCGCCGCTGTCGTGAGGGCCGCCTCCAGCAGACCGGCACGAGCCTGGCTGCGCGCCAGCCGCAGGTCCAGCGGCGCGTCGCGCTCCGGACTCGGCGCACCCTCCGACCGCAGGTGGTCGACCAGCGCCAGCTCCAGCCGCACCACGGCCGGGTCGAGGTGCACCTCGCGCTCGTCCGGTGGTGGCAGAGCGCCGTGGATGCGCTCCAGCAGCTCGGTGTCGGCGTTCGCCAGCGCCGTCATGATCGCCGCAGCGCCCGCGCGGACCAGCAGCTCCGGCCGGGAGTGGACGATCGGGTTGAGGAAGCCGGTGGCGAGCCGGCGGAACCGCGCCGACGCGTGGGCGAGCGCGGCCATCGAGTGCGGTTCGACGCCGGGGTCTTCCGGGAACGTGGCCGTCGCGATCGCATCGAGCAGCCGCACCGCCCAGTCCGGGTCGACGCCGAGATCGGCGTCCTTGTCCACCAGGACGCCCGCGAGCAGGTCGTCGGCGAGCTGGCACGGGCCGAGCGGGTCGAGCGCCTCCTGGTCGAGCGGGTAGAGCCGCTCGTACGCGGCGAGCAGCGGCCGCCAGTCGTGCTCGGCGTCGATCAGCTCGAAGTGCAGGCACAGGTCGCGGGCCGCGCCCACGTGCAACGGCCGCAGCAGGGTCGCGAGGAACACCAGCGCGGCCAGCTGCCCGTCGTGCTCGGGTGCCCGCCGGGTGCGGAAGACGTGCTCGTGCCGCAGCACCAGCTTCGCCGCGCCCGCGTAGCCCCTCCTGGTCTGCCTGGTCAGCGCGTCCAGCGCCGCCGCCACCGCGACGAGCTCGACGTCGTCCTGCGACGTCCACGGACCGCGCGGGTCGCGGGCCGGGTCGAGGTCCGCCGACATCGCGTCCGCCATCACGTCGATCGCCCGCCGGTACAGCTCAGTGCGTTCCCGCGGCGGGTCGGCGTCGAGCCGCTGTGCCGCCCAGTGCACGTCGGCGGCCGGGAACGCCCGTGCGACCGCGTTCCACCACGACCCGGCGTCGAGCGACAGCAGCAGCACCCTGGTCCGCGCCGACCCGTCCAGCAGCGCCGCGAGCATGCCCCGCAGGTGCTGCGGGTGCCACGAGTCCGCGCGGTCCACCACGAGCAGGACGCCCTTCGGCCCCGGCTGCGGCTTGTCCGACCGCAGCCACTGCGCCGCCGCCGGGTCCTGCCGCCCGCGGAACACGTGCCAGCCCTCTCGTTCGCCCGCCGCCGCGATCTGGGTGGCCAGCCGGATCCGCTGCTCCTCGGTCCAGCCGTGCAGCAACCTGACCGCGCAGACCTCCTCCTGCGCCAACCAGCCGTGCAGCTTCGACAACGCGCCGGGGTCGGCCGGGATGGTGTCGAGCACCCTCGTCAGCAACGCCACCGGCTGGCCCGCCCGCGCCCGTTCGCCGGTCTCGAACCGCACCGGCTGCAGCCAGAACCGCGCCGGCTCGCCCTGGGCGCCCTCGACCTGCACGAGCACGGGCGAGGCCTGCACCCGGTCGCCGACGGCCTCGGGGATGTCGAAGACCCGGCCGTCCAGCGTGCGCAGCCGGACCGGGCCCGGTCTCACCGGCCGGAACGGCGGTGACTGCCCGATGAGGTGCCAGTCGCCCTCGCTGTTGCCGTACTCGACCAGCTCCACGAGGGGCGGCACGTGGTGCGGCAGCCGGATGGTGACCCCGCCGTCCACGCCCTCGCCCAGCACGAGCGCGCCGTCGTCCCAGCGCACCCCGACGCACCGGCGCATGGTCGAGTCGTCCTGCCCGTGCGCCACCGGGATGAGGATCTCCTCGATCACCCGTGCGTCGACGTGCTCCGGCTCCGCGGTGATGTCCTCGGACCGCGTCCTGCGCGCGTTCAGCACGGCGTGCCAGCCGTCGGTGCTGCGCAACACCTCCCGCGGCAGCCGGTGCACCGCGTCAGCCACCCAGCCGGCCACGCCGTCGCGGCCCTGCACCACCATCGCCTTCGACGCGCGTCGCAGCAGCGCGCACGCGACGGTGAACCCCTCCTCGCCGCCGGTGCACGCGTGCCAGGTGACGTCCTCCTCCAGCGCCAGCGCGGGGGAGAGGTTGCGGTGGCTGCGCAACATGATGGCGCGCAACGTCTCCAGCGCCGCCTCGTCGTAGCGGGCGAGGCGGTCGCGCAGGAGGTCGAGCAGGTCCGAGCGCAACGCCACGACCTGCGGCTGGCGTGCCCCGACCCAGTCGCTGAACCAGAAGTCGGACTCGGCACCCACGTCGAGGTGGGGCAGCACGCCGAGGCGGACCGCCCTGACCAGCTCGGCCTCGATCCGGGTGGCGGTGCTCAGCGCGACGGCGAGCTGCACGTCCGGGGCGACGCTCGGGCGGTCCAGCTCCTCGCGGAGGCGCTCGCGGATCACGACGTCCGCCCCAGCGCCGCCCGCACCGCCCCGACGGTGGTGACCCGGTCCCAGCTCACGACCGGCATCAGCGAGGTCAGCCACCCCGGCCACCGGTCGCGCGGGAACGGCACGAGCGCGACCACCCGGCAGCGCCGGCGCCGCAGCCAGCGCACGTAGGGCTCCCAGACCTCCTGCTCGGCCCGCCCGCGGCGGATGCCGAAGCCCGCGAGCACCAGCACCGCGCGGTCGGGAGCGGGGTGGCGGTGGCCGCGCTGCATCCGGCGCGGTGAGCCGGACAGCACGCTGACCTCGGTGAGGGAGGCGCCGATGACGCTGTTGACCACGCCGACCAGCGCCTGCTGGTCGCGCCAGAACAACGACATGCCCTCCGAGCGGTCCATCAGCACGTGGGCGCCGAAGCGCAAGGTCGGGTGGGCGAGGCGGGGCAGCTCGCTCACCGCCCGCGCCGACGCCAGCTGCTCGACCAGGGCGGGCACGTCGACCTCGGTGTCCGGCATCCGGCGGGAGAACAGGGCCTGCACCACCGCGGAGGTCGAGGCGCGGCGCAGCAGCGGTTCGTGCGGTGGCCGGCGCAGCAGCTGCTCCGGGCTCAGCACGGGCAGGTCCGGCACCGGCAGCCACGGGCGGTCCGGCTCGCCCTCGTCGTCCCACGAGACCTTCAGGCCCACCATGGGGTCCTGCTCCGTCCGGTACGACGGCGGCTGCTCGAAGTCGCCGAACCGCCTGCCGGTCTCCTCCGCCTCCGGCATCCGCGTTCGCACGTGCTCCTCCGGCGGCGGCAGGGGCTGCGGTTCCGGTGGCGGCGGGGCAGCGTCCTCGGCGACCGGCGGTGTGCCGTGCTCGATCCCCAGCAGGCGCTCGATCTGCCGCACCAGCGCGGGATCGGGCTCCCGGCCCGGCGGCGTCTCGGCGGCGACCGCCCTGACGAGATCGCCCAGCCAGGCCGCCGCCGTCACGGCGACCACCCCGGCGCGGCACCGGTGCCCGCGTCCTTCTCGAAGATCATCTTCAGGATGGGGTCCAGGTCGAGGTGCGTCGTCGACTCGATGCCCTCGCCCAGGCAGGCCCGGATGGCGTCGATGAACTCGGCGGTGCTCGGCTGCCTGCGCTGGTCGGCGCGCGCCTGCTTGCGGGCGTCCTGGAGCTTCCGGATGAGGTGGTCCAGCGGGTACCTGCGGTCCCTGCCCACGTGGCTCTCGGCGATCTTGCGCAACGTCGGCTCGTCGTGCGGTTCCAGCTCGTGGACGACGCACCGCCGCACGAACGCCGGGGGCAGCTCGCGTTCCTGGTTCGACGTGATGACGATCAGGCACCGCGGGTCCGCCACCTCCCGCACCTCCCTGGCCTCGCTGAGGTCGGTCACCGTGAACAACCGGTCGGCCAACGGCACCAGCAGGCTGTTCGGCACGTCCGGGTCGGCCTTGTCGATCTCGTCGATGAGCACGACCGCGCCCGGCCGCCTGCGCTCGCCGGTGTTCCAGGACGGGTGCGGTTCCTTGGCCCGCTTGAACGTCAGGGCGCTCGCCCGGTCGAACGCCCACCACAGCACGCCCGGCGTGACGTAGTCGTCGTCCCGCCAGTCCCGCACCTTGAGCTGCGCGTCGCCGAGCCGGCGGACGCTGTCGAACGACCACAGCAGGTCCCTGGCCGAGGTGCGCGCGGTGACCACGTGCTCGTAGTAGCGCAGGTCGTCCCGGTAGGCGATGTTCTTGGCCAGGCTGGACTTGCCCGACCCCGGCGCGCCGAAGAGCAGCAGCGGCCTGCTCGTCGCGGTCGCCACCCGCACCGCGAGGTCCAGCCCCGGCGGCCGGACGTACCTCTTGCCGTCCGTCTCGACCTGCGTCGTGTCCGTTCCGGTGCTCATCGGCCCGCCTTCTCGATCCTCAGGACCTCGCGGATCTTGTCCATGGCCTTGTTCGCTTCGAGCTCTTCGCGGTGTTCGATCACGACGGTGCCGTAAGGACCGAGGTGCTGGTCGAACTTCTCACCGACGGGGTCGGTGCCCGGATCGACGACGAGCACCACCACCACGTCGGGCCACAGGTCCCGCACCGCTCGCGCGGTGTCCAACCTGGACCGGAGGTTGCGACCGGTCTCCAGCACGATGTAGTTCTTCACGTCCTCCTCCCACTGGTACTGGTCGCCCAGGTGCAGCGGGATCTCGCTCGGGTCGCCGACCGGAACGTCCCCGCACGGCCGGACCTCGACGTTCTCCTCGTCCCAGCAGGTGGCCCGCCGGACCAGGTGCACGCCGGTGTCGACGCACACGCCGGGCCGCTGCGCCTTCGGGACCGGGTTGCCGGTGCTCAGCACGCACACCTGCGACGGCGTGTGGGGCGGGATGCGGCGGGCGAGCGACGACTCGATCCAGCTCGGTTCGATCAGCTCGGCCAGCATCGCCCTCGACTCCGGGCGCAGCCGCTTCACCAGGTCGTGCTTGAGGAAGACGAACAACGCCTTGACGACCTTGTGCAGCCGCGACTCGAGGATGCGGTAGGCGAGCCTCTCCCGCGGCAGCAGCGGCGGGAGGTCTCGCACGGGGTCGAACCTGCGCAACGCGTTCGCGAGCATCCGTTCGTCCTCGGGCAGGTAGTAGGCGATGCGCTGCACCCAGGACATCTCCTCCGGGGTGAGCGCGGCCATCACCTCCGTGCCCAGCAACGTCCCCAGCTCGTCGAGCACGACCTGGCCGTCGTCGCGGACCACGATGTTGTGCCGGTCCCGCACCAGTTCGGTGAACTCCTCGCACCCGGCCTCCTCGACGTCGGCGCGGGTGAGGCCGATCAGGACCGGGATGACCCGGAAGTCCCGGCCGCGGTCGATCATCTGCCGCGTCTCGCGCCTGACCCACTTGCTGCGCAAGGCGTTCTCGTCGAGCAGCACGACGCCGACGTTGCTCTCGTTGACCACCTCCCGGATCCGCTCCTGCCACCGGTCGCCGAGGTGGAGGAACTCCCGGTCGGCGCGCACCCGCCAGGCCGGCAGCGCGTCCCACTCCAGCAGCTCCTCCAGCAGCCGCGCCGCGACCCCCTCGGGAGCGGGCGAGGTGCTGTGGCTGATGAAGACGTCCCACCGCAGGTCGGTCATCGCTGGTCCTTTCCGGCCGCGGACGGGGTGAGCTGCGCCACCCAGTCGTCGTTCTGCTGGGCCAGCACCCGCTCGCACTCCGCGACGAACAGGTCCTGCGCCGCCTCGTCCGGCTGGTCGGCCAGCGCGGTGAGCAGGCGGTGCAGGTCGGCCGCGGTGCGCCGGTACCGCACGACGAGGTGCTCGTAGCCGGTGAGCGTGATGTGCGCGGTGATGGCACCCGCGATCGTGGTGAACACACCGATCCACAGCACGACGTGCCCGCCGACGACCGCGCCGACCGCCGCCAGCACCGTGGCGGCGACGCCGAAGCCGAACTCGGCGAGCCGGGCCCGCTTCAGGGAGGTCTCGTACCGGTCCGCCTTCGAGACGTGGTGGGCGATCTGGTCCTGCACCCGCAACCGGGTGTAGGTCGTGATGCCGGTGATTCCGGGCGACTTGGCAGCGGTCGCCGCGGTGGCGATCGGCAGGAGCTCGTCGACGTGCCGCCTCAGCCGCTGGTCCGCGTCAGCGCGCCGGTACGGGTCCGCGCCCGCGAGGTAGCGGCACACCTCGGACTTCAGCGACTCGGAACGCCGGCGCGCGTACGTCCACTGCTTGCGCTCCTCGGGTTCCAGCTGCTTGCGCATCCAGGTGCCGATCGCCACGACCGCGGCGGTGGCACCCGCGACGAGCGCCGCTGCCCAGCGCGGCCCGGTGGTGAGCTGGGCGGCACCGACCGCACCGACCGCACCGGACAGCAGGCAGCCCAGCACGATCAGCCGGAGCGCGACCACGTACCTCTTGTGCTGCCCGGCTTTGCGCGACCACGCCTCCTGCTCGGACCACGCCCGCTCGACGAGCCTCGCGTCCACCGGCGGTCTGGCCGGCGGCGGTCCCACCGGTTCCGGCGGCAGGTGGTGGATGCCCTGCTCGGCCCGCCAGCGCCGGGCGAGAGCCCGGTCGAACCCGGTGACACCGCGGGACTCCAGGTAGTCGACGATGAACGCGACGAGCGTGCGCGGCACCGCCACGTCCTCGACCCAGGCGAGCACCTGGTGGTCCACCGCCGAGGCGTCGAGCGCGTCGAGCAGCCTGGTCAGCCGTTCCAGCCGCCGGTGCAACGGGTCGTCGCTGTGCAGGATCCCGGCCAGGGCGTCGCCGTCCACCACCGCGACCGCGGGTCTGCGCGGTCCGGTCCTCGGCAGGCCGGTCACCTCGGCCGGCGCGGTGGGCCCGGCCGGTTGGAGCGGCCGGACCGGTGCGGTGGGCCCGGCCGGCTGGAGCGGCCGGGCCGGTGCGGGCGCCTCGTGCCGGTCGGCCACCTCCACCACCTCCACCACCTCGGTCACCGGCTCGTCCGGCACCGCCGCGACCGCCGTGGTGGCCGCCGGCACCTGCTGGCCGTTGAGCATCGCCCGCGCCTGCTTCGTGGTGTGGTCGCCGGACCGCACGTCGTCGTTGACGTCGATGCGCACCCGTCCCTCCTGCGGTTCGACCAGCGCGGTCGGCCGCTCGGCGAGGAACACGACCCTGGGCAGGTTCGGCTTGTCCTCGTCGCTCTTCTCGTAGGTCGAGAACGTCCACTCCTGCTCGGGCCACAGCGACCGCAGCCGCCAGACCACCGGCAGCCGCAGCTCCTCCGGCACGCCGATCACGCTGAAGGAGCTGTCCGGCCTGGCCAGCACCGCGGTCGCGATCGGCACCAGCACGGGATCGTCCAGCTCGAACGGCCGGGGGCCAGGGAAGTCGGCCGGGTCCGGCTTCGGCAGCTGGAGGCTGACCGGCCTGTGGTCCAGCCAGCGGTCCCACCCGACCAGGCGCGGCAGCAGGTCGTTGATCGCGGCGCGGTCCCCGATCACCGCGTGCGCCACGTTGCGCCCCACGTCACCGGGCTGACCGGAACGGCGGACCAGCGCCGCGGTGCCGTCCGCGAACGCGACGTGCGTGAACGACGCGCGCGGCGGTGGTTTGCCGCCCGGCTCGCTCAGCAACCGCGCGTAGAGCATCAGCTTGCCGTCCCAGTCCTGCCAGCTGTCGTTGTCCCGCACCGGGAACGACGCGGAGTACAGGCTCATGCCCTTGCGCTCGTCCGGTGCGAAGACGAGTTGGTCGAGGTCGCTCACCTGCCCACCTCCGCCGCTTGCGGGTGCGCGACCAGCCCCGCCATCGCGAGCAGCGCGAGCAGCGGCCGCAGCACCCTGGCCGGCCGGACGCCGCGGGGGAACGTGTTGTTGTCGTCGGCTTCGGCGCCGGTCGCCGACACGACGTGCAACGTGCTGCGGTGGAACCGCTCGAACACGTCGAGCATCGGCCTGGCCTCGTGCCGGTCCAGGAACGCGTAGACGTCCCTGCTCTCGGCGCGGAACTGGGCCGCGTCCAGCGGTTCGCGCAGGTCGTCGCGGCGGATCCAGTGATCGATCGGAGCCTCGTAGCGCAGCTCGTCCGCCTTGGTAAGCACCACGGCGACGGGCAGGTCGCGCGCGTCCTCGCGCCGCCCGATCCGTTCCAGCGCACCGGAGAACGCCGGGTTCGTGCTGACCCGGCCCGCGCCGTGCAACGCCGGCACCGCGCCGGCCGGGTGGTCGACGAACATCAACGCCGTGGCGCCCAGCACGAACTGGCCGCCCAGCCCCTGCGGCCCGGACGTGACGAAGTCCTCACCGGCCACGTCGAAGAACACCAGCGGCCTGGTCGGTCCATTGTTGCTGCGCAGCAACAGGTACGTGGTGACGTCCTCGTTGAGGAACTCGGTGGCCTCCAGCTTGTTGCCGAGCATCAGCTGGTCGATCTCGCGCTGGAACGCCGAGTGCCGCAGCTCGTCGGCCGGTTCGAAGACGAGGCCGTGGTGGCGCAGGTCGCCGCGCAACGCCTCGTGGATCATGCTGGCCAGCAGGTGCGTCTTGCCCGACCGGCTGCGCCCGACCAGCCCGATGACCACCGGCGTGCCGTGGTCGCGGTAGGAGACGGGCAGGTAGTGCTCCTTGTTCTCCTTGCTGGTGTTGGGGCACCGCACGTAGCAGCGCGCCCGGCGGTCCTGCTTCTTCACGGGGTTGTTGATGTGCGAGAGGTCCGCGCGCACCCAGCGCGCGCCACTGCTGTCGACGACCCGCCGGTACAGCTCGTCGTCGCACCAGGAGAACAGCTCCAGGCAGATCGGGCACTGCACGCGGGTGGACTCGGGAGGCGTCGTCATCGGGTGACCACCAGCGCCACGACCACCGCGACCGCGAGGAACACCAGCAGCGCCAACGGGAGCAGCGGGACCGGCTTGCGCTCCGGGCGGGGCGCGAACCGCCTGACCGGTGGTGGCGGCGGTGGCTGTTGCTGCCGGGGACCCGTCACCTTGACCGGCCGCAGGGTGTCGAACCGGTCGTAGCCCGCCCGCATCAGCGCCGTCGTGTCCGTGGGCGGGAGGAGCGGGTCGCGGTCGTTGAGCCGCTCCAGCACCTCCAGCGCCGTCGGCCGGTCGGCGGGGCGTGCCGCGAACACCCCGCGCAGCAGGGTGGCCAGCTGCTCCGGCTGCGCGGTGAGGTCGGGCACCGCACCCAGCTCGACCCGTTTGCCGGTGACGAGCTCGTACACCATCCGGCCGGCCGCGCGGACGTCGTCGCCGGTGTGCGCGACGGAACCGTTGCGCGACAGGCCGGAACGGGTCGGCTCGCCGGGGTTCACCGCGTGCTCCAGGTTCACCAGCTGGGCGGTGGCGCCGTCCCAGCACAGCGACGCGAGCCCGACCGAACCGTGCACCAGGTCGACCGCGGCGAGGTGGGCCAACGCCCGGAACACGCCGACCATGAACCGGCGCCGCTCGTCGATCAGCAGCGTGCGCGGGCTGCCGTCGAGGCACTTGCCGACGTGCGGTTCCAGCAGGACGAACGGGGTGCTCGAGTCGAAGTCGTACCCGACGATCCTCGGCAGCTCCGGCACCGGTCTGGGGTAGCGCGCGTGCAACCGGACCAGCGCCCTGATCTCGTTGTCCAGCAGCATTTCCGCGATCGACGCGTCCAGCGGGTTGCCGGTGAGCGGGAGCGAGCGGCGCAGCAACGTGGTGCCGTCGTGGGTCTTCACCCGGTGGGTCACCAGGGCCGAGTCGCCCGCGGGTTCCGGTTCCAGCACCCGCACCAGCCACGAGGCGGGGCGGCCTGCCGGGTCGCGGCCGGTCAGCGTGTCGAAGTTGGTGCCGGCGAAGGTCATCGCGGCTCTCCCTGCTCGTGCGGAGGTTCGGCGTGCTCGGTCACCGCGTGCACCCTGGACTCGACGTACCTGGCGAGGATCGGGGTCAGCCGCAGCGCCCCGACCGCGTCGCCCCTGGTGCGGACCACCTCGCCGGTGTCGGCGGGCGGCAGGTCCATGTCCGCGGAGGCGAAGTGCAGCACCACCGCGCCGTCGGCCTGCAGCAGCCGGATGTCCTCGGCCGCGCAGAGCTGGGTCATCCGGCTGCGTTCGGTGAGCAGGAGAACGCGCCTGCTGGCGTCGGAGCTGCGCCACAGCGTCGCGGCGAGCCGGCGGCGCGGTCCCTCGTCGGTCACGAACGGCGGCAGCTCGCGCAGCCCGGCGTGGTCGAGGTGGTCGTTGTAGCCGGACATCAGGTCCTGCGCCCGCAGGAAGGCGCGGTGCGAGTCGCCGGACAGCGGCATCTGCGAGGCGATCTCCTCGAACGACGGCCGCAGCACCTCCAGCGCGATGGCGACCAGGTCGTGGTGCAGCACGTCGGCCAGCCCCGCCGAGCTGTCCCCACTCAGGACCTGGCCGCCCTCCTCGCGCCGGTCGCGGATCACGTCGGAGAACACCCCGGACACCGCGTCCAGCCCGCCCGCGACCACCAGCAGGGCGTCCGCGAGCCGGCGGTTGCGGTCGGCGGGCAGCCACCGGTCCTCGATCGTCCTCGTCACCTGCTCGGTCAGCTGCCGGGTGAGCGCGGCCGCCCTGCGCACCGGCACCGCGGCCGTCCACGCGTCCACCGCCCGGTTCCAGCCCAGCACCACGGCGACGACCGCCGAGACGGCGAGCCCCGCCGCGACAGCGGCACCGGCGGCGGCGCCGGGGGACGGCACCGCGCGGAGGAACACCCCGGCGGTACCGCTGACCGCGGCGACGAGCGCGGTGACGGCGAGCTGCGGTCCCGCCGCGGGCGAGCCGGGCGCGCGGGCGAACAGCAGCGCCACCAGGAACAGCCACAGCACCGCGAGCCCCGCGGCGGGCCACCAGCTCATCCCCGGCAGCCAGGAGGCCAGCAGGCACGTCACGAACACCACCGGGAGCAGGTGCGCCATCGGCGTGGGCCACGGCCTGAACGGCGGCGGTGCGGTGAGCCCGCGCATCCACGTCGCGGCGTCGGCGTCCACGACCTCGCCGGTGACCGCGAGACTGCGCGTGGCGCCGAGCTGGTTGCCCAGCCCGCGGGCCTGGTCGGCGAGACCGGGCAACGTCCTGCCACCGGCGAGCTCGGTGGTGACCGCCTTGCGCAGCGAGTCCGCGAGCTCGACCGAGTTCACCGGCGCCGGTGACGGCAGGCCCTGCGCCACCAGCTCCGTCGGCGGCGGGTAGCCCTCGGCGAGGCTGGAGTCCACGTCCTCCAGCACCCGGCGCGTCAGCCCGTGGTACCTGGCCACCGCCTCGCCGGCGTCGGCGAGGCGGCTGAGCACCACCCGGTGGGTCCTGCCGGTGCCGAGCAGCCCGCCGAGGCCGCGCAACGCGTCCACCGCCCGCGACGCCGCGGCCACCCGGTCCCGAGCCGCCGTCATCGCCTCGTGCAGCGGTGATCCCGGCAGCACCGGCACGGTCTCGCCATCGGTCGCGCCGCGCACCACGTACGCGAGCTCCGCGGACTCGCGGTCGTGCAGCCGCGCCGCCACCCCGGTCGCGACGAGCTGCCGCAACGCCCGCAGCTTCAACGCCCGCGTCAGTCCGGGCTCGACCGCCGCGTAGTCCACCGCGACACCGGGGTTCGCGCTCTGGTGCGGCATCCTGCGCACCTCCTGCAGCACGCGGTCGAACACCCCGGGGAACCGCAGCGCGGCGAGCAGGTCGTCCACGGTGGACTCACCGCGGCCGGCGCCGGGAGGCTGCGACCCGCCCTCCCACGGCACCCCCGGAGCGTCGTTCACCCACAGCGTCACGCCGACCCCGGTGAGCGCGGACGGCATGCGCAGCACCGGGCCGTCGCCGTGGTCGAGGGGACCGACCGCGACCAGCACGACACCGGTGACCTGCGGCAGCCGGGCCAGGCGCTCGTACCACTCCGGGTGCGTGCCCAGCGCGTCGGTGGTGTCGACGACGAGGACGCGGCTGGACGGGCCGAGCTCACCGGCGTTGCGGCGGCGCAGGTTGGTCGCGTAGGACCGGCCCTCCGGCGTGCGGAGGTCGAGCGTCATCACGGGATCGGGGTTCACGGGCGCAGCCACTCCGGGTCGCGGGCGACCCACTCGCGCAGGTCCTGCAGGTTGTCCTGCAACGGGTTGTTGACGCCGCGGAACGGCAGCCGCAGGGCGCTGGAGAGGGTGTCCTCCCAGAACTCGCGCAGAGCGTGCAGCCGGCGGATGCCGCTCTCCCCGGACCGCTGCCGCAGCTCCTCGTCGACCATGTCGAGCTCGCCGGCCGCCATGCCGACGATGCGGTCGTAGAGGTTCGAGGGTTTCGACGGCCTGCTGTCCACCCCGTTCGGGGTCGAGGCGATCAGCTTGGCGCAGAAGTCGCGGCGGATCTGCTCGTCGTCGGTCAGCACCCACGCCTCGTAGGCCGACAGCACGCTGGCCCAGCTGGACATGCGGCCGAACGGTTCGAGCGGCAGCTTCATCGTGGCCTGCGCGCCCTCGCCGAGCCGCACCAGGATCGCGGTGGGGGAGTCCTCGTCGCCCTCGACGGCGATCTGGTCGTTCCAGGCCGCGCACAGCAGGTGGTGCAGGATGCGTTCGCGGTGCTCGGGGATCGTGGCCAGGTAGCCGAAGTCGAAGCCGAGGCGTTGGCGCCAGCGCAGGAAGTCCTGCTGCTCCTCGTTCTTCAGGGCGTCGGACCAGTGCTTGAGGACCTCGCGGACCTCGGGCACCTCGGTGAGGCCCATGGAGCTGCGGAACAGCACGACGGTGATCGACTCGGCGGCGATCGGGCGGAACTCGACCACGGCGCCGGTGCGCGGGAGCGTGACCTCCTGCTGCAGGTACTTCTCCAGCTCGAAGTCCTTGGTGCCGGCGGGGTAGCTGAACAGGATGCGCATGCGGCCGGTGCCGCTGGGCGCGAACCCGCCGGGCACCAGACCGGCGAGCTTCTCCCTGAACTGCGCCAGCTCGTCGTCGCCGACCGCCACGCCGGGCTTGCCCGCCGCCGCGGCCAGGAGGTCCTGCAGCGCGGGCAGCAGGGCGCGGTGCTGGCCGTCGCGGTAGGAGAACAGGCGCTTCACCGCCTGCTTCACGCGGTCCTTGACGTGCGCCACCGCCAGGGTCGGCCCCCGGCCGTCGAGCACCATGTCGTAGGCGTGCTTCCAGCCCTCCTCCCCGAGGATCTCGGTGACGAGGTCGCCGGGGGTCGCCGTCGGGTGCAGCTTCCCGCCCTGGTGCACGTAGAAGTCGACGAACCGGCGCACGACGGCCTGGTAGAAGGGCTCCAGGTCACCCTGGCGCGGCAGCAGGTACGTGACGCCCACGCGCTGCTGGTAGAGCTCGCGGGCACGGGCGGTGAAGCGGCGCTCGCTCTGCCGTGCGTGGTCCTCGAAGGCGTTGACCAGCGACAGGACCTGCTGCTGCACGGCCTTGAGCTTGAGGTCCCAGCGCACGGCCTGGTCGTTCCACGCGGCGTGCCAGACCCGGCGGGCCCGCCACGCGTACCACTCGTCCTGCCGGGCGAGTGCGGCGCGCACCGGCGGGTCGGAGAACTGCAGCTTGCGCAGGAACCTGCCCTTGATGTCAGCGGAGGCGGGCGGGTTCAGCGTCATTCCCGGCGGTGCCAGCGGTTCGCCGCGCCGCAGCTCCAGGATTCGTGCGAAGCCGAGTGCGCTGGCCTCGTCCGAGAGGCCGTCGTGGCCGTTCAGCACCCGGCGCAACCGGAACAGGTCGATCTCGCCCAGCAACGACTTCACCGCGCGGCCTGCGTCGAAGGTCTGCACCAGGTCCGGGATCTGCCGGGACAGCTGCTGGTCGAGCGTGCGCAGGCCGGACTCCATCGTCCTCGCGCGGGTGGCCAGCGCGCGGGTGATCGCCTCGGCGCCGGACACCGCGGAGACCTCGTTGATCGGCACGGGTGCCCGCAGCCGCAACGGGTCCAGGTTGGACTCGGTGAAGAACCGCTCGATGAAGGACGAGTTGTTCTCCGCCTGGCCGGAGCCCGGCTCGTCGAGCTCGTTCACGGCCGCGGCGAGCAGCCGGGCGCTGATGATGTCCGCGATGTCGTCGACCGGCACGGTCATCGACGCCACCGAGCTCGTCGACACACCCCGGTTGCCGATGCCGGTCGGTGCGGGCACCTCCCGCTCGACGGCGCTGTTGATGAAGCTGTCCGCGAACGACATGTACGTCTGCGCGATGGCCTGGCGGCCGCCGTCGCCGTCGGTGCCGAGGTCGGTGCCGATCAGGGACAGCACCAGCGACACGATGGAGCGGTGCAGGTCGTCGCGCTGCACCCCGGCGCCCTTGCCGAACAGGAACGCGGTCTGCACGGTCGAGGCCCGCAGCCGGATCTCCTCGCGGTCCGGGTACCGCACCGACAGCGTGCCGCTGATGCCGGAGCTGTCCAGCTCGGTGCCGGCGACCTGGGCGTTCTGGTCGTCGACGAGCCGGAAGAGGTCGAGCAGCGAGCGGCCCGCGTTCAACCGCGCGGCCCGTCCGCCGCCGAGGCCCTCGTCGAACGCGGACGGCATGAGCACCAGCGGGAAGATGCGGGCGCGGTAGTCCTGGTGCGCGAAGACGTCGCCGATGAGGTGCAGGAAGTCGAAGAAGATGCCGCTGCCGGTGCCGCCCGCGACCGAGAACGCCACGAAGACGTCGCACGACAACGACCTCTTGCCACCACCGAGCAGGGCGAGCTCACCGAGCGAGTTGTTGATCGCACCGACCGCCTTGCGCAACGGTGCCTGCGCCGCCGACGTGCCACCGCGGAACGTCTCGAACAACGCCGCCCTGCCCACTGTCGGCAGCTGCCCCGCGCCCCGCGCCAGCGGGCCGATCCGCGGCTCGCCCAGCGGGGGCGGCAGCCAGGTGTCGACGAGCTTCGGGGCGGCCAGGCGCAGGCTGCGCGCGACCTCGGGGTAGGTGTCGTGGTGCGGCACGAGCTCCCGGACGAGGTGCATCGTGCGTTCCGCCGCCGGCAGGTACTCGGGATCGGGCACCACCCGGCGTTCCAGTGCCCCGAACTCGTCCTCCGACAGGTCGGCGTAGACGAACTGCAGGCACGACGGCAGCTGGTAGGGCAGGAAGTTCTTGCCCTGCATGCGGTGCTGCAGCTCCGTGCCGTCCGGGCCGCAGAGCTCCTCGCGGAGCCTGCGCTCGAGCTCGGCCCCGACGCGACAGCCGGTGCCACCCAGTCCGACGTACATCATGGGCTGGTAGATCTGCATCGTGGTCCTTCCGCTGCCCGCTGCTAGAGCAGGTGGTGGTTGCCGCCGGCGGACCGGTCGTCGGCGGGCTGGGTGGTCGCGTACGGGTCCTGCTGGTCACCGGGGAAGTCGGCGGACGCGTGCTCGTCGAGCACCTGGAGGGAGAGCGCGGGGCTCACGTCGACGCGGTCGCCGACGGTGAACCGCCTGGTCTCCCCGTACGGCGTGTGCAGCGTCAGCCGCCCTCCGCTGCGGTGCAGCACGTAGCTGTCGTCACCGCCGGCGGAGTGGGCGAGCTGCGGCACCCCCGCGCCAGCCTCCCCGAGGTGGAAGCGGAACCGCGCCGACGGCTGCTCCGGTGCCGCGAGGTCACCGCGCGACCGGTGTCCCTCGAAGAGGTGGACGACGAGTCCGCGGACGTCCCTGCGACGGCGCCACATGATGAACAGCACCAGCGCCGTCGTCGCGACCGCGGCGACCCCGACGGCGATCGCGATCTCCGTCAACGGCGGCGGCGTCGCGACGGTCGCGGTCAGCTGCCACTCGTAGATCACGGACGCGGGCTGCTCGTCGTCGACCACCCGCAGCGTCACCGCGTTGGCGCCCTCGACGGTGTCGGCTGCGAAGGTCAGGTCGAACTCGAACGTGCTGGTGCCCGACGGCGGCAGCTCCACGACGGTCTGCTCGCCGGGGATGGTCGCGAGCGTGCCGGGAGCGGGGTCCGCCACCAGAATTCTGGCCTTGCGCGCACGACCGGAGTTGTTGGTGATGGTGACGGACCCCTTCATCGACCCGCCGGGCGCGACCTTCCGGTCCGAGTTGCCGAACGTGCCGGTGGCGGTGAAGACCGGGGGACCGCTGACGATCGCCGCCTCGACGGTCCTGGTGTCGCTGCTGACGCCGATGCCGGCCACCGTGCCGCTGAACTTCACCGACCCCTTCGCCTGGTCGGGGATCGTGGTCCTGCCGGTGTAGATGCCGTCCTGGCCGCGGCTGTCCCCGTTCTGCGCGTCGTCGTTGAGCACGATCGGCGTCGTGAAGCCGTCGCCCGTCACGTCGGCGGTGAACGAGAGGTCCGCGAGTGCGGCCGGGTCGGTGATCGAGCGGTTCCTGGTCTGCAGGCTCAGCGCGACCGTGACCTCCTCGCCGGGCCGCGGCGACGGCGGGTTCACGGTCATGCTCGACCGCACCGCACCCTGGTACATGACGACGGTGCTGACGTCGAGCGCGGGCACCCCCGGAGCGGAGGTGATCTTCACGGTCCACGGTCCCGGCAGCGGGTTCACGATCCGCAGCGCCTCCACGACGCCGTTCTCGCCGCTCACCTGGAACGTGGACCCGTCCTGCTCACCCGACTTCGGCACGGTCCGGTTCTGCGGGTCCACGTAGGACACCGAGACGCGGGAGTCGTGCTTGGTCACCAGGATCGACCCGTCGGTCGCGATCACCGGGATGGTGACCTTGGCCTCCGCGGTGCCGCCGCTGCTGAGCGGGGTGCGCTGGATCTCGCTCGCACCGACGCACCGCGCTGCCTGGAAGGCCTTGAGCAACGCCTGGGCGACGTCCGCGCTGCTGGTGACGACGGTGGCCGACGGCGTCGGCGACCTGGCCCCGCACCTGCCCTGGAAGGACTCCGCCGCGAACCGGTCGAGCTGCGCGCGGTCGACCTTGCCGAAGCCGAGCGGCCAGACCTGGACCTTCCTGGCGGCCGCCTCCTTGAGCGACTCGCCGATCTGCCGGGAGGCCTCCAGGTTGCGCTGGTTGCCGACGTTGTCCGTGCCGTACCGGGGGCTGTCGCTCACGTTCAGCTCGCCGTCGGTGAGGATGAAGATCAGCTTCGGGCCCTCCTCGTCACCCCGCAGGTAGTTGAGGGCCTGCTGCAGCGCCGCCGCGTGGTCGGTGCCGTCGCCCTGGCCCGCGGCCCGGCTGCGCAGGTTCCGCACGCAGTCGCTGAGCCGCTGGCGGTCCTGGGCGGTGGCGACGGTGCTCGGCGGGCACACCACGTCGACGGGGGACTGGGCACCGTTGTCGCTGCCGAAGCCGACGACGGCGATGGAGCTGGACGGTGCGACCTCGCCGAGCGCGATGAGCGCGGCGGCTTCGCGTTCCCTTTCCACGTCCTGCGCGCTGATGCTGCTCGACTCGTCGACCAGCACCACGATGTGCGCGGGGGTGATCACGGGTTCCGGTTGTTGTTGCTGGTGCCTTGCCGCGCCCGCCGTCAACGGCAACAGCAACGCCGCGGCCGTTGTGCAGGCGAGCACTGAGAGACGCATGAGTCAATTCACCCACTGACGCTGGTGGAATGGTGGACGGACAGGTCGCGGTATTTCGATCGGACCGGCCCACTGCCTCGTTACCGCACTTTCACCGGTGGTGGTCGGCGAAATAACAGCAGGTCAGCCTATTCCAGTGCACGTGGGTTGAATGTGGCTGCGCCGAGCGGGTGAAAAATTGAAGGCAGTGAAACGCGGTCACGCATGGTCGCGATTATGCCTGGTCGTCCAGCCGGGAGTCATGGACAAAAAATGGTCAACATCCGACCGGTCGTGATGTCAAGAACGCACGCGAAACGCACCGATAGGACACGTTTATGCGCAGCGCCGGTCAGAACTGGGCGACGGCTTCCGGGGCGTAGCCGTAGAAACCGGGCAGACCACCCGTGTGGAGGAACACGACGGGCTTCGCGAGCGCCGGGACGAGGCGCTCGAACGCCACCGCGGCCTTGCCCGTGTACACCGGGTCCAGGACCACACCTTCGGTGGACGCGAAC
The DNA here is from genome assembly GCF_055608075.1 of Lentzea sp. NPDC036949. NCBI lineage: Bacteria > Bacillati > Actinomycetota > Actinomycetes > Pseudonocardiales > Pseudonocardiaceae > Lentzea > Lentzea sp. NPDC036949. Next base: position 278,854 of record NZ_JBVJRA010000007.1, read on the forward strand.
AGCTTCAGCGCGGCCCACACCTCGTCGGTCGGCACGCCGTAGCCGGGGCCGATCGTGTCGTCGGTGACGGTGACGTGGCCGAGCCGCGGGGCGGGGTGGCCGAGCAGGGCGGCGGCGCCGGTGGCGAGCTGGTGGAGCTCGGAGGTGGCGTCGGCCGCGCTGTGGGACACGCTGGCGGCGTGGACGGTGCCGGGCCAGCCGAGCAGTTCGGTGCCCAGCGCGATGCCCGCGGCGGTGGCGCCGGAGCCCTGGGGGACGACGACGCAGGCGTCGTCGATGCCGCGGGCGGTCAGCTGGGTGACGAGCTCGGTGGCGGCGGCGACGTAGCCGAGGGTGCCGAGGGCGTTCGAGCCGCCGACGGGGAGGGTGACGGCGCCGGGGTGGTTGACGCGGTCGTAGGTCTCGGCGGTCTCCTCGGCCGTGGCGCAGATGTGGACGTTCGCGCCGAACATGTGGTCGAGGACGACGTTGCCGGACCGCTCGTAGGCGGGGCCGGTCATCGGGACCTTGGCGGTGAGCACGAGCTCGCACCGCAGGCCGAGCTTGGCGCAGGCCGCGGCGGTCTGGCGGCCGTGGTTGGTCTGCAGCGCGCCGAACGTGATGACGGTGTCCGCGCCCTGCTCCAGGGCCGCGCCGAGGAGGAACTCGAGCTTGCGGAGCTTGTTGCCGCCGGCGCCCAGGCCGTTGACGTCGTCGCGCTTGAGCAGGACCTGCGGGCCGCCCAGCGCGGCGGTCAGGCGCGGGGCGTCCTCCAGCGGGGTCGGCCAGCTGCCCAGTGCCACGCGGGGGAATGCGCTCAGGTCCACGGGGCGAGCCTAGGGCCCGTGCCCCCAGGGGCCGCCTCAGGCCCGGCTGTCGCGAACCTGGACCTCGACACAGGCCCTGGTCGCCTCACCGGGCTCCAGGGCCGGGCCGACGCCGTGCAGCACCCGCGCCAGCACCTCGATGCCGCGCACGACCCGCGGGCCGGGGCGGTTGAAGTACGAGGGACCGTCCAGCACCCACGTCTCGGGGAACACCTGGTCGGGCAGCTCGGCCAGCGTTCGCCCGATCGGGAAGCCGCACGGGACGAGCAGCACGACGTCCGGCCGCGCCGCGTGCACGGCCTCCCACGTGGTCGGCCCAGTGTGCTCACCGGGAGCGGCGAGCAGCGGGACACCGCCTGCCTTGGTGATCTGCTCCGGCACCCAGTGCCCGGCGGGCCACACCGGGTCCAGCCACTCGATCGCGGCCACGCGCGGGCGGGACAGGCCCGCGGTCAGCCGTTCGACGTGGTCGATCCGGACGCGCAGGCGGTCGATCCGCTCGGCGCTGTCCACTCCGAGCACGTCGCCGACGGTCTTCAGGCAACCGAGGACCTCGTCCAGGGTGGAGGGTTCGAGGCTCAGCACCACCGGGCCGGCGTCCATCAGCCGCACGGCCGCGGACACGCTCTCGTAGGAGACCGCGCACACGTCGCACAGGTCCTGAGTGAGGACGACGTCGGGCTTGAGGTCGTGCAGCAGCTCCACGTCCAGGCCGAAGACCGACGAACCGCGGTGCACGGTCGCGGAGATCTCCCGGCTGCTCACCGCGTCCTGGTCGACCGCGGTGCCCGTGACCACCGGGACGTCCGCGACCGACGGCGGCCAGTCGCACTCGTGGGTGCGCCCGACGAGGTGTCCGGCGAGGCCCAGCTCGGCGACGATGTCGGTCGCGGCGGGCAGCAGCGAGACGATCCGCACCTCAGACCTCCCTGCCGAACTCGGCGTACCGCGTGGAACCGCTTTCCAGCGCGGCGAGGGCGAGGGTCAGCCGCCGGTGCAAAGAGGGGTAGATCCGCGGCCTGGCCTCGTCGAGTCCCAGGTACACCACGGACTCCAGCTCGGGGTCGTGCGCGACGGCACCGTCGAGCACCCCGCCGTCGAAGACGAACTGGTGGCAGTCGCGCCACACGCCGTTGCGCGGTGTCCAGTCCACGACGAGCAGCCGCCCGAGCGGGAGGTCGACGCCGAGCTCCTCGCGGACCTCCCTGCGCGCGGCGGCCTTCGGCGACTCGTCGTCCTCGGTCATGCCACCCGGGATGTCCAGCACGGACTTGTAGGTGGGCACCACGAACAGCACGCGTCCGGTGGAGTCGCGGACCAGCGCACCGCCGGCACCGGTCTTGGTGGGACGGCGGGAGGCGACACCGGGGTCGTGCTCGGGCTCGGGCGGACCCTCGTCGAGGACGTCCGCGGCGAACGCGGCGGGGTCGCCGCAGTGCTGTGCGGTCATACGCCGATGATCACACCAGCGGGTGATTCACGCGCGCACCGGCCCAGCCGTCCGTGCCTGGTGAGCGGTACCGCGGGTGATGACTGTGCGCAACCAAACGACCCGGGGAGTACGCTGGGCGCTGTAACTCCGTGCGATCAATCGCCGATGTTCGAGTCGACATCGGTGGAGGTGACGCCAATGGGGGCAACCGGTGCCGCCAAGCGCAGACACGAGGGACATTCGGCCCCGTGGTCCGTGGTCGGGCTGACCGTCGTGTTCGTGGTGGTGGCCCAGGTCCAGTTCGCCATCGCCCTCGCGGAGAAGGTCCTGTGGCCGGTCGCGACCGGCGTGCTGCTGCTGGCCGCGGCGGTCGCGTTCGTGAAGACGGCGCGCAGGCTGCGGTGGGAGGACAGCGACCCGTACGAGGTCCCGAGGGAGCCGGCCAGGCCGCTTCCGCAGGCCGGGTACGAGCCCCACGTCGACGCCGACGGCAGTCTCGCCCGCGCGGTCGGCGACGTGGTCCACGCCTCCCGGCGCTGGCGGGCCTGAGCACCCCGCACCCGGACCGGGCCGGACGACGGGGCGGCCCGGTCGTCGTGGCGCGCCCGCTCAGCCGAACAGGCCCAGCTCGTTCGCGACCGTGCCCGCCCGGTACACCAGGTCCGGCCGCACCTGCCCGACCGCCGCGAAGTCCACCGAGCCGAACAGCTCGCGCAGCCGCGGCGCGCAGTCCTCCCGCCCGCCCTCGTGCAGCCGCAGCAGCGCGTCCAGCATCGGCACCTCGTAGCTGCCCGGCGTCACCGCGGACCGCACCTCGTCGAACACCCCCAGCAGCTCGTCGTCGGGCCCGCCGCGGCCGACCCGGTCCCACAGCTGCGCCACGAACCCGCTGCTCGCGCTCAACCCGGTCTTGGCGAGCCTGCCCAGCGTCTCCGCGCTCACGGTGAGGTCGCGGCGCAGGCAGTCGAGCACCAGGTCGGGGAAGCGGTCGGCCCAGCACAGGTAGTGCCACGCCCGCTCGCCCGGCGCCACCGGTGAGGCGGCCAGCTGCACCAGCGCCCGCGCGTAGTCGACGTCGAACCGCACGTCCGGCAGCGCCTCGAAGGCGTGCTTGAACTCGTTGGCCGCCGGGTCGCCGGTGAACCGGGCGTCGAGCGCCGCCTCGCGCAGCGACACCCGCCGCGCCAGGCCGTCCAGCTCGACCGAGGTCGGCAGCGCCGTGCCGATCGCCAGCGTCACGTGCAGCGGGTCGTCCCACCGCACGTAGACCGACTCGATCAGGGTGCGCCACTCCGCGTCGGTCAGCTCCGCCTTCCACAGCCCCGCGAGCTTCGACCAGTTCCGCACGCCGAGCTCGCGCGACCCGCACACCCGCGCGAGCACGACGTGCAGCAGCACCAGGTTCAGGCTGTAGATGGCGTACCGCGCCGGTTCCTGCCGCGGCACCGGCAGGTAGGACTCCAGCGACCGCGGCCTGCGCATCCGCGAGAGCGAGAACAGCCGCTGCACCAGTGCTTTCAGCTCCTCGCGGTAGCGGGCGGCACCGGCCATCTCCACCAGGAACTCGATCACCGGGTTGCTGGAGGTCAGCGGCGCGAACGACAGCAGCGCCCACAGCATGCTGTCGTCGGGCTGGGCACCGGTGATCCGCCGCCCGGCCGACTCGCGCTCGCGCAGGTCGTTCAGCACCGTCCAGGTGAACCGCGCGACCAGGAACTCGCCGAACGTCGCGTGCAGGAACTCGTAGGTGTGCAGGCGGTGCTCGTCGCGGATCGCCATCGCGCACTGCACGAAGAAGAACCGCCCGACCACCCGGTCGCCCTCGCTCAGCGGCCGGCGGATGCCGTGCCTGGGCTGCGGCACACCGGGGTGCAGCAACGCCGTCATGTCCTCGTCGATCGCGTTGCCCGCCACCCACTTGGTGCCGCGCTGGAACATCGCGAACGCCACCACGGACAGCTTCTCCAGCTCCACCTCCACCGGGTCCTCGTCGGGGGCGGCGGTGTCGTGGCCCTTGTCCACCTCGCGGCGGGCGAAGCGGCGCAGCAGCTCCTCGTACAGGTCGACCTTGCCGAGGCTGTCCCGGTGCCGCTGCAGAGCGTTGCCGACGGCGTCGTACAACGCGAGCATCAGCAGCAGGAGCGGCTGCTCGGCGAGGTCGTGGTGGTCGAGCACGGCCTTGGCGGGCAACGGGACCAGCCCGTTCGCGGCGAAGTAGCCGGCGTTGGAGCCGTTCCACACCTCCAGCCACGCCTCGACGTTGGCGTCGCTGAACGGGACCAGCCGCAGCACGTCGGTGTCGAGCGGGATCCGCATGCCGCCCGCGACGCTGATCCGGCTGGTCACGACGAACGCGACCGGCCGTCCCGCGTCGGCGCAGTCCCGCTGGAAGGTCTGCACCCGGTCCAGGAAGTCGGTCTGCGTCACGCCGGTCGCCTGCAGCAGCTCGTCGAACCCGTCGAGCAGCACCACGGGCAGCGCGTCACCGGCCGCGCGCGCCATGGCCGTGAAGCTCACGTCCTCGTGCAGCGCGAGGCCCAGGCCCTGGTCGATCTGCCGGCGCAGGTCCGCCTCCGCCGCCGTGGCCCGCAGCTCCACCCGCACGGTCAGGAAGTCCGCGGCGGGCAGCCGCGCGGCGAGCACCTTCGTCAGCAGCGACTTGCCAGAACCGGGGTCGCCCAGCACCACCAGCGGGTGGGTCACGGCCTTCGGCGAGGTCAGGTGGCCGACCAGGTACCGGTAGAGGTCGGAGCGCGGCGGCTGGTCGCGCCACCAGCCGGACTCGGCCGGGTGGGCGTCCTCGGTCATGGCGACGACCTGGTAGTCGGGGTCGATGTAGGCGGTGCGGGTCAGCGGGATCTCCAGACCGGTCGGCACCTGGCCGGGGTCGATGATCGGCCGGTCCAGCACCGCCCGGTAGCGGGCGGCCAGCGCCGTGCGGCGGTCGTCGGGCGCGGCACCGACCCTGGTGCGGACCAGCGCCTCCTCCAGCCGGGCGAGGCCGGCGGAGACGTGCGCGTCGTGGTCGGCGTGCAACCAGAACGCCAGCTCCGGGTACTCGGCGCCGAGCTTGCGGACCAGCTCCTGGTACCGCTGCAGTGCGGTCAGGTGCAGGTCGGACAGCAGCCGGGTGACCCGGACGCGCTGCTCACCCGTCAGCCGCGCCCAGACCGCCGTGCCCTCCAGCAGCTTCAGCAGGTCGCGGCACGCGCGCCGGTACTGGTCCTCGATCGTCCGCAGGTTTTGGGCGAACGGCCGGCTCGCGCTCGGGAGCACGCCGTCGCCGTCGAAGACGCTGCTGAGCCCGACGAGCGTGTGCTGCTCGTCCTTGTGCAGGCCCAGCTCCGCGAACCGGAACGGCAGCTCGACCTGCTCGAACGCCTCGAACAACGCCACCACGACGATCACGGTGTGGGCGGCGTGCAGCCGTTCCGTCTGGCTGTGCCGGCTCAGGCCCGAGCGCCGCGCACCCGCCTTGACCAGCAGTTCCCTGCTCAACCGGACGAAGTCGGTCTTTGCGTCGAACCAGCCCAGCAGCTCGGTCACCCCGCCCGCGACCCCGCCCAGCAGGGCCAGGCCCACCAGCCGGTCGAGCGCGTCGACGAGCGCGCTCTCCTTCGTGCCGAGGAGCCGGACGGCGTCGGCGTAACTGTAGGTCTTGGCCACCCGTCAAACTCTTGCCGGGTGATCATGAAGTGGGGACGGCGGCTGCGCCGACAGGTCGTTCGGCTCCGATCAACGGTCGCCGCTGATCGGCCGAACGGACCAGTCGGGCTGAACCGGGGTCAAGGTTTTGCGCAAGGTTTTGGGCACGGCCCGCCGAGCAGGCTGTGCGGCGCAAGCAACCTTCGACCCTGAGGGGGGACGAACGTGAAGATCACTTCAGTCGCCGCGGTCGCGCTGTTCGCGGCCACGACGTCGTTCGCGCTGGTGGGGACGGCGAACGCCGCTGACGAGAAGCCGCTGCCGGTCACCACGGGCGCGGCGGACACCGACCAGTCCGGCGTCGGCATCATGGCCTGCTCCGGGCACGCGCACAGCAACAAGGACGCGCGCTCCGGCCAGCTGTTCGACGGCAGCAACGTCAACATCCGCCGCGGCCCGCACACCTCGTGCACGTCCGACGGCCAGGGCCAGCTCTCCCACAACGTCGACTACCACTGCTACGCCGTCGGCGACGCGGTGACCAGGAACGGCATCACCTACACCACGTGGACGTACCTGCGGGACACCACGACCGGGGTGCAGGGCTGGGTCAGCGACTCGCTGCTCGACCTGAACCCCAACGGGTCGCGCGGCAGCCTGGAGGCGTGCTGACCCCGGTCAGCCGCGGGTGAGCCGGGCCAGCAACGCCGCGGTGGCGGCGTGACCGAGGCGGTGGCCGGTGCCGAGGTGGATTCCCAGGGCCTCCTCGCCGCTGGCCACCGCCGCGTCGACGGCGCCGCACGCGGACCAGGCCTGGGCCAGTGCCGTGAGCGCGCGACCGTGCAGGACCCGGAAACCGGCCTCGGCCGCCAGCGCGACCGCCTGCGCGGCGAGACCGGGGTCGGGGCAGCCGAGCGCCACCACCGCGGCGCTCAGCTCGACCAGGGACTCCACCTCGCCGCGCCGGCGACCGTCGGCGCGCGCGAGGTCGAGTGCGTGGCGGTGGCGTTCGGCGGCCTGGGCGAACCGGTTCCACCGGCGGTCGACGAGCCCCAGCGCGTTGTGGGCGTCGGCCTCCGCGGCCAGGCAGCCGGTCTCGCGGGCCAGGTCGAGCGCCTGCTCCGCGTGCACCTCCGCCCGGTCGTGCGCACCCAGAGCGCAGTCGGCGAGCGCGAGCTGCGCGAGTGCCGCCGCCTCCAGGCCGCGTGCGCCGAGGTCCAGGCGCAGCACGGCGGTGCAGAGCCGGAGTGAACGGGGGAGGTCGCCCAGCTCGAAGGCGATCCGGGCGAGCAGGCAGAGCCCGGTGGCCTCGCCGAGCCGCGAGCCGTGTGCGCGGTGCAGGTCCACCGCGCGCTGGCAGTGGCGTTCGGCGAGACGCAGGTGACCCATCTCGTAGTAGACCTCGCCGAGGTCGCAGAGCACCCCGGCCTCGGGCACCTCCGCGCCGAGCGAGCGGACCACGGCCAGTGCGCTCGCGTGGCAGATGGCGGCGGCGCGCAACCGGCCGCGGTGGCGGTGCAGGGTGCCGAGGTGACCGAGCGCGGTGGCCCGCACCTCGTCCCAGCCGGTCCGTTCACCGAGCCGGCGGGCCTGCTCGAAGTGCTCCTCGGCGAGCGCGCGCTCGCCCAGTCCGAGCCGGGCCGTCGCGACCGCGAGGTGCAGCACGGCCTGCGCGCGCAGGTCACCGTCCACAACGGACGCCCGCAGCCCCGCGGTCGCCGTGTCGAGCAGGTCGTCGTGGTGCTCCCGCACGGAGAAGTAGCCGTGCAGCGCGTCCGCGAGCTCCCACACCAGCGGCCCGCTCCCGGTGCGGACCAGCGCGAGGAGGTTGTGCCGCTCGGTGTCCAGCCACGCCAGCGCCTCGGCACGGCCGGTGAACGGCGAGCGCACCGGCGGCCACGGCAGGTGCGGCACCGCCGGGTGCACCAGCTCGGCGGCGGCACGGGCGGTGCCCAGGTACCAGCCGGCCAGCCGCCGCACCGCCGCCGGGTCCGCGCCGAGCTGCCGGGCGTAGAGCCGCAGCAGGTCGTGCATCGCGAACCGGTCCGGCGCGGTCTGCTCGACCAGGTGCGCGGTCCTGAGCACGTCCAGCAACCGGTGCGCGGCGGGCAGGTCCACCCCGGCCAGCGCGGCGGCCGCTGCGGCACCGTGGTCGGGGCCGGGGTGCCACCCGAGCAGCCGGAACAGCCGCGCCGCAGGCTCCGGCAACGCCCGGTAGGACCACGAGAACACGCTGCGCACCGCGGAGGCCGGGTCGCCGGGCACGTCCAGCGCACCGGGGTCCGCCAGCTCCGCCACCAGGTCCGCGAGCCCGGCCGCCCGTTCCGCGGCCACCCGCAACGCCAGCGGCAGCCCCGCACACCGCCGCACCAGCTCGGTCGCCGCCGGCAGCTCCGCGGCCACCCGCTCCGCCCCGAGCACCCGCCGCAACAGCTCCAGCGACTCGGCCGCACCGAGCCGCCCCACCGTGATCCGGCGCGCGCCGTCGCGGGCCACCAGTCCCGCGAGGTCGTCCCTGCTGGTCACGAGCACCGCGCAACCGGGCCGCCCCGGCAGCAGCGGCCGCACCTGCTCGGCCGACCGCGCGTTGTCCAGCAGCACCACCATCCGCCGCCCTGCCAGCGCCGACCGGTACAGCGCGGCCCGCTCGTCCACGCCGGGCGGGATCCGCTCCACCCCGAGCGCCCGCAGAAACCCCTCCAGCGCGGTGGACGGAGCCATCGGCTCCGCGGTGCCGTAGCCGTGCAGGTCCACGTACAGCTGCCCGTCGGGGAAGTCGCCGCCGTGCCGGTGCGCCCAGTGCACGACGAGCGCGGACTTCCCCACACCGCCGGTGCCCACGACGACCGACAGCCCGGGACCGAGCTCCCGCAACGCCTCCGCGCACCCGACGAAGTGCGGGACACCGCAGGGCACCTGCGCCGGTGGCCGCGCCTCGGCGGGTGTCGTTCGGGGCGGTGCCACAGCTTCGGCGGGTGCCGCCGTGTCGGCTGACGCTGCGGTCGTGGCCGGTGCCGTCGCTTGGTCCGGTGCCACAGCCTCGGCTGGTGCCGCCTCTCCGGCCGGTGCCACCGCTCGGGCCCGTGCCGCCACTTCCACCGGTGCCGCCACCTCGGGCGCCTGCCGCAGCAACGCCGTGTGCAGCCGCCGCACCTCGGGCCCCGGGTCGACACCGAGCGCCTCGCCCAGCCGGTCGCGCAGCCCCTGGTAAGCCGCGAGCGCCTCCGCCTGCCGCCCCGACCGGTACAGCGCCAGCATGAACTGCCCGGTCAGCCGCTCGTCCAACGGGTGCTCGCGCACCGCCGCGGCCAGCCCGGTCACCAGCTCGCCGTGCAGTCCCAGCTCCAGCCGCAGGTCGACCCGGTCCAGCTCGGCGCAGAACCGGTGCGCTGCCAGGCCTTCCCGCACGTCGTCGAGCCACGGCGTGCTCAGCCCCGCGAACGCCGCACCCCGCCACAACCCCAGCGCCCGGTCGAACGCCGCCAGCCGGGCGGCCGGGTCCGGCTCGGCCCGCCCCCGCGCCAGCAACCGGTGGAACCGGTGCAGGTCGACGTTCTCCGGGTCCACGGCGAGCACGTACCCGCCGCAGCGCCGGGTGATCTCCACCTCCAGCCCGCGGCACGCCCGCCGCAGCCGGGACAGGTACGCGTACAACGTGTCGCGCCCCTGCCGCGGCACGGCGTCACCCCACGCCCGGTCCAGCAGCTGGTCCGCCGACACCACCTGGTTCGCGTCCACGAGCAACGCGGCCAGCACACACCGCCTTCGGCCGTGCCCGAGCTCGACGACCTGGTCCCCTCTCCCGGCCGTCACGGTCCCGAGCAGCCGGAACTCGACTCCCCCCATCCGATGTGCATAGCACGCCGATGGACCTGTCCGGGGCGGGTTCGGCAATTCGTTCGCCCGACGGGAGCAGCCGTGGCGCACAACGCCCCCGCACGACGGTTCCTGCCTAGGCGTGCGAACGGACGTCCCGTCCCGATTCCACGCGCTGGTGGAACTCGGCGATGTGCCGCCACATCGCGACCGGGTTGGAGTGCACGGGCAGGTGGCCGCTGTGCGGGATCTCGGCGAGCTGCACGCCGTTCGCGTCGAGCTTCGGCAGGTACGGCAGTGCCGCGTGCTCCTCGCCGTACAGGAACATCTTCGGGCACGGCAGCGACAGGAACCGCGTCAGCAGCTCACCCCGGTCGGACAGCTCCACCATGGACGAGAGGAAGCCGTGCGCGGCGGCGCGGCGGACCTTGTGCGGCAGGCTCGCGGCGTACAGGGCGCCGGCGTAGTGCGGCGTGCGGCGGACGTCGTCGGCGAACGCGGCGAGGAAGTCGCCGCGGTGCCCGGTGGTCGCCGGCCGGCTGAGGAAGCAGTCCTGCGGCGTCAGGTTGCCGTGCATGTTGACGAAGCTCAGCACCCGGCCGGGCTGGCGGTGGGCGAACAGCAGACCGGCCACGCCGCCCATCGAGTGGCCGACGAGGTGGAACCGGCCCAGACCCAGCCGGTCCGCGACCGCACGGGTGGTGTCGGCGAGGAACGGCAGGTCGACGGCGGCGAGGTCGGCGCATTCCGAGGCGCCGCAACCGGGTGCGTCGAAGGCGAGGACCGGCCGGTCGTGGAACGCCGGGCGCAGCACCACGTCCGCGTAGTCCTCTTTGGTGCCGCCGAACCCGTGCAGGAACACCACCGGGGCGAGCCGGCCGGTGCGGTGGGTGGTGGCGATCTTCAGGTTCACCCCGTTCACCCGGAGTCCCAGCAGTTCGTGGACGGTGGCGTGCTGTGGTGCCATGAGAGGCCTTTCCCCGACGCGGGCGCGGTCTGCGAACCGGGCGACAGCATGGCATTCCATGTGATCGCTCACAAGTAGTTGAACGATTGATCATCTTGGCGTGACACTGCTCGGCGGGGCTCGCGCGTCCCTGCGGCGAAAGGTGAATGTGAACGCGAACACCGACCGCTCGCGATCGGCGCTCCGTGATCGGTTCGTTGCTGGACGGCGTTGCCCCGCCTCGCGAAGATGAGGCGCGCACCCGCTCCGCACCCCGTTCCCCGACCAGCACCGGACCGCCACCTCCCGATGAGAAGACCCCTGCCGGCCGTCCTGCTCGCGGTGCTGCTGCTGACTGCCTGCAGCGCCGAGCCGACCCCGCCGCCGAACCCCAGCCGCCCCACGCCGACGTCGCCGGTCACCGACGTGCCGCTGCCGGAGGACGTCCCGCAGCTCGTGCGCGCGGTGCCGGACCCGGTCACGGTCGAGCTGGCCGACGGCACCCGGCTCCGCATCGCCCTGCTGGCACCGCCCGCCGGGTGCTGGGCGCCGCGGGCGCTGGCGTTCGCGCGCACCACGCTGCTGGCCCGCCCGGTGCTGGTCAAGAGCATCACGCCGGGCGAGGCCAGCCTGACCCTGGAGGACGGCACCGACTACGCGCTGCTCGCCGTGCGCGAGGGCGTGCTGCGCGCCCAGGACGCGGACGGCGGCCGGTACACCGACGCGGAAATGGCGGCGGCGCAGGCGGATCGCGGCCTGTGGGGTCCGCCGTGCGACGGGATGGACGCACCCTGGTCGACCAAGGCGGTGGCACCCACACCGGTGACGACCACGCCGGCTCCCGTCCGCACCACGACACGACCGCGCCCGCCGTGCTCGGTCGGCTACGTGGTCACAGCGGAGTGGCAGGGCGGGTTCACCGCCGACGTGACGCTGCGCAACACCGGCACGTCCCCGGTCAACGGCTGGACGGTGGGCTGGACGTTCGGCAACGGCCAGGCCGTGACCCGGATGTGGCGGGCGAAGCTGTTGCGCGGCACCGGTTCCGTTCGCGCGATGAACGAGGACTACACCGCCGCGATCGCACCCGGCGGCACGGTGTCGTTCGGTTTCAACGGCAGCGTCCGCGCCGCCAACCCGGAACCGGCCGCGTTCACGCTCAACGGCAGCACCTGCGCGGTCGAGTAGGGCTCGCTCCACAAAGGACCGGTCGGTCCCGGGCCGCCCGAGTGGCTAGTGCCAGAAGATCCCGCCGTTCTCGACCCTCGCGCCGGGCAGCGCGGCCGCGGTGTGCTCCAGCAGCGCCGCGGTCGACGGGTACGTGTTGACGCCGTCGAACGCCGGGATCGACTGCGGGTCCAGCTGCCCGACCGCACCGCACCGGTCACCCGGCCGCAGCTCCACGACGAGGGCGCAGCCGGTGTCGTCGAGCGCGATCGGCAGCCACGCCGGGTTCCACCCCCAGAACAGGTCCTCCTCGCCCTCCTCGACCTCGGACCAGTCCTCGTCGTCCTCATCGGAGAAGTCGTCGATCTCGTCGGCCTGGCGCCGGGCGAGCTCACCGGTCCGCCGCCGCCAGTCCTCGACCGCCCAGTCCAGCGGCAGCGGTATCCACCGCCGCGGCACCAGGAAGCTCGCCGGCCGCATGGACGTGCCGTCGTGCCGCAGCCACGACTCCACCAGGTCCGCGGGGAACCGGTGCCCGACCTCCTCCTCGGCGGCCGCGATGGCGGCGGCGGTCGCGGGCGGCCTCAGCACGTGCGCGACACCGTTGGCGCGGCACCAGTCCTCGATGCGGTCCCAGGACGTCGACACGGTCATCCCGTGATCATGCTCGGCATCGTCGCACGCACGTACTCGGCGTCGCGCAGGTACAACCGGTCGTGCCCGTCGGCGATGTGGCGCGCGAACGCCCGGTCACCCGCGTCCGCCCGCGCGTGCATGAGCTCGACGAGCGCGGTGAGCCGTTCGGCGACCGCGGCCACCAGCCCCGAGCGGTCCGCCAGCCCGTAGGCGTTGCAGAACCTCGCCGCCCTGGCCGCCTGCCGCGCAGCGGTGCCGAACCCGTCGTGGTTGTCCGGGTGGGTGAGCGGCGCCCACCGGTACACCGCGTACGCCACGTCCCACAGCCGCGGCGCCGGGTGCGCGGTGTCGAAGTCGATCAGCGCGACCGCCGTCGTGCCGTCCAGCACGCAGTTGTAGGGCGCGAAGTCGCCGTGGCAGACCACTTCCGCAGGCTCTCGCACGGGCATCATCCAGCCGGTGCGGTGGTCGTAGCCGGCCGTGGCGTCGTGGTAGGACCGCAGCAGCCGTGCGGCGCTGACGAGTGCCTCCTCCGACCGCGCGGCGGGGGAGAGCGGGTAGTTGCAGACCTCGCCCGGGAAGAACGTGAGGACCTCGCGGCCCTCCTCGTCGACGCCGTGGAAGTCCGGCGCGCCCGTGAAACCGCGCTCACGCAGGTGCCGCAGCAGCCCGTGCACGCGCGGCGACCACGGGCCGACCGGGCGGCGCACCGTCTGACCGACGCGATAGACGTCGTTGATCCCTCCGCCTGTCAACCGTTCCACCGAACCACCCCGTCCGTGACACCATCACGCCCATGCCTGCACAGTGGCTCGCGGTCCGCGCCCACCTGCTCGAACACCGGCACGCCCTCGCGGTCAAGGCCGCCGCGGAGTACCCGGACGTGCCGAAGGTGGCCGGGACCCCGCTGCTCACCGCCGCCCACTGGACGCCGGCGCAACCGGTGCCGCTGCACGATCTCACGCTGGAGCTCAAGCAGGCCAACGAGTTCCGGCTCACGGCCGGTGGGCTGCCGGAGGGCTTCCGCAGCTACTCCGAGGCGATGGCGGCACTGGCGGCGCCCGCGGTGTTCGAGAACCGGCCGACCTACCGGCTGCTCGGCTTCACCGGCCGGCACCTCACGTTCGGCATCGGGTCGTACTTCGACGGCATCGACGTGGGCGAGGCGTGCGCGCACGAGTACGCGGCGCGCGAGCTCGGGCACACCGACGCGATGCCGTTGCGCGCCGCGGTCGGCGACCCGTGCGACCCGTCCCGGCGGCCGGTGAACGTCGCGATCAGCACGCTGACCATCCGGCACGACCGGGCCACCGGCGCGGCGACGTTCTTCCTGCACTGGCGGGACCCGCGCAAGGTCGGGCACGCGGGCGGGCTGTACCAGGTGCTGCCGGTCGGGGTGTTCCAGGCCGCCACCGACCCGGTGAACGACTTCTCGTTGTGGCGCTGCATGGTCCGCGAGTTCGCCGAGGAGCTGCTCGGCGCCCCCGAGGAGTACGCGGGCCCGGTCGACTACGACGGCTGGCCGTTCGCGCGGCGGCTGGCCGAGGCCCGCGTCTGGTACCTCGGAACGGGCGTGGACCCGTTGACGTTCGCGACGGACGTGCTCACGGTCGCGGTGTTCGACGCGGCGCTGTTCGACGAGCTGTTCGGGGACCTGGTGGCGCACAACGACGAGGGCCGCGTGCTGGCCGGTCTCGGCTTCACCGCCGAGAACGTCGAGCGGTTCGTCCACGACGAACCGACGCAGGCGGCGGGTGCGGCCCTGCTGGCGCTCGCGTGGCAACACCGGGAGACGCTGCTCGTCAGCGCCTGAACGGGTTGGGCAGGTGCGCCCACTCCTTCGTCGCTGGGTCGAGCCGCATCAGCGTGAGCGGTTTCGCGGGAATCGGGTCGTGCAGCAACGCGTGCCGGTCCGGCGTGTCCGGTACGGCGTCCGCGACGACCCGCCAGAGCTCGTCCGCCGGTGCCTCCAGCGCACCGACGAGCCCGGTCAGCGCGGTGGCGAAGAACGTGGCGAACGTCTTGGCGCGCAGCGCCTCCCGGTCGGCGTGCAGCCGGTGCGGCAGCTCCGGCCTGGGGCTGACCCGGATGTCCGCGAGGTCGCGGTAGACCAGCCGCCGCGGTCGCCCGTCCACGAGCCCGACCAGCAGGTTCTGCTCGTGCGCCTCCAGCGCCACACCCCTGGCCAGCAACGTCATGAGCGGCGGCACCGCCAGCGCGGCGAACTCCGCGAGCCACTCGACCGGGTCGCCGAGCCCGCGGATCGGCGGCTGTCCGCCGTCGACCGGGCGAGCCGTGAGCGCGGCGAGCGGCAGCAACGTCTCACCCCCGTGCACCACCGGCCGGTCCCGCAGGATCACGCCGAGCTCGCGGTCGGGTTGCCCGTCCACCAGCACCGCCGCGGCGGCCCGGTTGCGCTGCAGCTCGATGCCCTCGACCGTGCGCTCCAGGAACTCCGACACCTCGGTCGCGGTGACGATCGAGCCCGCCGAGATGTCCCGCACGGCCGAGGTGAGCTGCGCGCTCAGCGTCGTCTTCACGTGCCAGTCGCCCGCCGACAACGTCCGCAGGGCCATCAACGGGTGCGCGTCGAGCGTTCCGATCGAGTGAACTTCCTTACGTCCGGCCTGCCACGGGTGCACCGGCAGCAGGACCGCCCGGCCGTCCCGCAGCTCGTCCGGCCAGTCCCCGAACACCACGTGGTCCTCGGCCGGGTGCAGCCGCAACGCCACGACGGGCCGGTGCTCCGGCCCGTACGCGAGGTGGTCCGCGGCGGTGAACCCGGTCCGGTTGCGGCAGCACGGGTGCAGCGGGTGCCCGTCCACGACGCTCTGCTCGTGCTCCTCCAGCGACCGCCGCAGGAACGGCGTGGCCAGCGGTTTCGCCGTCCGCGCCAACGCCAGCCCCGCCACGCTGTGCGCGACCTCCCCGGCGAGCCGCTCACTGCCCGGCCACTGCCGCACGACGTCGGCGGGGTGCCCGGTGAGCCGCTCGACCGGCGGCACCGGCTCGACCGCGACCGCCCGCAGGAGCCGGGCGAGCACCGCCTCCCGCGCACCCGGCAGCCCGGTGAGGAACCGCTCGGCCCGCTCACCGTCCAGAGCGGCGGCGAATTCCGCCTCGACCTGCGTCTGCGTGAGAATGACGTGATCCTGACACATCGCCAGAGGGAACACAGGTGGAAGCGAACTCCGACCCCGACGGCATCACCGCGACCGCGTTGCTGAACTGCCTGCGCCGCGAGGTCGCCGAGGTGACCACCACCGCGGACCACCTCGTCCTCCGCCTCCCGCACACCGGCGCCGTGCTCCGCGCGCGGACCGGCCGCTGGCCGTCGTCCCCCGAGCTCCACTCCGGCACCTGGCACCCCATCACCTGGCACGAGCTGGCCGCCCTGGTCGTGAAGGAGCTCGGCAGCGCCCCCGTCGGCTTCCTCGACGAGATCGCCGCCTCCCACTCCGCGATCGCCGCGATCCTCGCCGCCCGCGGCACCCCGCCCTCGGACCTCTACCAGCGCTCCGAACAGGCCCTCGTCGCCGGCCACCGCTACCACCCGGCCCCGAAGAGCCGCGGCACCCTCCCCGCCGCCGCCTGGCTGCCGTACGCACCGGAGACCCACGCGGAGTTCCGGTTGTCCGTGCTGACCGGCGACTTCGTGGACGCCGGCGAGGTGGACCTGCCACCCGGCACCCTCCCGGCCCACCCCCTGCAGCTCTCCCTGCTGGGCCTGCCCGCGGGGGCCGACGGCCCACCGGTCTGGCCGACCTCCTCCGTCCGCACGGTGTACGACCCGGCGGCCGACCTGTTCTACAAGTTCAGCCTCGACATCCAGATCACCAACGACGTCCGCCGCCTCTGGACCTACGACCTGCACTGGATCCCACCCCTGGCCGACGTGCTGAAACCGGTGTTCGCCGACATCGCCGCCACCCACCCCGGCACGGCCTTCCTGCTGGACCACGGCTACCGCACGTCCCCGGCGCACTTCGAGGGCCTGGCCGTGGTCGTCCGCGACGGCATCCGCCGCCACACCCGCCCCGGCGTGACCCCGCTGCTGGCAGCGGGCCTCGCCGAGGGCTTCCCCGGCAACCCGCTCGACGCGCTGACCGACCCCGCCGCCTGGTTCCGCGCGTACGTCGAGGCGGTCGTGCCCCCGGTCCTGCACGCGTTCTTCGCGCACGGCGTGGTGATGGAGAGCCACATGCAGAACGTCCTGGTGGGCGTGGACGCGACCGGTGTGCCCGTCCAGGTGTTCTACCGCGACCACGAGGGCATGCGCCTGCTGCCGTCGCACTCCGCGCTGCTGTCCGCAGTGGACGGTGACGTGCTCGGCGCCCGCGGCGTGTCCGAGGCGAAGGGGTGGGAACGGCTGCAGTACTGCCTGATCGTCAACCACCTGGTGGAGATCGCCGGGGCGGTGCACGCGCGCCACCCCGGGGCCGACCTCTGGTCCGAGGCCCGCGCGGTGTTCGCCGCCTGCGCCGACGCCCACGGGTCACCACCGCAGCTGGTGTCGTTGCTGGAGAGCCCGGTCGTGCCGGCGAAGGCGAACCTGCTGCTGCGGTGGACCCGTGCGGAAGGGGCGGCGAGCCGGTACGTCGACTGCCCGAACCCGCTGCGCAGCACTTCGGTCCCGTCGTGAACGCGCACGGCTGACCCACCCGGGACGCTCGTGATCCGCACCCCCGGGACACCGCCTAGGCTGACCCGGTGATCTCCGGCCCGGTCATGTCCGGCTGGCGGCACCCCGCCCGCCTCGTCGTCCTCGCCTTCCTGGCCGCCACCGCCGTCGGGACGGTCCTGTTCCTGCTCCCCGTCGCCGCCGAGCCCGGCCGCACGACCTCCCCGCTGACCGCCCTGTTCACCGCGGTCTCCGGCATCACCGGCACGGGCCTGGCCGTGGTCGACACGGAGTCGCACTGGTCCACGTTCGGCGAGGTCACGCTGCTGGTGCTGTGCCAGGTCGGCGGCTTCGGCATCATGACCATGGCCTCGGTGCTGGCGTTGCTCGTGTCGCACCGGCTGGGGCTGCACATGCAGCTCACGGTGAAGACCGAGACGAACACGCTCAACCTCGGCCACGTCCGCCGGGTCATCGCGGGTGTGATCACGATCAGCCTGGTGGTCGAGGCGATCGGCGCGGTCGTGCTCGGCCTGCGGTTCTGGCTCGGCTACGGCATGTCGCCGCAGCGGGCCGCGTACGAGGGCGCGTTCCACTCGGTGTCGGCGTTCAACAGCGTCGGGCTCGCGCTCTACCCGGACAACCTCGTGCGGTTCGCGACGGACCCGTGGATCTGCCTCACGATCGTGGCGGTCGCCGTCACCGGCGGGCTCGGGTTCCCGGTGCTCTTCGAGGTCCTGCGCGGCCGGCGGCGGCGCCGGTGGTCGCTGCACACCAAGATCACCGTTCCCGTCTACCTCGGACTGATCGCGGCCGGCACGGCGGTGGTCCTGCTCGTCGAGTGGGGCAGGGCCGGCACGCTCGGGCCCTACGGCGTCGCCGACAAGCTGCTCATCGGCCTGTTCCACGGCGCCATGCCGGGCACCGCGGGGTTCAACACCATCGACATCGCCCAGCTGCAGCCGGCCACGATGCTGGTGCACGACGTGCTGATGTTCATCGGCGGCGGCAGCGCGGGCACGACGGGCGGCATCAAGGTCACCACGTTCGCCCTGCTCGCGTTCGTGCTGCTGGCCGAGGTGCGGGCCGAGCCGAGCGTGCACGTCATGGGCCGCAGGATCAGCGCGGAGGTCCAGCGCCAGGCCGTCACGGTCGCGCTGCTGGGCGTGGGCGTCGTGATCACGGCGACGCTGGTCCTGCTCGCCACCACCTCGTTCCGGCTCGACGACGTGCTGTTCGAGACGTCGTCGGCGTTCGGCGGGGTGGGCATGTCGACCGGGATCACGGCCGAGCTGCCGCCCGTGGCGCAGCTGGTGATCATCGTGCTGATGTTCGCCGGGCGGGTCGGGTCGATCACACTGGTGTCGGCGCTCGCGTTGCGCGAACGCCGGCGGCGCTACGAGCTACCCGAGGAGCGACCCATTGTCGGATAGGACATCCCGCGTCGTCGTGATCGGGCTGGGGCGGTTCGGCAGCTCGCTCGCGCTCGAGCTCGTCTCGCAGGGCGTCGAGGTCATGGCGGTCGACTCGGACGCCGCGCTGATCCAGCGGCACGCCGACAACCTCACCCACGCCGTCGTCGCCGACAGCACCGACGCCGAGGTCATGAGGCAGCTCGGGGTCGACGAGTTCGGGCGCGCGGTCGTGGGCATCGGCACGAACCTCGAAGCCAGCATCCTCACCGCCGCCGTCCTCGTGGACTTCGGCATCCCCACGATCTGGGCGAAGGCGATCAGCCACGAGCACCGCCGCATCCTCGAACGGATCGGCGTCCACCACGTCGTGCTGCCCGAGCACGAGATGGGGGAGCGGGTGGCGCACATGGTCACCGGGCGGATGCTCGACTTCATCGAGTTCGAGGACGACTACGCCATGGTCAAGCTGCGGCCGCCGCAGGACGTGGTCGGCCAGGCGCTGGGCAGGAGCAAGCTGCGGGCCAAGTACGACGTCACCGTCATCGGCGTCAAACGGGCAGGGGAGGGCTTCACCTACGCCACCGCCGAGACCGTGGTCCAGCCCGGCGACGTGCTCATCGTCGCCGGGAAGACCACGGACGTCGAACGGCTGGCCGACCAGGTCTGATCAGGACACCCGCGCCGCCGCGGCGGACGAGCCGGCCAGGCGGAACTCGACGGTCGCGGTGAGACCGGGCGACTCCAGCGCCTCCCGCAGCCGCGGCACGCCCTCGGAGTCGATGCGGCGCCGGATCTCCCGCAGGTCCGCGTCGGCGTGCGCGCGCACCACCAGGGCGAGCCGGGGCGCGGTGTGCGGACCGGTCAACGCGGCCTCCACCTTGCGCACACCGGGGTAGCCGCTGATCTCCTCGGCCAGCGGCGCCACCGCGACCCCGGTCGACATCCGCGTCGACCCGTCGTCACCGGACCAGCGCCACGTCGTCGCCGGCGTGCGGGGCACCTGCGCCACCAGCCACCGCGCGCACAGCAACCCGAGGACGACGGCCACCGCGGCGACCACCACGAGCACCCACGGCGGCGGCAGCTGCGTGCCCGGTACCAGCGGCGCCTGCGCGGACAGACCGGGGAAGCGGCCGAAGTGCGCGGCACCCGCGGCACCGCCCGCGGCCAGCAGCACCAGGCCGCACAGGAAGAGCAGCACACGGTTCACGACGCACCCCTGGAAGCCTTGACCCGCACCACGACCCGCGGTGTGCGGGCGAGCTCGATCTCCGCCAGCCGGCGCCGCACCGACTCGCGCACGACGTCGGCGAGGCCCTCGGTGTTGGTGCGCCGGGTGTGCACGGAGGCCTTCACCCGGCTGCGCCCCACCGTGACGGCCGCCGACTCGACGCCGTCCACCCGCGCGGCGGCCCGCACCGCGTTGCGCAGACCCCGGCGCGACACCGACGTGCGCTCGTCCAGCGGCGCCGTCCGCGACCGTCCCGGCACGACCGCCGCCAGCACCAGCAGCAACCCGGCCACGGCCGCCACGGCAGCCGCGACCAGCACCTCCCGCGCGTCCCACCGCGTCCCGTTCAGGTACTCGGCCACGGCCGGGTAGGACACGAGCGGTGGTTCGCCCAGCGCGAGCTGGACCGCGCACACGGCGACCAGCACGCACGCGGCGAGCAGCACCAGCGCGACCAGGACCGCCGGCAGCGACCGGCGTGACCGGCGGGTCATCGCACCCTCCCGCTCACCTCGGCCGCCGTCCGCAGCACCGCTACCGACACGTCCACGACGGACACCGCCAGACCGGTGAGCAGCTCAACCCGTTCGGCCAGGTGCGCGCGGACGGCAGCGGTCGTCGCCGGCACCGGTGCGGGGTAGTGCAGGTCGAGCCGCACGTCGAGCGCGGCCACCCCGCCGGTCACGTGCGCGCTGGCGGTGGCACCGGCGACACCGGTCACCTCGTGCGCGGCACGGGTCGCGATCCGGCCGACCGCGCGCTCGGCCACCGTCGTGAGGCCGCGCTGCGGCGCGGCGAGCGTGGTCGTCATCGGCTCAGTCCCTGTCCCTGCCGAGCAGCTGCGCCAGGTCGAGCTTGCCCTCGGCCACGCGGCCGGCGACCAGGCCGAGCGCGCCGAACACCAGCACGAGCAGGAAGGCGCTGAAGCCGCCGAACGCCGCCGCGAGGCCCAGAGCCAGCCCCGTCAGCAGTCCCAGTGCGGTCGTGCTCACTGCCATTCTCCTTTGCCACGAAGGGAAACCCGCCGCCCCGCCCCCGACGGAGAGGCGGCGGGCCTGGCTCACTGGACCCGGCCGGTGCCGGTCTCGGGCTCCGTGCCGTCGTCCTCGGCCGGCATGTGCACGTCGTTGACGTTGATGTTGACCTCGACCACGTCGAGGCCGGTGATCTGCTCGATCGCGGCGATCACGTTGCCGCGCACCGACTTCGCGAGGTCCGCGATCGGCACGCCGTAGTCGACGACGAGCTCCAGGTCCACGGCGGCCTGCCGCTCGCCGACCTCGACGGACACGCCCTGGCCGGCGCTGGCCGTGGCACCCGGGATCCGCTCGCGCAGCGCGCTCAACGCCCGCGTGGCACCGCCGCCGAGCGCGTGCACGCCCTTGATCTCCCGCGCCGCGAGGCCCGCGACCTTCTGCACCACCACTTCCGAGATGGTGGTCGAGCCCCGGTCACTGGAAAGCCTGCCGGCCGGGGCGAGCGCCGTGCTGTTCTTCTCCGAGGTCTGCGTGGTCATCGTCATTCCTTCCTCCGAAGCACCGTCGACACCTTGTACGACAACGTCATCCGGACATCGTCACGGCCTGATCGGGTGATCGGGGCCACCCGGTGCGAGCGCGTCTCCGTCCACATCGGTCACAACGAGGCGCAGCCGCGCCGACTCCCACCGCGTGCCGGTGAGAACCGCGCGCAGCACGACCCCCGCCTCGGCCAGCAGCGCGGGCAGCGGCAGCCGCGTCGCCACGACCCGCACGCACACCAGGTCGTCGGCCACGTCCACCGCGAGCCCGTCGACGTCCCACGGCACGCGCACCGACAGCACCGGAGTCGACGGCCGCAGCCCGTCGACCTTGCGCAGCGCCTTGAGCAGTTCCTCCGCGATCAGCACGCGACGTCCACCACCGTCACCAGGACCGAGGCCACCTCGACACCGGTGAGCCGCGGCACCGCCGCGCGCACCGACCGCTGCACCGCCCGCGCCACCGCGGCGGCCTGGTCCTCACCCGAGATCACCACGTCCACCTCCAGCAGCACCGCCGCGTCCGCGTACCGCACCCGGACGCCTTCGACCGGCGCCGGGGTGAGCCCCTTCACCTGCTGGCGGGCACTGCGGACGACGGAGCCGACGAGCCCCGCCACCCCCGGCTGCACCCGCACCCCCGGCACGCGTTCGGCCGCGTGCACCGCCACCGCGGCCACCACCGGTGCCGCCACGACCGTTTCGAGAACTTCGAGCACCCCGCTCACCCTTCGAGCACCCCGCTCACCCTTCGAGCACGTCGGACACGACGAGGTCCAGCCGCGCGAGCCGCACGCCGATGCGCGCCGTGGCCGCCGCGATCACCCGTTCCCGCACCACGTCGAACGTCTGCGCGGAGGTGTGCCCGGCCACGATCGCGATGCCGAGCTCCACCTCGATCACCGGGTCGGACTCGCTCGACTCCACCGCCTCGCGGACGCGGCACCCGCGGGCGCGCACGCCGTCGACGCCGTCCGCCGCGAACCGCAGCACCGCCGCGATGGCCTGGGTGCTGATCCGCGCCGGGTCGGCCCCCGCGCTCGGCAACGGCAGCACCTCACCGCGCCGCGCGTCCGCCCGCACCGCCGACATCACCCTGCTGACCAGGTCGGACGGTGGCTCGACGCGATCGCGCGCCATCTCCTCCGTCGCCGCCCGCAGCACCAGCAGGCTCTCCCGCACCGCCGAGCAGTGCGGGCAGCGGCGCGTGTGCTCGTCGGCGACCTCGATCGCCTCCCAGACCTGCTCCACGTCCCGCCCGCACGGCAGGGCGTAGTCCGCCGTCACCTCCACGGCGCCATCACCTCCGCCAGTTGTGCCCGCGCACGCGCGAGTCTTCCGCGCACCGCCTGCTGCGTGGTGCCGATGGCCTCGGCGATCTCGTCGTACGACCGCCCGTGCACCTCCCGCAGCACCCAGCACGCGCGCTGTTCCGGAGTCAGCCCGCGCAACGCCACGGCCAACGCGTCCATCTGCGCGCTCACCTCCACCGCCCGGTCGGGCCGCTCCCGCGGCGCCGCCGACGGCTGCTCGTCGAGTTCCACGTCGGCCACCGGCCTGCGCTGCCGCAGGACGTTCAAGCACCTGTTGGTGGCCGTGCGGTAGAGCCAGCCGACGAACGCGCCGTCGTCCTTGAGCTGCCCGAGCCTGCGCCACGCGGTGAGGAACACGTCCTGCACCACGTCCTCCGCATCACCCGCGCTGCCCACCACCCGCAACGCCAGCCGGTACATCTGCCCCTGGTAGCGGCGCACCAGCAGCTCGTAGGCGCGCATGTCGCCGTCCCGGGACCGCGCCACCAGCGTGGCATCGTCGAGTGCGGCGGCGGCCTCGACGCTCATGGCTGCTCCCACCTGTTCGTCCGTGTCACTCCCTAGGACACCTTCGGCCGTGAAACGTCACGCGGTTCTCCCACCGCAGGTAAACCACCGGTTCGTGCTACAGGCGGGCCCCACGACACCATGGACCCGCGCCCGGCTGTCACCGCGGCGGCCGGCTGCTGTGTCGTGGGAGGTACGGGTGAGTGAACGGTTCCGCGTCGTCGAGGCCCGGGTGCTGCGGTTCGCGCCGCTGGTGCTCGGGCTGTCGCTGGCGGGCTACGCCTGGCGGCTGACGTTCCCCGCGAGCTGGGGGATGATCGACCTCAGGGTGTACTGGAGCCTCGCGCCGAACGTGCTGACCGACCGGCTGTACGCGCTCACCATGCCGTTCACGGCGGACTTCCCGCTGCCGTTCACCTACCCGCCGTTCGGGGCGGTGGTGTTCCTGCCGCTGTCGGCGCTGCCGTGGCTCGCGGCACGGGTCGTCTGGCAGCTGCTGTCGCTGCTGTGCCTGTGGTGGATCGTGCGCACGACGTTGCGCCTGCTGTCCGCGAAGACCACCCACGACCCGCGGCGCGCGCTGCTGTGGACGGGGCTCGCACTGTGGTGTGAGCCGGTGCGCAAGACCCTCGACTTCGGGCAGATCAACCTCGTGCTGGTCGCCTTCGTGTTCGCCGCGATGGTCGCCGCGCGGAGCTCGGTGGCCGGCCTGAGCGTCGGGATCGGCGCCGGGCTCAAGCTGACACCCGCGATCTCCGGGCTGTACTTCCTGGTCACCCGCCGGTGGGCGGCCGCGGCCTGGTCGTTCGCGGGCTTCGCGCTGACCGTGGCCGCCGGGTTCGCCGTGTCCGCGGCCGACTCGTGGCGCTACTGGTTCGAGCTGCTCGGCGCGGCCGACCGCGTGGGCCCGGTGGGGTCCGCGATCAACCAGTCGCTGCGCGGCGCCCTGTCCCGCTCGCTCGGCCACGACGTCGGGATGTCCTGGCCGTGGCTGCTCGCGGTGGCCGTGTCCGCGGTGCTGACCGGTCTCGCGCTGCGCTCGGCCGTGCGCGCCTCGGACACCTTGGCCGCGGTGCTCGCCGTGCAGCTGTTCGGCCTGCTGGTCTCGCCGATCTCGTGGAGCCACCACTGGCTGTGGGCGATCCCGGTGGTGCTGTGGCTCGTGCACGGCGTCACCGGCCGCGCAGCCTGGTGGCTCGCCGGCGCGTGGGTCGTCGTGACCGGCTCGGACGTCATCACGTTCCTGATCGACCAGCAGCCGTCGATCTGGGAGGTCCCGCGGCCCTGGCCGCTGGCCGCGCTCGGCTGGGCGTACCCCGCGCTCGGCCTGCTGACCCTCGCCGCGACCCCGGCCCTGGTCGCGACGGGGGTCAGCGGGCCGACCGGATCCGAACGGGCAGGGCGTCCGTCAGGACCGTCCCGGCGTGGTCAACGCACGCCGGGACTTCAGCGCTGACCCGGCTGGACCAGTTCGAACCGGACCCGGCTGAGCCCTCCCGGCAGGTCGCTGAGCACGTACAGCTCACCGTGCACGTCGGTGCCGATCGCGCTCGGCTGGGTGGGGAAGTTGCCGATCGTGGCGGTGTCGTAGCCGCCGTCGGACCTGGGGCGCACGGCGAACACGCGGGTCGAGCAGTAGTCGCTCGCCACGTAGGTCCCCCGTGCCTGCGGGGTCCGCGAACCCCGGTACACCACGCCGCCGGTCACCGAGCAGTTGTCGTTGTAGTGGTCGTACTCGAAGACCGGGTCGGTGTACCGGACGCCCGGCTTGCACTGCCCCTGGTCGAACACCGGGGTGCCTTCCCGGCAGGACCAGCCGAGGTTCGCCCCGCCCTGCCACGGGCGGATGTGGTTGACCTCCTCCACCAGGCCCTGGCCGACGTCACCGATCCACAGCGAGCCGTCCACGGGGTCGACGGAGAACCGCCACGGGTTGCGCAGCCCGTAGAGCCAGATCTCCGGCCGCGCGCCTCGCACGCCGACGAACGGGTTGTTGCGGGGCACGCAGTAGGGCTGCGCCCCGCAGGTGCGGTTGACGTCGATCCGCACGATCTTGCCGAGGAGGGTGCCGAGGTCCTGACCGGACTTGAACGGGTCGTCGGCGTGGCCGCCGTCGCCCGTCGACCAGTAGAGGTACCCGTCACGGCCGAAGGCGACCTGTCCGCCGTTGTGGTTGCCGTACTCGGCGTGCGCCTGGGTGAGCAGCACCTGCAACCGGTCCGGGGCGCCGAGGGGCACGCGGGCCAGGGTGAGCGCGCCGGCCGGCAGGCTCGTGTAGGCCACGTAGAGGAGTCCGGTCCGCGCGAAGTCCGGCGCGGGAGTGATGCCCAGGAGGCCGCGCTCGTTGTCCGACGTGTCGATGCGGGCGGTCAGGTCGAGCACCGGCTCGGCCGCCAAGCCGGTGTCCGGGTGGTAGGCGCGGACGGTGCCGTCCTTCTCGGCGATCAGCATCCGCCCGTCCGGCAGCCCGGTGATCGCGATCGGACGCCGCAGACCGGACGCCACCCGTTCGGACACCACGGTCAACTGGGTGAGTGGCACCGCGCGGGTGCGGTACGTCTCGGCTGCGGCGGTGCCGGCCGCCGGCGACGAGGGTGACGGGAACGCGGACGAGGCCAGGATGAGCAGGCCGGCCAGCAGGGCGGACCGGCGACAACGCCGTCGCGACATGGTTCGGCTCCTCGAGCAGGGTGTGGAGGACACGTTCTGGGAGCGCTCCCAATCTACCGCGCCCTCCCGGCCGCATCGAGCCGCCGTCCTGACGCCTCCGGTCGCAGAAGGAGTACAGGACCGGCCGCCTCCACCGCCCTGGTCACGACGACCGGCCGGCCTCCAGGGCCTCGACCGCGCGGTCGGACAACGGCGTGTGCACCGCTCGCCACGCCGATTCCAGCTGAGCGGGCGTGGAACAGCCGACGATCGGCAGGACGGCGGCCGGACGGCGAACCATCCAGGCGAGCACCGCCTGCCCGGCGTCGAGGTCGTGCTCCGCCGCGACGTCGTCCAGCACGGACAACGCGGCCGCGATGCCCGGCCGGAGGTAGGGGGCCGGGAGGGGGCGGTCCTGGCGGGTGTACGCGCCGCCGAGCAGCACGGAGTGCGCCACGGGGAGGACGCGGCCCGCGCTCGCGGCCGCGAGCACCTCGTCGTCCAGCAGCACGTGCGGGGCCGGGTCGTGGCCGGGATCGGGCTGGAGGTAGGTGAAGCGGTTCTGCACCGCCGCGTAGCGCGGTCCCGGTAGTGCCAGTGCCGCCGACAGGCGGGCGGCGGACGTGTTGCTGCAGGCGATGGCCCGGGTGAGACCCCGCGCGACCAGGTCCTGCAGTGCCCCGACCGTCTCCTCCAGTGCGACCGAGCGGTCGTCGACATGGGCGTACACGAGGTCGACGTGGTCGGTGCGCAGCCGCCGCAGGCTCGCCTCGACCTGCGCCGTGACCGCCGGTGCGCTCAGCCCGAGCGCGGTGGACAGGTCGCCGCCGGGGTGGGACGGACGGGCACCGGCCTTCGTGGCCAGCGTGACGCGGTCCCTGCGCCGTCGGCTCACCAGCCAGTCGCCGATGCAGTTCTCCGACTCGTCGCCGGTGGCGCCGGGGTGCCAGAACGCGTAGTTGTTCGCCGTGTCCACAAAGGATGCGCCGAGCTCGATCGCGTGGTCCAGCAGAACATGCGCTTGTGCGGCGGGCACGCGGGTGCCGAAGTACATCGTGCCGACGGCCAGGGGTGGGAGCGGGGAGTCCAAGAGGGAAAAGGAACTGGTCACGGTGAGTTCTCCTGGTGGGTCAGGACTTCGTCGCCGGCAGGAAGCGGTCCGGAGGGCTGACGCGCGTGCGCGGGTGGACCAGGCTCAGCAGCGGGCCGGTCATCGCCGTGGTCACCACCGCCATGACGACCATCAGCGAGTACAGCGAGGCGTCCAGCAGCCCGGTCTCCAGGCCGACGCCCAGGATGATCAGCTCGGTGAGGCCGCGGGTGTTCATCAGGACGGCGAGCGTGCGGGCGTGCCGGACGTCCTGGCCGCACGCGCGGGCGCCGAGATAGGCGCCGAAGAACTTGCCGGCGATCGCGACGAGCAGGATCAGCGCGAGCTCGCCGGCGCCACTCAGGTCCACTGTGGACAGATTGACCCCCAGGCCCGCCACCGCGAAGTACACCGGCAGCAGCACCGAGCCCAGCGGGTCCACCCGGCCGATGACCTCCTCGCGCAGCCTCTCCGTTCCGGCACGCGGGACGACCGCGCCCGCGAAGAACGCCCCGAAGATGAAGTGCAGCCCCAGCCACTCGGTCACCCCGCCGGACACCACCGCGAACACCACGACACCGGCGAGCGCACCCGCGGGCAGGGCCCGGCCGGTGCGCTGGTGCGCGGCCGCCAGCCGTGCCAGCACCGGACGCACGACGAACAGCATGACCAGGACGTACGGCACGACGAGCACGGTCTGCCAGGCGCTCCGGCCCGCGGCGAAGGTCAGCGTCGCGGCCAGCAGGCACCACGCCACCACGTCACCGATCGCCGCGGCCGCGATGGCCAGCCCTCCCACGTTCGTGCGGTGCAGGCCGCGCTCCACCAGGATGCGCGCCAGCACCGGGAACGCGGTGATGGACATCGCCGCGCCGAAGAAGAGGACGAACGCCAGGAGCGGTCCCCGGTGCTCGTGGTCGCCGGCCAGGTGCAGTGCCAGCAGGCACCCCAGGCCGAACGGCAGCGCGATGGCCCCCACGGCCACACCGGTGGCGGCACCACCCTTGCCGCGCAACAGCTTCTGGTCGAGCTCCAGCCCGATGACGAACATGAACACCGCGACGCCGACGCTGGCCAGCGCGGTCAGGCCGGGCCGGACGTCCGCGGGGAAGAGCGCGGCGGGAACGGCGCCGCTGAACAGCGTCGGGCCGAGCAGCACACCCGCGACGATCTCGCCGACCACGGCGGGCTGCCCGAGCCGCTTGGCCAGCGCGCCCAGCAGTTGGGCGGCCACCAGGACCACCGCCAGCGCGAACAGGAACAGGAGCGTGTTCAGTGGGGTCATGGGGGAGTCACTCCGGGATCGGTCGTCGGTCGTTCGGGTGGAAGCGGTTGGACAACGCGGGAACGGCGTTGGTATGTTGACCGGCGTGTCCAGCCCAGAGGCTTCCAGTAGGTAGCCACCGGACCTCTCCGGTGGCGTTCGTCGCTGTCGCGCTCTTCCGGCGCTGACGCACGTGGACCTCGCCCTTGTCCGGGCTTTCCGGTCCCAGCCACCGCATCGAGATCACCCACACCCCGGATTCGTTCCGGGGCGCTGCCGTGCGCGCACCGCGCACCGCCGGCTGACACCTCTTCTCTTGCGGTTCCAGGAGTTCTGAAATGCCTCTTGCCGTGTACGTCCTCGCTTTGGCGGTCTTCGCCATGGGGATGTCCGAGTTCATGCTGTCCGGGCTCGTGCCCGACATCGCCGTCGAGCTGGGCGTGTCGATCCCCGCCTCGGGTTCGCTGATCTCCGCCTTCGCCGTCGGCATGATCGTCGGCGCGCCCGTGGTGGCGATGCTGAGCCTGCGCTGGCCGCGCCGCACCTCGTTGCTGGCGTTCCTCGTCGTCTTCCTGCTGATGCACGTCGTCGGCGCACTCACCGACAGCTTCTCGGTCCTGCTCGTCACCAGGGTCGTCGCCGCCCTCGCCAACGCCGGCTTCCTCGCCGTGGGCATCGCCGCCGCGGCCTCGATGGTCGACGACAAGACCAAGGGCAAGGCGACCGCGGTCCTGGTCAGCGGCGTGACCATCGCGTGCATCGCGGGCGTGCCCGCGGGCGCGTACATGGGTGAGCTGTGGGGCTGGCGTTCCGCGTTCTGGGCGGTCGCGGTGCTGTCCGTGCCGCCGGTGTTCGCCATCCTGCGGTCGGTTCCGGGCACCGCGCCCGATCCCAACGCCCCGAGCGCACTGCACGAGCTGCGTGCGCTGCGCACGCCACGCCTGATCATCGTGCTGGTGCTGGGCGCTCTCGTGAACGGCGCGACCTTCTGCTCGTTCACGTACCTCGCCCCAGTCGTCACCGACGTCGCGGGCATGTCGCCGAGCTGGGTGCCGCTCGCGTTGCTGTTGTTCGGCCTCGGCTCGTTCGCCGGTGTCACGCTCGGCGGCAAGTTCGCCGACAGCAACCCGACGGGCCTGCTGTCGGTCGGTGCCGTCGCGCTGCTCGCCGGCTGGCTCGTGTTCGCGGCCACGGCGGGCAACCCGGTCGTGGCGCTCGTGTTCATGTTCATCCAGGGCACGCTCTCGTTCGCGGTCGGCTCGACGCTGATCTCCCAGGCCCTCTACTCCGCCGCCGGCGCTCCGACCCTCGCGGGTGGTTTCGCCACCGCGGCGCTCAACGTGGGCGCCGCGGTGGGACCCGTGCTGGGAGGTGCGGCCATCAGCGCGGGCGCGGGCTTCCGCTCTCCGCTGCTGGTCAGCGCCGCACTGGTGGTCGCGGCCCTGCTGGTCGGCGGTGCCGGGCTGCTGGCCGCGCGCACCAGGGCCGGCGCCGGACAGCGCGCCGAGGTGCAGGCGGTGTGATCCCGGCTCAGGGGGTCGCCCGCGGGTGACCCCCTGAGCGTTCACCCGGTCCAGGCCAGCCGGTCGAGGAAGTGGGCGATCAGCGCCACCGACTGCTCCGGGTTGAGCCGCGGGTCGCAGGTCGACCGGTAGTCCGGGAAGGACGGTTCGTCGTCCGTTCCGGACACGCACTCGGTCACCGGGTCCGGCGTCAGTTCGAGGTGCAACCCGGCGGGGCGGAGTCCGTACCCGGCGACGACCCGCACGAACGACGTCACCTCTGCCCGCATCGCCGCCATCAGCCGGGTCTTGACCCCGCGCAGCTTGAGCCCGTTGCCGTGCATGGGATCGCACAGCCACACCACCGGCGTGCCCCTCCTGGCGACCGCCGCGACCACGGCGGGCAGCAGCTCGTCGACCTGCTCCGCTCCGTAGCGCAGGATCAGGCTCAACCGGCCGGGAACACCGTCCGGGTTGAGGTGCCGGGTCAGCGCCACGACGTCGTCCGGTGTCGCGGTGGGACCGATCTTGACCCCCAGCGGGTTCCGCACCCCTGCCGCGAGCGCCAGGTGGGCGCCCCCGATCTCCCTCGTGCGCTCGCCGATCCAGCCGAAGTGCGTACCCGCGCTGTACGCACCACGTACGCCGTCACGCACCAATGGCCGCTCGTAGGGCATCAGCAGCATCTCGTGCGCGGTGTAGACGCGTTCCTCCAACGGCTTTCCCCACCAGGCCCGCCGCACCTCGCGCAGCACGACCTGCGAGCAGTCGTAGGCGGTGCGCAGCCGGCGCGGGTCGGGTACCCGCAGCAACGGGTCCGGTTCCGGGTCGTTCACGGCGTCACCGCAGTAGCTGGCCATCAGCCCGGTCTCGAACGGGTCGGGTTCGAACGGTGAGGACCGGGGTTTGCCGTACTGCCCCGCCAGCCTGCCCACCGCCACGCCCGCGAGCCCGCTGCCCGCCCGCATCATCGCGGCGAGCCCCTGCAGGTGGTCGACCTTGCGCCGCACCAGTTCGGGCACGGCCTCGTGGAACCGCTCCGCGCAGTCACCGCCCTGCAGCACGAGCGCGGCGCCCTCGGCGACCAGGGCCATGCCGAGGGCGAGGTCGACCACCTCGTCCTCGGTCGTGAGACCGGGCAGTCCGGCCAGCTCGGCTTCAACCCCGTCCACGGCGTCCTGGTCCGGCCAGACGGGTTGCTGCCGTGCGGTGCGTGCGGCCATCTCCGCCCGCACGAGCGCGGCCGGGGAGTCGAGGACCGGGACCAGCCGGTCGGCGGCGGTCACCTGCCGCTCCCGGCGGCCGCGGCGATCGCGACGTCCTCGACCCGGCACATCTCCTGGATGAGCAGCTCGTAGAGCCGCACCAGGAAACCGGGGTCGATCCCGTGCTCCGCGGCGTACCGGGCCGCGCGCTCCTTCACCAGCCGCACCCGGTGGGGCTGCATCATCGGGACCTCGTTGGCCGACTTGTACGCCGCGATGCGCAGGCCGCAGTCCAGCCGGCCGCGGACGATGTCGAGCAGCTCCGCGTCCAGGCGGTCCAGCTCCTCGCGCAACTGCGCAAGGCCGTCGTGTTCGGTCATCGAAGCTCCTCAGCGTGGCAGTGCATGGTCGTGAACACGTCGTGCGCGCGCCGCTCGTGCTCGGCGCACCTGTCGCCGAGCAGGGCGCGGATCTCACCGAAGGCGGCCGCGACACCGGCCTCGCCCTCCTCCACGGCGGCGGCGAACGCGCGCAGGCCGTCCGCGAGCGCCTGCCGGGCACCCGCCGCGTGCGGGTTGGCCTCCTGGACGTCCAGGTAGACCTCGGGCCGGCCGCTCGTGATGCGGGCGAGCAGGGCCAGCAGGGTCAGGTGCGGTGGCGGTGCCGTGGCGGCCAGCCGATCCGCCGGCACCCCCAGCCTGGCCAGCGCCAGCCCGAAGGACAGCACCGTCGCGTGGGTCAGCGCCTGGGTGGCGGCCGCCGTGGCGTCGTGCTCGCCGGACGTGCAGCGCACCACCCGCCCGCCCCACCGGCGCACGAGGTCGAGCAGTGCGTCGACACCCGGTCCGCCGCGTGCCACCACGGCGGCCACCGGCCGGCCCGCCATGCCCAGGTCGGGGGCGAACATGGGGTTGAGGCCCACCACCTGCACCTCGCCGGGCAGGTCGGTGAGGCGGGCGCTCAGCCGCGACTTCACCGACAGGGTGTCGGCGAGCACCGCGCCCGGTCCGAGCAGCCCGGCCAGCGGTTTCACCGCCCGCAGCGCCACCGGCTCCGGCACCGCGAGCACCACCAGGTCCGCGGCGGCGACGGCGGCGGCGACCACCGCGTCCGGTGCGGTGATGTCGCCCTGGAGGACGTCGCCGTCGCCGGGGCCGAGGTCCACCGCGGTGACGGTCACGCCGCTGTCCCTCAGAAGGGCGGCGAACAGCGCGCCGACCGCACCTCCGCCCCCGGCCACCACCGCGTGCCGCAGCGCCGTCACGCGACCTCACCCGCGACCGTGCCGGCCGAATGCGCGGCACCCGCCGCCCGGTCGAGCGCGGCGAGCAGCGCGCCCGCCTTGACCACGGTCTCGGTGAACTCCTCCTCGTGGTCGGACAGGGCCACGATGGCGCCGCCCACCCCGAACTCCGCCACCCCGGGCGTGAGCACCATGGTGCGGATGACGATGCTGAGGTTGGCCGCTCCGCTGAGCGAGAACCAGCCGAGCGCGCCGGAGTACACGCCGCGCGGACCGTCCTCCAGCCGGTCGATGATCTCCATGGTGCGCTTCTTCGGCGCACCGGTCATCGAGCCGCCGGGGAACGCCGCCCGCACGCACTCCACCGCGGTCGCACCGGGCCGCAGTGTGCCGCGGACGGTCGACACCAGCTGGTGCACCGGGGCGTAGGTCTCCACGTCGAACAGCAGCGGCACGTGCACCGACCCGACAGCGCAGACCGCGTTGAGGTCGTTGCGGACCAGGTCGACGATCATCAGGTTCTCCGCGCGGTCCTTCTCCCGGCTGAGCAGGTCGGCGCGCAGCGCGGCGTCCTCCGCGGGGGAGCCGCCGCGCGGCCGGGTGCCCTTGATCGGCTTCGACTCGACGCCGCCGTCCGCGCCCACGGTCAGGAACCGCTCGGGGGAGGCGCTGAGCACCGCCAGCTCCGGGAACTCCAGCAACGCCCCGTAGGGCACCGGGCTGATCTCCCGCAGCGCCGAGTACAGCCGGTCCGGCCGTGCGCGGGAGGGCACGGTGATCATGTTGGTCAGGCAGATCTCGTACGACTCCCCGGCCCGGATCTCGGCGAGGCAGTCCTCGATGCGGTCGTGGTAGGCGTCCTTGTCGTGGCGCGGCATCGCGACCTTGCCGAAGGAGTCCCAGTCCCGTGCCGCCAGCGCGATCGCACGCCCGCGGGCCGTCGCCGGCTTGATCGCCAGCACCCTCGCCTCGGTGTCGTCGAGCCACGCCGTGGCACCCGGCGCGGCGAGTGCCAGCAGGTAGCAGCACCCCTCCGCGTGGTCGAGCACCACCGCGCGGTCGGCGAACAGCAGTGCCGCGTCCGGATGCGCCGAGACGTGGGCCGGTTCCCCGATCGTCTCGGCCTTCAGCTCGTAGCCCAGGTAGCCGACGTAGCCGAGGTTGAACTCGAACGGCAGTCCCGGTGGAGCGGGCACCCTCCTGCGGTGCAGCTGTTCCTGGAGGTAGTCGAAGAACGGTTGCCGGACGTGGGTCGTGCGGCCGTGCGCGTCCCGCACCGTGACGGTCTGGTCGGCGACCCGGTAGGTGATGTGCTCGGCCAGCGGACCGCTGTCGTCACCGAGGAACGAGAACCGGGACAGCCCGTCGATCACCTCGCTGCTGTCCAGCCAGAACGTCGACCGCGCGCCGGCGAAGCAGGCCTCCCGCACCGACTCGCCGTCCGGCGCCACGTCGACGCGGCGCACCAGGACCTCGTGGGCGGCCCGCTCGTGGGCGAGGGCCAGCCTGCGGAAGTTGGCCAGGACCTCCCTGCCGTACTCGCTCCCGATGGACTCGGGGTGGAACTGCACCCCCCACAGCGGCCGGTGCCGGTGCCGCAGCCCCATGATCACCCCGTCGTCCGTCCACGCCGTCGCGTCGAGCTCGGCGGGCAGGTCGGTGACGGCCAGGGAGTGGTAGCGCACGGCGGTGAACGGCGAGGGCAGGCCGGCGAAGAGGTCCTCGCCGGTGTGCCGCACCTGGGACACGCGGCCGTGCATCGGTTCCGGGGCCAGTGCGACCGTGGCGCCGAACAGCTCCGCGATGCCCTGGTGCCCCAGGCACACCCCGAGCACCGGCAGGTCGCTGTCGAGCACCGCGCGGGCGCTGATGCCGAAGTCCTTCAGCCGTCCGGGACGACCGGGACCGGGGGAGACCACGATGGCGTCGAACTCGGAGAGGTCGATGTCGGACCACTCCGCGTCGTTGCGGACC
The DNA here is from genome assembly GCF_055608075.1 of Lentzea sp. NPDC036949. Lineage (NCBI taxonomy): Bacteria > Bacillati > Actinomycetota > Actinomycetes > Pseudonocardiales > Pseudonocardiaceae > Lentzea > Lentzea sp. NPDC036949. The sequence goes on from NZ_JBVJRA010000007.1 coordinate 312,835, forward strand.
ACCACGGGCGGGCGGCCGGCGACCTCACCGATGTACTGGAAGAGGTTGTAGGTGAACGAGTCGTAGTTGTCGATCAGAAGAGTTCGCATGCGCTGCGCCTTGTCTCGGGCGGGAACGCGCTACCGGGTCAGGGTCCTGCGCATGTGCAGGCGCTCGGCGGCGTTGCCCTGGTTGACCACGTACTTGACCAGCAGATCGCTGTCGACGATGGCGGGGTGCTCCTCGTCGTACTCGATCGCCATGACGGTGCCGAGCCACGGTTCGAGTCCCATGGCGTAGACGTAGACCTCGCTCGGACCGAGTGCGTCCACGATGGACTTCGCCTGCTCGAAGTCCGATCCGTTGAGCCTGCGGCTCTGGTCCTCGCGCCGCGACAGCGGCTTCGGGTACAGCGGGCCGTAGATCCAGCTGGCGGCCGCACCGATGCTCTCCATGCCGATGAACACCGTGTCCACCCGGCCGACGAGCGCGACGACCTCGGCGTAGGTGGCGGGGGAGACGTTGGTCGAGTCGGCGGCGAAGAGCACCTGCCGGTCGCCCAGCCGCAGCAACCAGCCGGTCTTGCTGCGGATGCGCAGGTCCCCGTGCTCGCCCAGGAACGGCAACGCGATCGCGGTCGCGGTGCCGCACGGGCGGGCCTCCAGGTCGTCGACCTCGACCACGTCGGTGAACCCGAGCCTGCGCAGGATTCCGGCGAGCCCGGGGTCCACCAGGCTCGCGTTGGTGGAGCGGGGGACCAGCACCGTGCCGACGCGGTGGCGGATGCGCAGCAGCGTCTCGAACAGCATGTGGTCCTGGTGGTTGTGCGTGATCAGCACGTGGTCGATGCGGTCGGGCAGGTCCGCGTAGGTGAACCTGCCCTCGGTCTCACCCTCGTACCCGGTGTGGCTCAGCACCGGGTCGATGAGGAACGTGCCGCCCTCGTGGCGGATGAACACGCAGGCGTGGCCCGCGTAGTCGAGCACGTCCGGCAGGGACTGCTCGTCCCGTGGTTCCGGCACCTGCGCGAGGGTGAAGTACCCGGCGAAGCGCTGGGCCCGCTCCCCGGTGAGGCCGAGGTTCACGGTGAGCTCGTGCAGGCCCGCGTCGTCGAGGCCGCCGCGGAACACCTGGTCGAGCAGCGGCGAGTCCAGCGGCACGTCGACCAGCAGCTGCTGCGGGGTGTACTCCAGCATCGGCGTGGTGAGCGCGAACTCCCTGGCGTCCTCGGTGACGAAGGAGAACCGCACCTGCTGCAGGCTCTTGTCGTAGTACTCCGAGGCGTACATCAGCGGTTCGATGAACCGGTAGTCCGGGCTGTGGTTGTCCCGGCCGTAGAACACCTCGACCCGGCCGGCCAGTGCCGGGGGCAGCTCCCGGTAGACCGGGTCGAGGCACTGGCCGGTGTAGCGGGGCAGGATCTCGTCCTCCAGCTGCCGGATCGCCTCGAACAGCTCGTCCAGCTTCGCCCGTCGTGGTGCCGTGTCACGCCACCAGCTGACGATGGTGTCGTAGTGCTCGTGGGCGTGGACCCACGGGCCGCCGTGCATGCGGGGCTGGCGCACCGCGGCGGCGTGCACCTCGGGGGAGTCCGAATAGGACTCCATGATCGGGGTGAACCTGTTGCGGAGGAAGCGGGCCAGCGTCTGCGGCGGCAGCAGGTACGACCAGCCGTACCAGCCGGCGACCACCGGTTCGACCGCGACGTCGTCACGCAGGTAGTAGCGCATTTCGGGGCTCCGTTCGTGCGTCGGGGGTCAGGCGCTCACGACGGACGTGCCCGGCAGCAGGGCCAGCAGGTCCGCGAGCACGTCGCGGTCGGTCTCGTGGCGCGCTTCCCGCCAGCCCCGTCCTCCCAGTGCCGACTGCGTCGCGGCGAGCACCCTCGGGTCTGCCGCTCCGCCGGCCCTGGCAAGGTCGAACCAGCCGCCGACGTCGACGACGTCGGACTCGGTCAGCCCGGTGACCGCCAGCAGGTCCGCCAGGCCGTAGGTGCGGTGCACGACGACCTGGGAACGCGCGGGTGCGCCCTGCACGCCGGCCAGCAGCGCGTCGACCAGCAGACCGACGTCGCAGACGGGCACGTACCCGTCGAGCCGGGGCAGGGCGCGCAGGCGGACCGAGAGGTCGAGCAGGGACGAGAACCAGTCGTCCCGCAGGAACGCCCTGTCCGTCTCGCCGTGGCCGTAGACCAGACCTGCCCGATAGCTGGCGCCCGCGCACCCGACGGCGGCCAACGCGTCCACATAGGACTCGCAGATGAGCTTGGAACGCGAGTACGGCTCGCCCACCGCCGTGAGCGCCTGGGCGGACAAGGTGCCGAACCGCTCTCCCGCGGACGCCGCGGAGAGGAACGCGAACGACTGAGCGCCCCACGCGGCGGCGGCGCGCACGACGAGAGCGGTGGTGCGCACGCTGCCGGACATGTGCCGGTCCAGCGGCAGCAGGTGGTTGACGTCGTAACCGCAGTGCACGACCGCCTCGACCGCCGGCCCGGTGCCCTGCGCCAGGTGGCGTTCCAGCTCCGGGTAGCCGATGACCTCCACGGCGCCGAGTCCGGCCTCCGGCCGGCCGAACCTGGCGGCGTGGCCCGCCTTGAGCCGCTGCGCGCTGCTGGTGCTGACCACCAGCACGCGGTGACCGTCGTCGAGCAACCGTTCCAGCACGTGCCCGCCGATGAACCCGGACGCACCGGTCAGCAGCACCGGGCCCGGACCGGTGGGCGCGCCGCGCCGCAGCTCTGGCAGCTCCGCGCGCAGGGCCGCGAGCTCGGTCTCCGCCTGCCGGAAGGCCAGCTCCGCCGGGGAGAGGTCGCGCACGACCTCCTCGCCGCGCACGTGCCGCAGGAAGTCCGCGGCCACGAAGTCGTACTCCATGGCCTCGAACGCCGCCTCCACCGCCTGCTGGCCGAACAGCTCGGCCAGCTTGACCTGGATGCGCATCATCGCGAGCGAGCTGCCGCCCGCGTCGAAGATCGACACGTCCGCACCGACCTCCTGGCCGAGCACCGCGGCAACCACGTCGAGCACCTGGCCCAGTTCCTCACCGCGGGCGCCGCCGGGCGCGGTCGTGGGTTCGGCCAGCAGCTCACCCAGCGCGTTCTTGTCCAGCTTCCCGCTGGTCGCCAACGGGAACTCGGGAACGACGGCGACCCGGTCCGGCACCTCCCAGGCCGGGAGCAGCTGCCGCAGCCGGACCATCAGCGCGTCCTCGCCGTCCGGCGCCTCCGTCGTGGCGAGCACGAGCTCGTCGTCCAGCTGCACCATGGCGACCTGCACTCCGAGGTGCGCGCTCAGCGCGAACTCCACGTGCGCCAGGTTGACCCGGTGCCCCAGCCGTTTGACCTGCTCGTCGACGCGGCCCATGTAGGTCAGGCCACCCCGGTCCAGCGCGACCCGGTCGCCGGTCCGGTAGGCGCGGCTGCCCCGCACCTCGCCGAACCTCTCCCGCTCGCGCGGGTCCCCGCCCACGTAGCCCAGCGCCACCCCGTCACCGACGATCACGAGCTCGCCGATGCCCGACTCGGTCAACCGGCCGGTGTCGAGGTCGCGCACCAGTGCGGAGAACCCGTCGATGGGCGTGCCGATCGTGGTGGCGAACTCGGTCAGCTCGGCGACCGAGAAGCACACGGTTCCCTCGGTCGGGCCGTAGGCGTTGAACACGCGGCTGTGGCGCGCGGCCGTGTCGAACTCCGCCTTGCCCAGCGCCTCACCCGCGAACTGCACCTTGCGGACGTTGCGCTGAGCCCGTTCGCCGAGCCGGGCGTACACCGACGGCGGCACCATGATCAGGTCACCGCCGTGCTCCGCCAGGTGCTGCGACAGCGCGCCGAGCCACGACTGCACGCCGCGGGCGGGCACGACGACGGTCGCACCCGCGTGCAGCGGCACGACGATCTCGGTGATCGAGGCGTCGAAGGACAGCGAGGCGAACTGCACGACCTCCTGCCCGGGACCGATGTCCAGCAGGCGGGTCAGCGACCGGCAGAGGTTCAGCAGGCCGCCGTGCCCCACGTCGACGAGCTTGGGCGTGCCGGTCGAACCGGAGGTGAAGATCGAGTAGGCGACCGCGCTGTCACCGGCGTCCGGCACGCCGGCCGCCGAGGCGGTGAGCGGCACGGTGCGGGTGTCGAGGGCGGGCACACCCGCCGCCGCGGCTTTCGCCAGCGAGTCGTCGTCGAAGCAGACGGCAAGACCGGGGTCGGCGACGCGCGCCGACTCCACGAACCTCGCCGTGGGCAACGCGGGGTTGGCCGGGGTGTGCACGGCGTGGCTGCGCAGTGCCGCGAGCGCCCACAGCACGGACTCGGCGGAGTGCTCGCCCACCACCAGCACCCGGCGGCCGGGCGGGCACTCGTGTCCGATCCGCGCGGCCAGTGCGCCGGTGATCCGGTCCAGCTCCGAGTAGGTCCACTCGCGACCGGCACAGCGCAACGCCACCCGGTCGGCGTGGCGCGCGAACGCACCGCTCAGCAGGTCAGGCAGTCGCACGGAGGGCTCCAATTCGCTGTTCGAGTTCGGAGAGGACGACCGCGACGGTGTCCTCGCCGATGAACCGGCTCTTGTACTGCAGCTTCATCAGCGGCGGTCCGGGGAAGGAGCGGTCGGCGAGGAACTTCAGGTCCTCGAAGACGCGGTCGCTGCGCACCCGCACCCAGTCCCAGTCGCGCGGCTCTGGACGCATGAAGGTGGTGTCCGAGACGACGATCCGCGGCATCCGGCCCCGGCTGAACGCGGTGGCGAACGCGGTGAGGTCGGACATCGTGTAGCGGCCCAGCCCCTCCAGCCGCGCCCTGGTGGCGGCGAAGTGCTCCGGCGTGTACTCGCCTGCGCGTTCCCGGTGCACGACCAGCGGCCGGATCTCCACGAAGTAGCCGCCCCTGCGGGCGAAGTCCCAGCGGGAGAACGGGTACTGCAGCACGAGTCCTCCGCCGACCACCCGCAGCACGGTGGCGGTCACCGCGGCCAGCAGGTCGTCGAACGAGAGGCCGGGGCGCAGGGGCAGCCAGCGCTCGGAGCTGCCGGAGATCGTGGGCACACCGGGTCGGCCGGGTGTCGGCAGCGCTCCGAGCTCCCGCTGCACCACCTCAGGGTCGGCGGCCGGCAGCGCGGCGAAGCGGGCGAGCATTCCCGAGTGGTCCCGGTAGCGCGACCCCGGCCGCTTCACCGGCTCACCGCGCAGGTGTGCGCGCAGCTGTCCGAGCAACACCACGACGTCGGCGAGGTCGACGACCATGTGGTTGAACTTCGCGAACACCAGGTGCCGGCCGTCGTCGTGGGGCCAGAAGGCGACGTGGACGGCTTCGTCCAGGCCCAGCGGCCGGGTGTTGTGGTAGGCGGTGGTCACCTCGGCCAGGTCGTCCGGGCTGCCCGTCACGCGGGTGTCGTGGACGACGCAGGTGGCTTTGACCTCGTGCTCGGGAACGCCGATGAGGTTGCCCAGCGCGGCGGTGACACCCAGCTCCCGCAGGAAGTCCTCCGTGTCGCGCGGGTCGGTGGCGAGCACGCCCAACGCGGCCGCGCACGGGTTGACGTCGCAGTCGAGGCCGAGGTCGCGCAGGAAGCTGAACAGGTCGCGGACGGCGACCGCGTCCTCGCGCAGGACCGGTGTCGTGGCCACCGCGGTCAGCCCTGCTTCGCCGCGGTCGTGCCCCACGCGAACTCCACCTGGTCCAGGACGTCCATCTCGGACAGCAGCGCGTGCACACCGGAGTGGTCCTGCACCAGGTGCGTGCCGCCCTGCTCCTCGCGGATCTCGGCGGCGGCCTTCTCCCAGCCGGGCAGCCCCTCGAAGTCCGCGATGGTCTCCCAGGTGGTGAAGTCGGGAGCGACGAACGCGGCGAGGCCCGCGACCACCTTGTCCAGCACGAACCGCTTCTGGTGCGCGGGCAGGACGTCGTGGACCTGCTTGAGGATCTCCCCGGAGATCGAGGCGTGGCAGTACTCGTCCCGGTTGTGCAGGCGCACGGTGGTGGAGTTGACGACCTGGATGTCCTCGTCGTTCGCGAGCAGGTCCAGGTAGGCGTTGATGGAGATCTCCGCGACGGTCGCGAACGCGAGCGTGGTGAGGCTGCGCTCCCAGCGTTCCGCGCAGCGGTCCACGTGCTCGTCGTGGATGGTGGTGATCAGCGAGTCCGGCAGAACGCGGTCGGAGAACTCGTAGCGGCGCATCCGGCGGGTGGTCGCACTGCCGTTCATGTGCATGAGCGTGTGGTACTGCTCGTCGACCATCGCCTGCGCGATGGCGAGCTCGAGCTCCTGGCCGCCGGCGCCGGGGTACTCACCGGACGCGACGAGCTGGAAGCCCGGGTTCGCGATGCCCTGCTCGATGAGGACCGTGTTGCGGTTGTAGGCGATCCAGCCCCAGCTGGTCATGCGCGACCGTTGCGCGTCGGACCACCGCTCCCACACCGGGTGGGCGCTGAACGGCACCATGTCCACCCGGAAGTCCGGGCGGTCGGGGTCGAACAACGCGTGGACGTCCGGTTCCGCGCGCTTCACCGCCGCGCGCCGGTGCCAATTTCCAACCAACCTGGAAATCACCGCGCTTTCAGCGGAATCAGTCCGGTCGAACGCGGGCAGACCGGCGATTTCGGTCAGCCCTCCGCCTTCGGCATCGGGATCGGCCTGACTGCCCATGGCACACCTCTCTCGCTGTCGAATATCGCAGTGGATTTCCTGCCGCCGAGTTTGTCGAGCGCCCCGAACGGTGACAAGTGGTGTTGAGCGCCGCGCGGACACGTGCGACTGCGGCAGTGCCGCACTCGCACACCGGTGGTGCGTTCAACCTCCGCAAAAGTCGCCGGAGTCGCTTCCGAAGGCTGATATCCGCTGCTAGCGTCCGAAACCGGCAGGCACCCGACGCGGTGCCGCACCCATCCGGCGGCCGGCCCCCCAATCGGACAGCCCGTGCGGCGGAGGGCCTCCAGACGAGATCGTGAATCCGGCGCAATTCGACGCGCCTGGAGAACCGGTAAGAGGAGAGCACGGTGGACGATCGCATCCTGCAGATCATTGTTTCCGCAATCGAGGAGCTGAACGAAACGCGGGAGGAAAAGATACCGACCGACAATGTGCTCGACCTGCGGCTCTACGGCGGTGACTCAGGGGTGTTCGAGTCCATGCACCTGGTCGGTTTTCTCGCGCTCGTCGAGGAGAAGCTCGAGGACGAGTTCGACGTGGAGGTGGCACTCGCCTCCGAGAAGGCGGTGTCGCAACGGGTCAGCCCGTTCAGCAGCGTCCGGCGGCTCGTCGGCTTCGCCGAGGAGGAACTGCGGCTGGTCGCGGCACCGCGGTGAGGCGGGCCGAACCGTGAAGGTCATGATCACCGGTACCCGGACCGGCATCGGCAAGGCGCTGGCCGAGCACCTGCTGGCGGCCGGCCACGAGGTCGTGGGGTGCAGCCGCAAACCGGGCGGCATCGAGCACGAGCGCTACGACCACCACCAGGTCGACCTGACCGACACCACCGCGGTCAAGGCGCTCTTCCGCGAGCTGCGACGCACCCACGGCCACCTCGACGCCCTGATCAACAACGCCGGCACGTCGGTCATGAACCACTTCATGCTGACGCCGGAGCAGACCACGCGCCGGTTGTTCGACCTGAACTTCTTCGCGGTGCTGAGCTGCTGCCGCGAGGCCGTGAAGCTGCTGCGCCGCTCGGAGCAGCCCAGCACCTCGATCGTCGCGTTGTCCACGGTCGCGGTGCCGTGGGCCATCGACGGGCAGCTCGCCTACTCGGCGAGCAAAGCCGCTGTCGAGCAGCTCGTGCGGGTGATGAGCAAGGAACTGGCAGAGCACGGTGTGCGGGTCAACGGACTCGGCGTGCCGCCGGTGAGCACCACGCTCACGCGCACCGTGCCGCGCGAGCGCATCGACGGACTCGTCGGCAGGCAGGCGATCAAGCGGATGTGCACCACCGCCGACCTGTGCGGGCCGGTGGAGTTCCTGATCGGTTCCCAGTCCGCGTTCGTGACCGGCGAAACGATCTTCCTGGGAGGAGTGAACTGACGTGCGGGAAGCATTTCTGGAGCGAATGGCCGGTTTCGGCGAGCGCACCGCGTTGTGGGTGGACGGTGTCCCGCACAGCTACGCCGCCCTGCTGGACCGGATCGGCGAGATCCGCCGCCTGCTCGCCGAGGCGGGCGCCCGCGCGCACGACGCCGTTGTCCTGGAAGGGGATTTCTCCCCCAACGCGGTCGCGGCGCTGTTCGCGCTCTACCTCGACCGCAACACCGTCGTCCCGATGGTCGGCAGCACACCGGTCACCGCGGACACCGTGCGGGAGACGTGCGCGCCCCGCTTCACCCTCCGCACCGCCGACGCGGTCGAGGTCGTGCCGATGTCCGCCGCGGGTGCGCCGTCGCCCGCCTTCAGCGAGCTGGCCGGGAGGGGCGCCGCCGGACTGGTGCTGCTGAGCAGCGGCAGCACCGGCACCCCGAAGGCGATCCTGCACGACCTGGACGCGCTGGTGGAGCAGAAGCTCGCCAAACGCCCCCGCGGTTCCGTCTCGCTCAACATCCTGATGGTGCTGATGTTCGACCACATCGGCGGCATCAACTCGTTGCTGAGCACCATGCTGGTGGGCGGCGCGGCGGTCCTGCCCGCCAAGCGCACGCCCGACGAGATCTGCGGGCTGATCGAGCAGCACCGCATCCGCGTGCTGCCGGCCAGCCCGACGTTCCTCAACCTGATCATGGTCGGCGGCCACCTCGAACGGCACGACGTCAGCAGCCTCCGGCTGATCACCTACGGCACCGAGCCGATGTCGGCCGAGCTGCTCGCCCGCGTCGGCGCGGCGTTCCCCGGCGTGCGGCTGGTGCAGACCTTCGGCACCAGCGAGACCGGCATCGCCGCGACCACGAGCGAGTCGTCCAGCAGCACCTACTTCAAGATCGCGGACGACAGCACCCGCTACCGCGTGGTCGACGGCGAGCTGCAGCTCAAGAGCAGCACGCAGTTCCTCGGCTACCTCAACCACCCGGCCGACGCGGTGACCGAGGACGGCTGGTTCCGCACCGGTGACCTGGTCGAGGAGAACGGCGACGGCTACCTGCGGGTCAAGGGCCGCGCCACCGAGGTCATCAACGTCGGCGGCGAGAAGCTGCTCCCGCTCGAGCTGGAGTCGGTGCTGCTGACCAGCCCGCTCGTCGAGGACTGCGTGGTCTACGGCAGGCCGAACGCCATCACCGGCCAGGCGGTGTGCGTCGACGTCAAACCGGTGGGCAGCCTGACCAGGGCGGAGGCCAGGGCCCACGTGCGGGAGTTCCTGACCGGCCGGGTCGAACCGTTCAAGATCCCGTCCAAGGTGACGGTGATCGACGACATCGGCATGTCCGACCGGCTCAAGAAGGTGCGGCTGCGCCCGCACAGCGACCAGGACTGACCATCAGGCGGACCATCCGCCTGATGACACCACGAAAACCCTTAGGGGGAGCGGAATGGCACGGTCGAAAGTAGCTGTCGTCGGCGGCGGGCCCGCGGGCTGCGTTGCCGCGTTGACGCTGCACAAGCTCGGGCACGACGTGGAGGTCTTCGAACGGGAGACGTTCCCGAGGTACCGCATCGGTGAGTCGTTGCTGCCGGGGACCATGTCGATCCTCAACCGGCTGGGGCTGCAGGACCGGATCGACGCCGCCGGCTTCGTCAAGAAGCCGTCGGCGACCTTCCTGTGGGGACAGGACCAGGCGCCCTGGACCTTCTCCTTCGCCGCGCCGAAGATCAACCCGTGGGTGTTCGACCACGCGGTGCAGGTCAAGCGCGAGGAGTTCGACCAGATGCTGATGGACGAGGCCAGGTCGCGGGGCATCCCCGTGCACGAGGCCACGACCGTCACCGGTGTCGACGTGTCCGCAGCCGACTCCGTGACGTTGTCGCTGCGGCGCGCCGACGAGCGGTGGGACGTGACGGCGGACTACGTGATCGACGCCGGGGGCTCCGGCGGCCCGCTCAGCCGCAAGCTCAGCGTGCGCCGCTACGACGAGTTCTACCGGAACTTCGCGGTCTGGTCGTACTTCAAGCTGCCCGACCCGTTCACCGGCGACCTCGCGGGCACCACGTACTCGATCACGTTCGAGGACGGCTGGGTGTGGATGATCCCGATGAAGGGGGGCCTCTACAGCGTCGGCCTGGTGGTGGACCGCTCGCGTGCGGCCGAGGTGAGGGAGATGGGCGCGGAGGCGTTCTACCGCGCCACCCTGCCGAAGGCCAAGCGCGCCATGGAGATCCTCGGCGACGCCGAGATGGTCGACGAGGTGCGGATCGTGCAGGACTGGTCCTACGACGCTGACCACTTCTCGGCCGGCCGCTACTTCCTCTGCGGTGACGCGGCCTGCTTCACGGACCCGCTGTTCTCCCAGGGCGTCCACCTGGCCTCGCAGTCGGCGGTCAGCGCCGCCGCGGCGATCGACCGGATGACCGCGAACCCGGGCGAGTCCGAGGCCGTGCACGCCTGGTACAACCGCTCGTACCGGGACGCCTACGAGGGCTACCACCAGTTCCTCGCGTCGTTCTACACCTTCGCCTCGCTCACCGAGCCCGAGTCGGAGTTCTGGCGGCAGCGCCGCATCACCGAGTCCGACGACGACCGGCTGGTGCGCCGGCAGTGGTTCGACCGGCTGTCCGACGGTGACGAGAGCGCGGCGGTGGCGGACTTCCACGACCGCGCCGCGACGATGATCCACATCGGCAAGCACCAGCGCCAGGAGCTCTCGGACGAGTTCTCCGAAGCCGAGCTGGACGCCGCCAGGGTCCGCTGGATCAGTGGCCTGACCCAGCGGCTCAACAGCATCAGCAAGCTCGTCTGGACCGGCAGCAAGGTGCTGCTGAAGCCGCACTACAAGGTCGAACCGCTGAGCATGCGGCTGGAGCCGGTGCACGTGCTGGCCAACGACGCCGACGAGGACCTCACCCAGTACGTGATGGGCGAGGCGGAACGGCAGGTGTTCCAGGAGCTCGCCGAGGAGAACTTCGGCTACCGGGCGCTGGTGAAGAAGCTCGGCGCGATCGGCAAGCAGGAGATCAGTGCTCAGCTGGTCACGCGCCTGATGGAGGCGGGCCTGATCACCGGCTTCGACAGCGCGGGGGAGAAGGTCGTCATCCAGGGCCGGCTGCACTTCGGCGGCGTGGGCGTCGAGTACGAGGTCTGACGCGAGGTCCAGGTACCCCCGGTGGAGACCCCACCGGGGGACTGGCGTGTTCCCGGCAATCTTGTTCAACGTCGTGTTGATTTGCTCCGGGACGAGTGTTACGGGAGTCCCACCTGCGGTTCTGATCACGCACGGTCAACGCGCACGAGTCGCGTGGCTGATGCTTAGCGGAAATAAACTTTGACAGAACCGCGGTGTGCTCAGAGTTATTCCATGATCTCGCAGCTTGCGCTGTATGTGAGCGCTCCCACGAGCGTGGGAAAACTGCCGCTTCGCAGGTGGGGGCACTGTTCGACGTGCTGGTCCGATCGGGCGACGAGGTGGATAACCAGCTGGAAACCTGGTTTGTTAAGAAGAAACGAGCTGGACAGCTGGGGGCTGACTGGGGCTGTGCTGCGCGTGACCACAACGAGCCTGAGCGGCTTCCATCACTTTTGTCGCCCAGACCCGCGGCACGGGGTCGGCGATCCACCACACCGGAGTTCTTCATGTCAGGAAAAGCGGCGTCGCACCAACAGGCATCAACGTCCGAAGTAGACATCGACACAGTGCTGCCCGGCGACTCGCCCAGATCCAGGACAGACCCGGAACACGTCCGGATCCTGGTCGAGTGCGACACGGACCTGCCTCCGATCCTGGTGCACCGCCCGACCATGCGCGTCATCGACGGAGCGCACCGCGTGGAGGCGGCCCGTGCCCGCGGCCAGCGCACTATCGCCGTGCAGTGGTTCGACGGCGGCGAGCGCGACGCGTTCCTGCACGCCGTCAAGCTCAACGTCACCCACGGTCTCCCATTGACCAGGGACGACCGCAAACGCGCCGTGATACGCATCCTGAACACGCACCCCGACCTCTCCGACCGCGCCATCGCACTCGCCGCCGGCCTGGGCGCCAAGAGCGTGGCCGCCCTGCGCCGCGAGACCGTCCCCCGGACCATGGACGTGCGCACCGGCCGTGACGGCCGAGCCCGCCCCATGACCACGGCCTCCGGCCGGACCGCCGCGGCCCAGGTGATCCGCGACCACCCGACCGCGTCGTTGCGCGAAATCGCCCGCCAGTCGGGCATCTCCGTGGGAACGGCTCGCGACGTCCGGCAAAGGCTCGCCGAAGGCCGTGATCCGGTACCCGAACGCGAGCGCCTGACAGCGGCCACCTCGGGCCTGACGAACCACCTGTCGGTGCTGGACGTGCTCTGCAACGACCCGTCGTTCCGGCTCAACGAGGTCGGCAGGCAGATCCTGCAACAGCTGCACACCCAGCTGCGCCGCATCGAGGACTGGCGCGACCTGGCACCCGGAATCCCGCCACACGGCCGCAGCGCCGTGGCCCAGATCCTCGCGAGCTGCGCGGAAGACCTCCGCCGCACCGCCGACACCCTGCGCACCTTCGACCACCGCGACAGCCCTCCGCGCACCACCGAGTGCCACGCGATGGTGCCGATGGCACGCAGCAAGCCGCGGCACAACCCGCTGTCGTCCAGGAGCAAGCACTCCGCACTCTTCTGACCGTCGCGGTCCGGCCGGCCGGGTTCCGCAAGACCGCGGCGGGGTCCTGCCGGCCGTCCTCGCGGTCGACAGGATGAAGGCCACCTCCGCCAACGGTCGCCACCACCGCCTTTGCTGCGCTCGCCCACAGTCGTCCTGACCGCAGAACCGTGGTCCTGGTCACCGACGCTTGGCAGCCGGCACCGGCGACCGTTGGAACGTCAACGGTGCGTGCGGTGGGCATCAGGTCCCGGTGGCGACAAGCACGAGCGCACGGTCGTCCGGCACGAGGTAGGCCTTGGCGAACCACTTGTCGGCGGTGAAAGCCTGGTCGAGCCGATCACTGGTGAGGAAGCTGCCACTGGGCAGCTCACCGCGCAGGCCATCGACGACGTCCGGCGCCTTGCCGGCAGGCTCGGGGCTGTACGCGGACCTCAGTTCGTCGATCTTGCTCTCCGGCAGCGTGATCACGGCGTCGATCCAGTAGGTCGACGGGCCGGGTGCGCGGTCGGAGCCGAGGGTGCCCGACATCCAGCGGGCCTGCTCCGGGGAGCCCAGTGCCGCGAACCGCTTGGTGAGCGGCTCGAGGTCGGTTCGCAGTTCGCCGGTGCCGGACTTGCCGGCGGCGTCGGTGGTGCGCACGTTCGTTCCTCCGTTCCACAACGACTGACAGCCCGCGGTCAGCACCGCGCACAGCAGCACGGCGGTCAAGCTGGTGAACCTCACCGGCGCTCCCTGGGGTTGTCCGGGGTCGGTCCCCGGTCGCGGCCCGACCCGCGTGGCTCACGATCCTCGCCAGGCTCTCCGGTCGGTCCACCGGGTGGGTGACCGGCCTCCCAGGTGACGGTCCTGGTGATCGTGCCGTGCGTGTCGAACGGCTTGGCCCAGCCGATCTCGGTGAAGCGGCCGTTCTCGTTGTCGCCGGCACCGGTGGCGATGTCGGCCTGGTCGCGGTTGAAGTTGTACCGGTCCTCGGCTTTGACGGTGATCTCCATGGTGACCTTGTTGCCCTCCACCCGGACGTTGGAGTGGCTCCACACCTGGTAGCCGCCGACCGCCTTCTGCCAGTTCTCCGTCGTCGGATAGGGCTGGGCGACCGAGGCCTGCCCTGTCATCGGGAAGCTGGTGTTGCCACTGCGGATGAGTTCTTCGGCCGCCGCGGCGGCACGGGTGATCTCGGAGTCGACGCCCTGGCGGATGCCCGAGTCGTCGCGGTACGCCTTCTCGTAGTCGAACTCCTTGGGCTCACCGGTGTTCTTCCAGTAGTGCTCGTACATCTCGGTGCCGTCGGGCATCATGCCGAGCGCCTGGGCACCGCGGAGCTTGGCGAGCCACTTCGCCTTGTCCAGGTGGTCACCAACCGTGGACTCCTTCGAGTCGTAGACGAAGTCCTCGTCGAACTTGATGTCCGGACGGTCGGGTGGACCGATCCGGTAGCGGCCGTCCTGCGTCTTGTTGCTGACGTCCGCCTCGGCGAGGCTCGTCGCACCGCCGTCGGAGATCTGCGCCTGCTCCGCCTTGGTGAGCGCGCTGTTGAGCACCTCGTCGACCTCGTGGGCCGCCCGCAGGATCCTGCCGACGGCCTCGGTGAGCTCCGCACGGAGACGGGCCCGTTGCTGCACGCTTTCCGGCGTGTCCCGCGCGTCCGGCGGACGTTCGTCGACGACGTCACCCTGAGCGCTGATGGTGAACTGGTTGGACGCCGCGGCGGAGTCGGTGTTGTCGACCTCGTGGCGGAGTGCTGCGAGGGCGTCAGCCGAGTCGTGCAGGGCTCGCAACACCGTGCCTGCCTCGGCGACGACGTGTTCCGCGCGGTCGACGAGGGTGGCGAGCTTGGTCTGGGCCGCGGTTGCCGCGTCGCCGTGCCAATGAACAGGGCCGAACGCGAGGTTGAGCTCGTCCTGCAAGCCGATGACCTTGTCTTTGCGCGCCTTGACGGTGGCGGCCGCGCTGTCGAGCACACCCGAGTTCCAGGTGCGCACGTCGTGGTAGGTGAGGGTCATTTGAACAACCAGCCCAGGATCGAGAGGTCGTCCTCCGCGGCGTTCTCGTCTTTCTCGTATCGATCTGCGGCGGCACGGACGTCCGCGGCGAAGGCCGTGATCTCGCCCGACCACGCGGCAAGCCTCGTGTCCCAAGCCTTGGCCAGGTTGGGTGCGGTGGCCGCGGACCGCGAGCCCCGCATGCCCGCCGGAATCTCGGCCGGCCCCTCGCCCAGCCTGATCTGCTTCGCCTGCTCGCCGGCGCTGACCGCGGACTCCGCGGCTTTGCGCAGTGTGGCGATGTCCACCTCGTATCCGCCCATGGCTGCCTCCTCCGAACGCACCATAGCGTTTGCTGTCAAACAATGCAGCGGATCGGAGAACCACTCGTGTGGATCTGCTCTGATTCGCCCGCCGCTCGCCGAGCGCGACTGGAATCAGGCCGAGGGGACTGCGCTGGGAGGTGACGTGATCGTGGTCGTCGGCTCCGCGGACGACGGTGGCGTGGTCGTCACCGTGGTGCTCGGTGGCGCGGTCGTCGTGGGCACGTCGGACGAGGTGGCCGGACGGGAACTTTCCGCCGACGTGGTGTTGAGCGGTGGGGTGGTGGTCGGCGCGGTGCTGGGCAGGGGAACGCCTTCCTGCCGGAGCACGTCGAGGATGCGGGACTTGGCGCCCTCCAAGGCCTGCTGGATCTGTTGCGCGGTCAGGCTCGGCACGTCCGCGGCCAGTCGGGACAGCTCGGCCCACACCGCTTCGAGCCGGGCTTTCGCCTGGGGGCTCAGGTCTTCGGGAAGGCTGACGACCAGTTGCGAGGCCAGCGCGTACGTCACGCACTCGACACACGAGTGGTTGACGGCGACGGCGATGTTCTGCGGCACCACCACGTTCGCCTGGCCCACCACGAGGACCACCTGGAAAGCGACCGCCACCGTCGTGCAGCCCCGGCACGAGGCCAGCGCGTACGCCTCGTTCCTGTTGTCCACCACACCATCGGTCGCCCACACCAGGGCGAAGGACACCTTGTAGCGGACCGCGCCGTCGGTCGTGTTGACGACCAGGACCTGGTTGTCGCCCGGCCCTGGAGGTTTCGGCCGGTCGAACGGGAAGACCCACGTCGGGGCACCCGGCGAGACCGGTTCCAGGACCATCGCCAGGACCGGCTTGTCCCTGCTGGGCAATGGTTTGCCAGCAGGCCACACAGTCTGGGTGGACACCGGTCGCGCCGGTTGGACGGGAGCCGGGCCCGACGCGGCGACGGGCACGACGTCGGTCACGGTGCCGCGCTCGTCGGACCGGATCGGCCGGTACCGGTCGGGTTGCGGCCACCACGCCCACGCCAGGCCCGCGACCACAGCGATCCCGCACAGCACCACGAGCGCGCGCCGGCCAGGCCTGCCCTCAGTGGAGCGCCAGTTACGGGTGACCAGACGACCCGCGAGCCGGGCCAGCAGCAGACAGACGCCGAGCACGGGCAGCACGATGGCGACCACCCCGAGCACCCGCACCAGCACCAGCGCGAGGTCTCCCTCGCCCAGCGCCGCGTGCGCCGACCGCCACTGCTCACCGGCGCTGTGCCACGCCGTCCCCACCACTCGCGGGAACGCCAGCACCAGCAGGGCCGTGCTCGTCAGCAGGATCGGCACGACGACGAGCACCCACGTCGTCACGACCGCGCGCGCCCACGGCTTGAGGACCTTCGACTCCGGCCTGCCCCAGCGGTGTGGCAACAGGCCCAGCAGCGTGGGCTTGATGTGGTGGAACAGGTCGGGGACACCGGTCAGGTCGGCGAGCACGTGGTATCCGTCGTAGCGCACCATGGGCGCGAGTTGGCGCACCATCTGGAGGATCTGCGTGGCGATCACCAGCAGCAGCGCATCCCAGCCGGTCAGCCACCAGACGCCGTGGACGGCGACCGCGACGAGCGCGTTGAAGTACAGCCCACCCAGGTCGGTGCGCAGCCGACCGGCCCGGCCGAGCCGGTAGCTGTCGGTGACGTCGGTGTAGAAGGCGGGCCACAGCAGGTAAAGGCCGAAGCCCATCGCGCCGGGTGTCGCGCCGCCGTACCGCGCGGCGGCGGCGTGCCCGAACTCGTGGAAGCCCGCCGAGAGCACTGTCACCCCGAACACGAGCAGCAGCAAGGCGGGTTGGTAGAACGCCTGGTGCGTGGCACCGGCCAGGCCCTTGACGAACAGCACCCAGAACGACACCGCCGCGAACGCCACCAGCACCGCGGCCACCACCAGCGGGTGGAACAGCCGTGCGAACGGCGCGGTGACCCGCCGGGTGACGCGGGGCTCGCTGATCACCCGGCGCAGGCGCAGGCCGAGCAGCGGTTCGGCCTTGCGGTGCACGGGTTGGGAACCGTCGGGAAGCTCGAGCACCCCCAGCGGGCGCAGCCTGGTCTCCAGCAGGGTGCGCACGTCTTCCGCGGTGACCGAGCGGCCGATGGCCGGCCCGACGACGGCGGCGATCCCGGCGTGGTCAGCACGCCCGTCCACGGCTTCGAGGACCCGGTACAGCAGCGGGGTGAGCTGGAGGACCTGGCCGTCGGCGCGGCGGACCAGGGCCGGTGGGCGGCGGTAGCCGGAGCCGCGCATCTCGCCGATCAGTTCGACGTCGCGCGCCCGGCGCGGCGGGGCCGTGGTGAGCACGTCCCCGCCGGCCGGGTGTGGTGAGGCGTTCATCAGGTCGCTCACTGGTCGATGTCGGACCTCTGCGCGGCATTCGCCTCGGCGGTGCCGTCGATGGTCTGCTGGATGATCGCCTGCTGCTGCGCGACGGCGGTCGCCTCCGAGCCCACGGAGCCGAGGTTGGCGGACACGGCGGCGTCGATCGGGGCGGCCACGTTGGCGTTGAGGGCCACCGCGCCGTTGATCGGGGCGGCCAGGTCGAGGTCGGCGGCGAGGTCGACGTCCACGTTGAGCAGACCGCCGTCCAGCGCGCCGGCCAGATCCGTGGGCGTCGGGACCTGCGCCCCGCCGGCCGGCGGCTGCGGGGCGGGGGCCGGGGACGTGCCCTGGCCAATGGCGCTGTCCTGGTCGGAGTTGGCCACCGCCTCGCCGGTGATGCCCTGCTGGATCGCGACGCCCTGGTCGGCCATGGCCTGCGCGGTGGACCCGTCGGACAGCACGTTCGCGCCCACGGCGGCGTCAATCGGTGCCGCGATGTTGGCGTTGCCCGCGACGGCCAAGCCGATCGGCGCCGCGAGGTCGAGGGCGAGGTCCAGGTCGACGTTCAGGTCGAGCAGCGAGTACACCTCCTTGTCCGGCAACGCCGTGCCACACTCGGCGGCCAGCTCGTCCATCGACAGCGGGGGCAGCTTCGCCTCGCTCATCCGTCACTCCAGTCCGTCGGCGCGCCGACCGGATCTCGGTCGGCTGGTGGTCCAGACCTTTGCCGCTCCCTGTGGTCTTGAAACGGCCGGGGCCTGTTATGGGGGCGAAACCGTCCTGGTGGTGGCTGTTCGCTGCGCCGAATGACCGACGGTGAAAATGAAATCCTTTCAGAACAACGAATTCCGGGACCGTGGTGGCTCGAAAGTTCGCTTCGCGACTCAGGGTTCGAGATCGAGGCGATCGGCCTATTGGAGTGGCCCAAGAACTCCTGGCTCAGTGGTCACCGCCACGGCGGCGAACATCGAGGTGACGCCGCGTTGGAATTCGGACATCAACAGAACTGGTTGGGTGATGTCGTAGCGAATGCCGCCTGTGAGCGAGATGGTCAGCGCGTCCGTGTCCATGCAAGATCCTGGTGGTCATCCGGTCGCCCGTGTGCCAAATGATCCGCGCCCGAGGCGATCAGCGGTAGTCCAAGATCATTCTGTTAAGAGTGCTTGGGCTGGAGGAGGACCTCTGCCCACTTTGCCCTCGCACAACGCAAAGGGCCTGCCGATGGTCATCATCGGCAGGCCCTTTGACCAGGTGAAACACGCTGTGGGCGATGCTGGGATCGAGCCAGTGACCTCTTCGGTGTGAACTGTGGCGCCAATACCGCGCTAGCCTGCGGAAACAAGACTCCTGCAGGTCGGCGCGGGTCCGTTAGGTCCATTGAGGACCGCTCCAGTACGTTAAACGGACGGAGTTACTCTCAATCTGCTTCCACCCCTTGCTCCCAGGACTCATCGGCTCTGTCGCGCCTGGGCCTGGCATGCACGCTCGACAGCAGCCACGGACCGTGCGCGAACTGGCGATACAGTTCTACGCCGCCGTACAGCCGCAGTGATCAGCTGAGTCGGCAAGTCGCACAAGACGTTGCCCCAGCTGCGTTTCTCTTGAGAACACTGACGCGCTGATCACTCGCGGCAGGGAAGACCGTACGCGAGCACGTCGAAGTGCCGTTGCTTCGACCACTCCGTCCGATCACCGATGACGTAGAGCCTGCGCTTCGCACGGCTGACCGCGACGTTGACGAGGTTGGGTTTGCTCGCCGCCCACTTCTTCGCGCCCGGCCTGCGCGGATCTCCGCCCAGGACCAGGATGACGATGTCCGCTTCCTTGCCCTGAGCTGTGTGGACGGTTCCAGCGACCAGTCCTGGATACTGCCGCCGGTGTTTGCCGATCTCCCTTGCGACGTCTCGAAACGGTCCGATCACCATCACCTCGGACATGTCGAACCCGGACTTGGCGAGGTAGGCGAGCATGTCACCGAGCTTCTTGCCCTCGGTCGGCTTCCAATGGCCGCTGCTTTCCTCGCTTGAGATGTGCAACCACTTGCTCTCCGGCAGCGGCTGGTCACCCGACGGAAGCATGAGGTCCTTGCTGCGATGGCCGCCCTTGATCATCATTCCGTCGTATGCGATCTGGTTGACGATGCCGAACATCGGCTCGTCGCACCGCCTGTGCACACGCAGCGGAGACCCGACCCAGATCGGCCCGTCGTCGGTGGGCAGATGGGTGCCGAGCGGCGTCAGCTGATCCGCCAACTGCTGCGCGGATGTCCGTGCGGGCAACCACTTCTCGTCAACGCCGTGGTCGCCCCGGATCGCCTGCTGAACGCGGAAGGGCAGTGAGACGATCGGCTCGAGCTGAAGTGGATCGCCGACGACGACCACCCTCTTGCTGCGCCAGATCGCACCGACAGCGTCTTGCGGGGTGGCCTGTCCCGCCTCGTCGATGAAGAGCCACCCCAACGACTCAGGACCCAACCGGGGAAACACCCGGCTGACCGACGCGAACGTCGTGGACACCACCGGAACCAGGAAGAAGAGGGTCTGCCAGGCCGCTCGGATCGTTGCCTCCGGCAGGTCCCTGGGTGCGGCGCCCTGTACGACGTCCATGGCGGCCTGCAGGCTTTGCCGCATCTCGTGCGCGGCATTCTGGAGGAACGCCTTGTGCAGCCGTAAAGCCGCGAAGAACAGGCGGGTTCGCGCGTCGTTCCACGTGCTGTCGGTCCAAGGTGCCTTCAATTCACGTCGTTCATCGTCGGTCCACCATGTGTCACCCGGAAAGAAGTCACCAAGGGACGTTTCGGCGGCGCGCAGCGAAGCCTCCAGTCGCCCCACTTCCTGGTCAGCCTCTCGCACAACCCGACCGTGATGGTCAAGCTCATGCTGTGCCGCAATGGTGTCGCGCTCGAGTTGCTGGAGCCGGTGCCCCCACTGGGCGTTCATCGCAAATGCCTCCGCGAACTGCGCGGCAAGGCCGTCGTCGACTTGTTGCCAGTTACGCATGGGTCGTCCCCAACCGAACAGCGACTGCACCAGGTTCGGTCGATGGCTGAGGTGCTGTTGCCGCGCACTACTTCGCTTGTGCTGTTCCGCTTGCCACGCTGAGATGTTCTGCCGAGCCTCGCTGAGCGCGGCGTTCACCTGCTCCAGTTGCCGGCCGGCCCGCTCGAACGCACCCCTACCAGTTTGACCACGGTCACGCGCTTCTTTCAGGCGCAGGAAGGTTCCGTCGACTGCACCACGATCGGCCTGGATCTGTTGGGCAGCCGCCAACGCACTGCGGAAGTCACGGACCGCATCCGTCCACGACTGGTCGGGACCTTCCGCGATCACGGCTTTGAGCAGGTCGTTCATGCCCGGGATCGGCGGCGGCTCGGCGACATCCTTTTGCTGCTTCTTCTTCGGCTTGGGCTTGATCCCGTACCAGAACGCGGTCGCGAACTTGCCGCGGTTGGTCTTGTTGCCAAGCCGCGCGGCGACCATGCCCCAAGCTTGCTTCCAGGTCTTCCGGTCGGCGTCGAGCTGGTCGACGTTGAGCAGAGCGGTTGCGATCTCCGGGAAGTAGTCGACCTCGTCACGCCACGCGTCGTCGATCGCGCCGACAGCGGGAATCTCGTTGGTCACGTTCTCGACCGCGCCGTTGTTCTTCGAAGCGACCACGATCTCGAACCCGGTGAGGTCCTCTCGCCACAGGTGCACGGTGCGCGTGTAGTCGCCCACCTTCCACTGACGCTTACCTCGGAACGCGGCCGCCGGCCTCGACAGTTCGGCGAGCCGACACGCACGTTCGACCACAATCGCCGCGATCAGATCCCGCAGCATGGTGGTCTTGCCGGTCCCAGGCGGCCCATTCACGCCGAAGATGCCCGCCGACGCGCTGAGCCTGCTCAGCACGT
Organism: Lentzea sp. NPDC036949; assembly: GCF_055608075.1. Taxonomy (NCBI): domain Bacteria; kingdom Bacillati; phylum Actinomycetota; class Actinomycetes; order Pseudonocardiales; family Pseudonocardiaceae; genus Lentzea; species Lentzea sp. NPDC036949. Next base: position 333,990 of record NZ_JBVJRA010000007.1, read on the forward strand.
TGTTGACGGCCAGCTGCTGGCTCAGCGCGAGTGGATGTTCGACGTTGCTGGGCCAACGCCCGAGCGGCACGGCGTCCGGCCGGACAACGTCCAACACCTGGCCCAACTCCTCCCGCACGTCGATCCTCGCCGCTGTGTCGATCTCCCTGTCTCCGCTGAGGTACTGTCGAAGAGCCGTGCCACAGCTGCCCGCTCGGACATCGGCCGACACTTGGCGAAGATCCGCGGCGATGAAGCTGTTCAGGAAATCCTGGTCGTCCTCCCGGTATGCGTTCGTGTGACTCACGAGCTCGCACTTGATCCGGATCTCGGAACAGTCGAAGTCGCCCGGCAGGCCGAGCTTCGCGCACAATGTCTTCTGGTAACCCGTCAGATCTGCGGCAGCGAGCGGCCTGCCTACGGAGATTCCCTGTTCGGCGAGCGCGCGCACACGCGGATCATCCTTGGCGGCAGCCACGAGCTTCCGAAACAGCTCGTCGGCCTCGGCCTCGTCCTCGTCGAACCCGTCAAGCCAGTCACGGCGCCGAGGTCCAGGATCGACCGCCCGACCTGTCGCCCAGGCACAGGTCGACAAGATGTTGCTGTCGAACAGCGGCCGCCCTTCGACGTCGAGGACGAACGCCGTCAACGCGCTGTGCCCTGCGGGTCGTTCGTCATAGCTGTCCTGGTCCGGCGGGAACACGCGCTCCAGCACGGTGTTCATGTCCTCGAGTGAGAAGACCCCGCAGTAAACCCGGTACCGCCAGGTGAGGTGCTCCTCGAGCTGGACCTTCTGCAGCCGGTGGGTGGGCTCCCAGGGCAGTGGTTGTCCTGGTGCCACCTGGTAGACCCGGTGTTCCTCTCTCACCGCAGGAACATCGGGAGGGCTGAACATCTCGATCGTGTGCCAGTAGTTGATGATCTCGGCTCGACTGACGTCGGCTCCACTCACGCTTTGCTCCCTATGCGCCTCTGGCTCAGTTCGCGTCGTAGCTCATTCGCAAGTACTGCTCGGCTTCGGTCAGGTCCGCCGGAATCGCGGTACCGAACGCGCTCGATGTTGTGATTGTTCTGGCGCACGGCGTGTTCGTCGTAACGAGTGAAGTCGTCGGCAACACTCGATTGTTCGCCGCAGATGGCGCTCCAGGGCGACCGAGCCACTGGCCAGTTCGTCCGCGCGACCAGCGGTTATCCGGAACAGCCTGAGGTCGCTCATCCACCACCCACCCTAAATGCCTTATTCAGACCCAAACGAAAGTACATTAGCACCGCAGATGATCGCCGGCGGGTGCGTCCGGTCCGGTTCGGGTAGGTCCACTTCTTCGCGACCAGGCGTCGGTGCCATCGCAGGATCGTGCCTGGTGTCGCCAACCGGTGTCCGCGCAACTGCTGAGGCAGGCGCCGCACAAGCGCGGCGAGCACCGCGCGGTCGGTCCAGCGCAGTCGCGATCGGGGGTTGGACCGGAGCAGCACCGCGAGCTCGTGCCGCACCACCTCGTCGATCCGAGCCTTCAGCCCGTTCCTGTCGAGCACACCCGCGTCGATGTACACCGCACCCTCGAGAACGGCAGCACTTCGACGCGCGAACGTCATCTCAGCACTCCTGACGCCAGCAACGCCAGCCTCGCCCCAAAACTCGCCAGGCGCGAGATCGGAACGGGCAGGACGGTCGCCAGCGCGGATCTCCTTTGAGTAGAAGGAGATCCGTCATCATCGAGCTAGTGGTGCGTCACGCAACGTTGACCGGGTAATCGGTCCAGGTGCGGATGGGTAAGTCGGTGGCGAAGCCGGTCTTGGGCTTGGCGCGGGCGTTGCGCCAGCGGATGTAGGCCGCGATGGCGGTGTTCTGCTCGGTGTGGCTGCGGTGATCGGTGCCGCCCAGGGCGAAGTAGCGCAACGCGGCGAACTCGGCCTCGATCCAGTTCAGCCAGGACCCGTAGGTCGGCAGGAACACCAGCTCGACCTGGTTGCCGGCGGCCCAGGTGCGGACGTCGGGGTGGCGGTGCGGGGAGAAGTTGTCCATGACAGGTACAACTTCTCGCCCGGCCAGCGGGCGCGCAGGGCTTTGAGCAGGCCGAGGAATTCGCTGTGGCGTTTGCGGGGCCGGATCCGGTAGAGGATCTTGCCGGTGGTCAGATCGAGCGCGGCGAGCATGTGCATGACGCCGCCGTAGCGGTTGTAGGTCGCCCGTAATCGGAACGGCCTGGTCTGTGGCCGCCAGGCCTTTCCCTTGCGAGGCATCAGGTTCAGTGGGCCGAACTCGTCCACGCAGATCACCCGCCCGTCCTCGGGCGGATGGTCGTAGAGATCCAGGATCCGATGCATTTTGGCCAGGAAGTCCGGGTCGGTCGAGGCCTTCCAGGTGGTCGTGGTCTGCCAGGAGACCCCGCCGGCGCGCAGGATCCGCCGCAGGGTTTCGCGGCTGATCGCCGCGACCGTGCCGCGGTCGAGCAGGTGATCGCGCAGCTTGGCCAGCGACCAAGTGGTGAACGCGGTAATGCCCCAGTCGGCGGGGGACGTCCTGGCGATCAGGCAGATCCGCTCACGGATCTGTTCACCGATCATCTTCGGGCGTCCCCCGCTCCATTTTGGGTCCAGCGCGTCGAACCCCCGCTCGTTGAACGCGTGGATCACGTCCCGCACATAGCTGTCGCTGACCTGCATCAATGACGTGATGTCGCGGACCGTCTGGCCTTGGCCGGACATCAGCACCACGATCGCCCGGCGCAGCTTCACCGGGTTCCGCGCGGTCCTGCTGATCCGCGCAAGCTTCCGGCCGTCCTCCATCGACAACGGCCGGACGAACACTTCCGGACGACGAGCCACAACCACCTCCCGCACTCGACATGCGGGACCAGCCTGCCGGTCCACCCAGACGATCGATTACCGGGTCGACGTTGCGTGACGCGCCACTAGCTCGCCTCGGCTACCGGTCCGATGACGGACCTTCGTACCAGCGGCTCTCCACGAGCTGTGTATCGGTCCAGTTGAGGTGTGATACGACTCCAGCGTGCGGTGCTTGCGTCGTCAGATGGCAACTTGCCCTTGGTGGCAGAGGCCCTGAACAGAGTGGCAAGACCTGGCAGGTAGCACTCCAGGTCATCCCTAGTATCAGGCGGCGAGAACCAAGTCGCCTGTGGCCTTGCTTGTAACGAGGGTGACCTCGATGCGACTGTTCGTACGTGCAGCCATGGGTGTGGGTCAGCGCAGCGGTCGCGGCGGCAACCGCTGTCATAAGTGTGATGTGGTGGGCGGTCAACCGCGTGGCGGAGGCGAAGGTCGCCCAGGCGGAGGCGAAGGCTGCGCAAGCGTCAGCCGAGGCGATGAAAGCTGTAGCCGAAGCCTCAGCTGCCGCTGCGAAGGCTGAGAGCGCCGCGGAGCGCCGCATGCTTATGGACCTGCGTGATCGGTTGCCCGGAACTACTGCCGCCCTCTCGAATGGCCAGACGCTACAACAGGAGGTCGAGTCAAGCCTCGGCCATCTCATGCGCAGGCTTGGTGCCACCGAGAGTTCAGTGCTGGTCCGCGACCCGGATCCTGATTCCGAGTATCTATTCTTCCTGGCATTGCACGGTCCGGCGGCGGGTCAGTTGCGAAAGATCTTGGTCGGCCGGGATTCGATCGCGGGAAAGGTACTTCGCGGCGGCGAGCCTCTGCGCGTGGCAAACCCATACGACAATCCGGATTTTTCGGCGCGGGTGGACAAGCGGGCCAATCACGTTACCAGAGAGATGCTGACAATTCCGCTCGTCGTCGACCAGATTCCTGTTGGAGTCGCCCAGTTCCTCAACCGAGCTGATGGCCGAAACTTTAGTGAGCAGGATGAAGTCATGGCCGTGGCGGAGAGCGGGCGTATCGCGCTCAAGGTAGCGGAGTTTGTTCGGGCTGAAGAGAATTACGTCCAGGTTGGTCTCTACTCGCCACCTAGTCCGTCGCCCGCGGCGATCATGTTCTGTGACCTCAGTGCGTCGTCTTCATTGTTCGACGTGCTGCATGAGTCCGGAGCAATCACGTGCATTAATGATTATCTCAGTCAAGTGGCCGACATCGTCTTGAATGAAGGAGGGGTCATAGATCAGTATCTGGGCGACGGTGCGATGTTCCTATTTACTCAGGATGCTAGTTCTGATCCGACAGTCGTGGCTCGGAGAGCAGCTGAGGCGGCGGTAGCCTCTGTCGAGGCCTTCCAAGTGATTAAGCAGTCATGGCTAGCGTCTCGGTTAGAAGTGGGTCCAGTATTCAGCCGAATAGGACTTGCATACGGCAGCTACAGGGAAACGCTGATCGGTCCCGCTCGTCACCGCAAGCGAGTAGTGCTCGGATCCGGAGTGCATCGCGCCGCAGACCTGTGTGAAACCTCATCCCGCAAGAGCAACGTCATCCTAATCGACGAGCGCATGGCTAGATTGCTCGATCACAACTGGAAAGTTCGCTCGGAACAGAGGAGTGGGGTGTTTGAACTCAGCGGAAGAGTATGACCTATTGTAACCGGTAATAGCTCTACCTAGTCCATAGTGCCCTAGGTGAACTAGAACTGCGGGGGTCAGATCAAATATGCATTTGCAAGCGGCTCCGTCGGCATGTATCCACAGTCGCTATAAGTCAGGTGATCTCAGTTTGATCCATACCGACAAGATCATGCTGCTGGCTCCGGTAAGGTGCACGCTGGCTTGCACACGCTGACCAAAACGATTAAGTCGTGCTTTGAGGTGTCCGGTTTCGCTTTGCGCGCTCTCCGCAGCGGGTCGTCCAGGCCGGCGCCGCAGGCATGAACGTTGCTTCGGGGAATGACTCGCGCTCCGGCAGATAACTGAATAAGGCGGTCAGATGCTTCCAGGGGCACTGGCTGAAGACCCTTCTGGTAGGCGACGACCAGTCTGTTGGTCTCTTGCATCCGCATCAGTCGATCGGAATCTTACTCCGAACGTGCCATGAACGGTGCGTTGTTCAGTTTGGTGGAGTCAGTTATGTTATCGCGCTATCGGCTCGCATCTCTTTGCTGAATTCTCTTAGTGTGGCGCTGGGTAGAAGTCCAATTTTCATTTCCGCTGGAGTTTCGCTACGAAACGATTCTGGTACCTCATTGCGCGGTTGCGCAGAAGCAAAGCGGGTATGTCTAGCATCGTATGCACGAGATTCAGCAACTGAGGTATGTAAAGTTCGCAGCATCCGTCTTCAAGCCGTGTCTCGCACCGCTCACGCACAAGACTTACGAGACGTTCGTACGCGTGCATATCGTGCCTGGGCTGGGGAGGAGCCGCTCAACTTCACCGTGCGCGACGCTCAGCTCTGGATGAACAAGCTCGCCCGGACCTGCCAGTGCTGCGCGCAAGGCAAGGACGCTCGGCGCGCAGAGGCAAGCGGCGCTGCTGCTCACTGGGCAAGTGTTGTCAAGAGCTGCTGTCGCTGCGCTCCCTGAACGACATCAGGGGATGCCTGCGGTCGGCGCTCACCCACGCGATGGCCGAAGATCTGCTGAAGAAGAACGTAATGACGCTCTTCAAGGTCAAGCGAGCTGGCGAGCGCTGGCGCAAGCTCAAGCGCAACCGCTGGTCCACCGAGCAAGTGAAGATGTTCCTGGTCTCGGCCGGCAGGACGATGACCCGTTCTACGCCGCGTACGGTGCTCGTGATTGCGACGGCCATGCGCAAGGGCGAGGTGCTGGGGCTTCCCGAGAACGCTGTTGATGAGGTCGAGCAGGTTCTCGACATCGCCTACCAGCTCCAACGGGTGGGTGGAAAGCTCCTGCACCGCAAGACCAAGACGGCAGCCTCGGACGAGACGTTGCCCATGCCTCTGATCGCCGCTGCGGCGGAAGCAACGCGAGGCGATCGAGTCGAGGCGGACGTCGCCTGGCAGGAATGTGGCCTGCTGTTCACCATCCGGCACGCCGATCGAGCCGCGCAACTTTAACCGGTCATGGGACCGTCGGTGTGAGAAGGCGGGCCTTCCGAACATCACGGTGCACGACGGCCGGCGGAGCTGTGCATCGCTGCTCGCGGAGCTGAACGTGCATCCTCGGGTGATCATGCGCATCCCGCGGCACGCGAACATGAAAGTCACGATGGAGATCTACACCGAGATCTACGACGAGTCGACGCGGAAGGCACTACAGCAGCTGAGTGAAAGACTCGGTATCTGACCCGCAGCTGTACTTTGCTGCTGTACGACAAAGTCAGCGGCCCGGAACCTGAACGGTTCCGGGCCGCTGACCTGCAATGGGCGATACTGGGATCGAACCAGTGACCTCTTCGGTGTGAACGGATCCTGTCGAGTGTCAGGTCGTTGCACTCGTCTCAGTATAGTGGCTGCGAGCTGCATGAATGAGCTCAGCATGTCTCACTGTTGCTCCGCTGCCTCACCGGGAGTTGCCCGTCTCAGCTACCGGATTTACTACCAGCCCTAGGTTTCACGAGATCGCCAGCGGCGGGCGTATTGGTTCAATGCGCGGTCTAGTCTCAGTGTCGTGCTGAGGCTAGACCGCGCAAGTACATCTCGGCCTGGGGTGCTCCCGTGGTCTGCTGACGCCGAGGTGTCCGCAGCTAGTTGGAGATCCGCCTGGATTTCAGGCTCAGCTTTCGCTAATGCACATGGACTTTCTGAGCTTGCTCACTTTTGCCCAGTTCCATCCGCTGATATTGTCGCGTGCCAGCCTTCCGGCGATGATGCCTGCTGAGACACCGATCTCGTCAGCAAGTAGCTGTATTTCGACATGGGTGCGCGTTTCCATGAGACGATCCAGCCACTTGGGTGGAATGAGTAGGTCTCGGGCGAAATCGTTCGCTTCATCTTCGATGAAGCTGTCTTCGCTGCCGTCGTGGATATAGCTGGCCTTCTTCGAGTGCAGAAGTAGGTGGCCTATCTCGTGGAAAAAGGAGAACCAGAAAATGTCTTCCTTCTTCTGGCGGTCTGTGAGCTGGATCAATGCTTTTCTGGGGGTGAGCCAGCGTGATGCTCCGTGAACGCGGCTTCCGGATACCTCGGGTTCGAGGACAACTGCGATCCCGGCCGTCGCGCACAGCTGCACTAGCTGATGAATGAAGTCCTTTGATCGAGTTAGCTTGCGGAGCGTGGGTAGCAACTTCCGCACGGCGGATGCGTCGAAAGCTTGGCAGTCGATTTCCTGCGCCTTGATTTCACCGATACGCAGCCAGGTGGCGGTTGCCTCCGCGTTCACGGCGTGCGCCCCGGATCGGCGGAAGGAGGCGATGGGCTGGCTCCACACCTTGTTCCAGGCCTTGATGTCGGCGACGGCGAAGAAGCGCAGGGTCTCACCGAGGGTGCGTCCGTTCGGGGTCGCGTCGCTGATGTAGCCGCGTTCCTGCAAGGTGGTCAGGGGTAGGAGCGAGAGCCATTCGGCCTCGTTCGGCCCGACCGTGCTCAACTTCTCGCGGAGAAGGTGATCGCGGTAGTGCGACTCGAGGCCGTTCCACGTGCTCGCCGGCACGCCGGTGATGCGTTCGAGCGCCACCGCGGTCTCGTAGGTGAGCGGCGCATGCCCCTTCATCATGTGCGAGACGTGTTTCTCCGACATGCCCAACCGGTCTGCCAGGTCGGTCTGCGCCATGCCCAGTTCGGACAGCTTGCTCCGCAGCGTGTCGCCGGGAGGGAACGCATAGTCGGGTGCGAACGTCACCGGTTGGTCGGTCATCGCTGTACGTCCTCCGTCACGTGCGCGGTCACGGCGGTCAACTCGGCGACCGATGCTCGGCGCGCGGGAACGACGTCCGAGTCGGGCCAGGCGAGATCAACACGAAGGCGAACGATAACGCCTTCGCTGAAAGTGATCTCGTAGTCGCTCTGAGTCATAGCTCGGACGTGGGCTCCCGGCAGGTGTGTCAGCGCCGCGACGTCGGCACTGGCCTGAATCTCGCACAAGCGGCGCGCGACCGCCGTCCAGCCCTGGCCCCACCTGACCTCCATGGCTGCCCGTGAGCAGCACAAACGTGCCAAGTCCGAATCGGGGATGCGCAGCTCCACGAGATCGGCTAACCTCTCAGGTAAAGAGATTATCCTTGACCTGCTGGGTCAAGGATACCGGCAGTCGAGTGAACTCGTCTGCCAGTTGAAAGGAGTCAAGCATGCGGCTCTTCGTACACCGCGAGGAACACGCCAACCCCGAGACGATCGAGCTGGACGGGGCGTCCACTGTCGGAGACCTCATCGGACGGGCGGACCTGGGGAATGGCGATGCGGAAGCCACCGCCTGGCTGGAGGACGTCGACGAGTCGCTGGACCGCAGCGCCACGCTGGACGCAGCAGGCCTGACCGACGGCGCCCGCGTGCACGTGGCCCGGCGCAAGAAGATCGAGGTCAGCGTTCGCTACGCAGGCGAGACGAAGACCAGGGGCTTCGGGCCGAACGTCCACGTGCAGCGGGTGTTCAGGTGGGCGGTGGGCGAGTCCGGGTTCGACCTGCCGGCCACCGAGCGGGCCAAGCACACGCTGGCGGTGTGCGGTGCGGAGACCGAGGCTGACCGGTACGCCCACGTCGGTTCGCTGGCGTCGGACGGGCGATTGTGCTTCGACCTGGCTCCGAAGGCCCGGTACCAGGGATGACTCCTGACGAACGGGCCGTGCTGGCTCACCTGGACTCCGCCCGATTCCAAGCGGCGGTCGCGGCGGGGCGCTGGCGGGTCGTCGACTTCGGCTGGCCCGTCCTCGTCGTCGCGGTCGCGGCGGCTCCTCGGCCGGGTGGGCCGGACGAGATCGCTCTGCGCATGGACCTGACCGGCTACCCCCAGCAGGCGCCGACGGCAGAGCCGTGGGACCTGAGTACGGGAGGCCAGCTCGCGGCAGGTCGACGTCCCAGGGGCGAAGGTGTCGGGATGGTGTTCCGGATGGACTGGGAGGCCGGCCGGGCGCTGTACGCACCCTTCGACAGGGTCGCGCTGGCGGGGCACGCCGACTGGCCGAACCGGTACCCAGGCGACATGTGGACTCCAGACCGCGACCTCACGTTCTTCCTGGGAAAGGTCCACACGATGCTCAACGACGACGACTACCTGGGGGCAGCGTGATCCGCGAGCGGCTCTTCGGGAGGAGTGCACGTCTCCGGATCAGCCGCCGCACGTGGCGGCGGCTGATCCGGGGGCTGGGGGAGCGCGCGGGCGGTCGTCGTGAGGCTGGCGCGTTCCTCCTCGGCGACCGCGACTCAGCGCCGAGGACGGTCCGGCGTGTCGTGTTCTACGACGACCTGGACCCGAACTCCTTGACCGGTGCCATCACCTTCGGGTTCGAGGGCTTCCCGAGGTTGTGGGAACTCTGCGACCGCGAGCGGTTGCGCGTGATCGGTGACGTGCACACCCACTTCAACGGCGACGTCTGGCAGAGCCACACCGACGCCGCCAACCCGATGATCGCCAGGAGGGAACACGTGGCACTGATCGTTCCCGACCTCGCCTCCCACCCCGTCCACGCGAAGGAGGTCGGCGTGCACCGGTACCTGGGCGACGACGGGTGGTCGAGCAGCACGGGCAAGGACGCCAAAGCCGCCCTGTACATCGGATGGTGGGCGTGACCATCCCGACGTCGGACACACTGCACCGGACCCTGAAGCTGGAACTGGACGAGGGACGCGCCCGGAACGTCGAGGAGGCTTGGCGACTCGTGGAGCGCTACCGCCTTCAGATCGCCGTCGGTCCCGCGATCACCGGCTCCCGGACGCTCCAGGCGGCCCTGCTCACCGCCGTGGCGACAGGCGTACGAGCCTTTCCGGGCGGAGTTCACGTCGTCACGGATGCCGACCCTGTGCTGTCGGCGGGCTGGGCCAACGGGCTCGGCCTCACCGACGCGGTACGCCGCTTCGGCGGTCGTGTGGTGACCGCTCTCGACACGTCGGTGCCCGTGTTGCGCATCGGCACACCGCCGGACATGGCTCCGCGTCACGAGATCGACGTGACCCTCACCTGGGAGGGATGGGCGGCCGGACTGGTGCCCACCGGTGGCCCACGGCTGGCCGAGTCGCGGGAGTTCCCGCTCTCCGGCGTGGCCGCCGCATCCCTGGCGGTGTGCGAGCTCTTCCAGCACGCCAGGGGCGACAGCAGGGCGGGGCGCCGCGCGCTGGGCATCTCGTTGTGGGAACCGGGCGTGCCGTGGCAGAACCCGGAGGCCGTCGGCGAGACGTGCGAGATCCTGCCGACGAGGCTGTGGCTGATCGGCCTCGGGCACCTCGGCCAGGCGTACGGGTGGAGCCTCGGCATGCTCCCGTACGCGAACCCGGCGGAGGTCGTGTTGTTCTTGCAGGACACCGACTCCGTGGTCGAAGCGAACATCAGCACCGGGCTGCTCAGCGAGCCCGCCGACATCGGCACCTTGAAAACGAGGGTGGTCGGGGGCCGCTTGGAGGCTGCTGGCTTCACCACCCGGCTGATCGAGCGAGCCTTCGACGAGGACACGCGTCCCCAGGGCGCCGACCCGAGCTGGGCCCTCGGCGGGCTCGACAACCGCGCGGCGCGTCAGTGGGCCGCGTCCGCGGGGTTCGGGCGCTACGTCGACGCGGGCATCGGCGACACCGCGGACACCTACTACGACGTGCTCGTCCAGTCGTTCCCGTCCGGGCAGACGACCGACCAGGCGTTCCCTCCTCCGGCAGCTCCGCGAACTGTGGCGGCGCCTGCGTACGACGAGCTGGTGGCCGACGGCGTCCGTTCCGGCCAGACCGAAGCCGAGGCGCGATGCGGTGTCGTCGCGATCGCAGGCCGAGCGGTCGGCGCCTCGTTCGTCGGTACCGCGACTGCGGCCCTCGTGCTGGCGCAGCTCGTCCGAGAGCTGAACACCGGTGAGGCCTGCGCCGAGGTGATCAGCTTCAACCTCCGCGCACCCGAGTTCACGGAACGGGTCGCGAACACGCGAGCCGGCGGTGTGAACCCAGGCTTCACGAATGACCTGATGCCATCCGGTTGACTTGTGGAACTGAGGCTTGCGGTTCGGAACGGTCAGAGGCGGCTCGCCGGAGTCGTCCGGCGATACAGATTCGGCGAGATGTTCGGGAGGTGACTTCGGTGCCACGTGGCACCGCCCGATCCGGGGCGTGACCAAGTCCGGCGCGCCGGACTTGGTCACGAGGCCTGACGCGCGCAGACGAACCTTCAACGGGGCGTGTGACGCCGCATTGGTCGCTTGCGGCAAGCCGGACAAAGGTGTCCGGTGTGGTGCTCCCGCTGCGTGTGGGCATGGACCTGCGGTCGCCATGCGGGAAGCACCTCAGATCTGGGTGTGATCCGCCACGCCTCAACGCCAGTGGCGGGCTACTGATCCAGAGTTTCCGGGAATCCGGTAGGTCCAGGCAGGGTGGCTCGTGCCCAGCTCTCGCCCAGCAGCCCGTCGAGCTTCAGGGCGTAGAGGAAGAGCAGGTTCGCGTCTTCCTCGAGGTCCTTCAGGGATCCGATGAGCTGAGCGCCATCGTCTCGCCGGTAGAACCTGGATCTGAGCACTCCGCAGCCCGCATAGTTCCACCAGTACGCGTGAATGACGTTGTCACGCCGCTCCTTGATCCGGTTCTCCTCTGCCCAGTCGAGGATGCGCTTGAGTTCGTCACGACGCTTGTCAGCACCCGTGCACTCAGAGACCAGTCCTTTGTGGAGGTCGCTCCAGGTCTTGTCGACCAGAGAGAACTTGCTGTCGTCGCGTCGCAGCAGCAGGAGCAGCCGTTTCATCGAGGTCTCGACGTGCCCGCCTGCGACGGTGACCGCGCCGACCAGGTGGTACAGCTGCCGCCGGAACTCCTGATCCTCGGCGGTGGGGCCTCCGTACCTGGAGATCCGCAGCGTCGCCATGTTGATCTCGCTCATCGAGCCCGGCACCGTCATGTCAAAGGTGATCGGTGCCGAACCGTCGATGTCCATTGTGGTGCGGTAGTGGTGTCCGGGCAGACCCGGAGGCGGCGGAACGCTCGTCATGGTCTCGATGATCGCAGAGCACTCCGTTGAGCTCGGTTGTCGGCCGACCTCGATGAGTTCTTCGAGTCCGGCGTCCTCGACGACTTGGAGCCAACGACCGGCACGATCGGTTCGACCATGCCGCCCCAGCGAGTGGTGGCTTCCCGGATGGCGCATTGAGAGGCGCGCCGGTTACCGGCGCGGATTAGGCATGCGGGCCGTGCGGGTAATAGATCGACTCGCACAACCGTGGGCCGGAGTGTCCACCCGTAGTCATAAGGCGAAAAGCTCACCGCCTCGGGCGGTGAAGGACGCAGCGCCACGCTGACGTCAGCTGCTCGGGCCTTGCACCTGGGGTCGGAATCGTCCGTACAGGCGGCCCCTCAAGCGACGGGGAGGCGGAGACATAACTATGAACACGTCGAGCATCGGCAGCTGCCGCGTCAACCCCGGTCCTGCCCGCCTACGGCGCCACGAAGCGCGACGTCAACAGCCTCACCGAGAGCGCCGCCGCTACGTGGCGAAGGAGGGCATCAGGGGCAACGGCATCACCCCCCGGCGGCACCGCGATGGCGATGATCGGTCAGTGGGGGCCGCGACCCCCCGGCGTCATCGCGCACTACAACGCCTCAAGCCCGCTCGGCAGGATGGCCGAACCGCGCGAGGTGGGCGAGGTGGCGGCCTGGCTGCTCAGCGACAGGGCATCGATGGTGAAACGGGGCGATCATGCCCGTGGATGGGGGAGCGGGCGCGTAGCGTTGTGCGCCGTGAACGATCGTGCGGACGTGCCGGACCGGGTCCTGGACGAGGTGCGGGCCATCTGCGCCGCGCTGCCGGAGGCCACCGAGCAAGCGGCGTGGGTGGGCATCCGGTGGAGCATCCGCAACCGCAGCTTCGTGCACGTCTTCACGGCGCATCCCGGTGAGACCGGGGTATACAGCCGGGCCGCCGAACTCACCGAACCAACAGTGATCATGACGTTCCGCGCCCAGCCCGAGGAGTTCGACGCCCTGGCCGGAGCCGGGGAGCCGTTCTTCCGGGCGGCGTGGGGCAAGGACGTGGTCGGGCTGAAGGTGCTGCCGGACGTGGACTGGGACGAGGTGCGGGAGTTGCTGACTGAGAGCTACCGCGTGCTGGCGCCGGCGAAGCTCGTGAAGCTGCTCGGTTGAGCGGTCAGGGCTCGCGGGTGCTGGGGACGGCGGTCCACGTCCGCTCGTGGCGATTGGCGGTGATCTCGGCGAGTGCCTGGTTCACGGCGGCGGCGGCGGACGGTTGCTTGCGCGGGTGGTTCCTGGTCAGCAGGGCGGACATCGCGGAGGCGAGCGACTTGAACGCCACGTATTCGATGGATCTGTCGGACGTCTAGGGAATGGTCAGGCTGTAGGTCCGTTCGTCGTCGGCGAGCACTCGGCGGCTTGATCAACAAGTACGAACCCGCGGCCGCCTGACGCGCAGGTCAGACCGTCAAGCCTAGCTTTGACACCCCACAGGTTCGTGTTGCAGTAGACGGAAATTCCAATCCGCTGCGCAAAAAGTGTGAGGAGTACGCGAGTTGTGGGCACGCGAGTTGTTCCGCTGAGGCAAGTGTGGCCTATGTGAGCTAGCGGCACTCGCGCCACTCTTGGCCCGCAGTAGCGGCGCGGTCCTCAGCGCCGTCAGGCACCAGGGCGTCGGCGACGAGCACTTCGTACGTCTAGTGTTCTATGTGGAGCAATAGTCGTGGTGACGGGTCACTCCCCGGCGGTCTCGCTCTTCCAGGTCCGCAGCATCGCCCGCGCGAGAGCGGTGATCTCCGTCGACTTGTCGGACCCGTGCTTGCTGAGGCGTAGGACGAGGCGAAGTTCGAACATCGCTGCAGCCGAGTCGCCCAGCAGCTGATGGACGTGCGCGAGGTTCAGCCGGGCCATCAGCGCGTACTCGGAGCCTGGTCCGTGCACGTTCTCCAGGTGCGGTAGCAGATCAGTCAGCTCAGTCAGCGCCCTGGTCACGTCACCCTGCAGCACCAGGCAGGTCGCGGCCTTGGCCTGGGTGACCAGGGCGTCCGGGTGCCTGGCGCCGAACATCCGCTCTTGTGCGGCTGCGGCCGCACGCAGCTCGGCCTCTGCTTCGGGGTAGTGGCCCGCGGCGAACAGGGTGTCCGCGAGCTCGTGCCGGTCGTCCGCCTCGGAGCGTGGGGGTGCGCCTTGTGCCACCGCGATCGCACGTCGCTCGGCCACCGCGGCCGCGAGATCGCCCTCCGCCATGAGCACGTGGACCAGCAGGCTTCGTGCTATGAGCGCGTCGTGGTGGTTCTCGTCGATCTGGTGCCACGCGGACACGACGGCCCTGAGTTCGGCCGCCGCGGCCACGGCGTCGCCGTGCTCCAGCGCCAGACCTGCCAGTTCGGCCCTGGTGACCAGGGTGTTGGGGTGATCGGGTCCCTGGAGTTCGGTCTCGATCGCGAGCAGGTCTTCGAACAGGGCACGCGCCCGCTCGCGATGGCCTCGGCGCAGCGCCAGGCCCGCGAGTTCGTGCCGGGAGGTGAGCGCGATAGGCGACTGTGGTCCGGCGGTTCTGCTCACCGCTTCCAGCACCTCGGTGAACTCGCGTTCCGCGAAGTCGAGATCGCCGAGGTCGAACCGGGTGCGCGCCTGTTCGTGGCGAGCCGCCAGCGTGTGCTCGTGTTCGGATCCGAGCACCGTGGTCATCATCGGCACGATGCTCGCGAACTCTCGTCGTGCGCCTTCGAGATCTCCCCGTGCCCGAAGCAGACGGGCCAGTTCGTGCTTGTGTGCGAGAACACGGGGATGGTCTTCGCCCAGTGTTTCGACGGCTTCGTCGGTGATGCGTCGGAACTGCGACTCAGCCTCGCCGTAGTGCCCGCGGTCCAGCTTGAGCAGTGCGCGGTTGTGGCGCGTGATGAGCACGTCCTCATGTGTGTCCGGCAGCTGCTTCAGCAGGAAGTCGAGTGAGAGGTCGTAAAACTCCTCGGCGGCCGTCCAGAGTCCGGCGGTTCTGGTGTACTCCGCCGCGCAGTAGGCCAGGCGTGCCTGGACGAGGTCGCCGTCACCCGCGGTGTGCGCCGTGTCGTCCGAGGTGAACGTGCAGTGGGGCAGGAGCAGTTGCCAGGTCGCCCGGTTTGCGTGATCTCGTGGGTCGTGTTCGTCCGCAGTCCTGCACAGGAGCGAAAGGCGAAGGCTTCGGTAGATCCGGATGCTGGTTGTGACGTCCGGTTGGATTTTGCTGATCTGCGCCAGGAGCGGGTGCAGGCTGAGCGTGTCCGTTCGTGCGGATGGCATCGCCGAGTGCTGGTGGTCGAGGAGTCCGCACGAGAGCAGGCCGTCGACCGCGTCTTCGAGGCCGTCGGAGTCGAGTTCGCCGAAGAGTGAGGGAGCGATCCTCAGGACGCTCGGCTTGAGGACTGCGGTAGGAACAGGCGCTGACGCGAAGAACGACAGCAGACGGAACACCGGCCGGGCCGCGGTCACGCCCTGGGAGTCCAGCAGGTCCAGAGACTTCTCCCAGGTGCGGGCCAGCACCTCATCGCTCGGCACCCGGCGGCCGAGGGCCGAGATCGTGACGGCGAACTCCGCGTCGAGCGCGGCGGCGTAGCCGGCGAAAGTCCTGGCGTGCCGCGATTCCGGCAACGCCGGCCCGGCGCTCGTGCGCGCCAGGTAGCGGCCAACGAGCATGAGCGCCAGCGGAAGGCCACCGAGCCGGTCGGCCAGGACCTCGGCGTCGGACGCGCTGCCTGCCTCGGGGGCGAGGTCGGTGAGGACGGCGGCGCCGTCAGCCGAGGTGATTGGGAGGAGCTGGTGTAGGACAGCGTTCGGCGACCAGCGCGGCGGCCGGTGGTCGCGAGTGGTCACCAGCAGTGTGTTCCCGCCCGGCGGCTCGCGGATCCATCCTTCGAGCAGGGACGGATCGTCCGCGTTGTCGACCACCAGCAGCCATGGCGTAGGCCGGGAGCCCAGGGTATGCCAGAGGAAGTCCTGCGCGGACTCGCCACGGCTCCACACCTCGCGGGCCTCGGCGCGGTTCGCACCCGCCTGCACGGCAACCTCGAACAAACCCGCCACCAGAGTTGCGCGCGTGGAGCCGTCCACCCACCAGACGGTGCGATGGTCACGCACCTGTTCTGTGGTCGCGCGGGCCAGCGCGCTCTTGCCGCACCCGCCGGTTCCTCGCAGCACCACTGATCCGCCGGTCGTGCCCACCAGGCAGACCAACTCGGCCAGCAGGTCGTCCCGGCCGCGCAGGCGGTGCCCCACCAGGTTGGCTGGCACTGCGGCGGACAGGTCGCTCGCCTCGAACCGGCCTGGTCCGGTCGACGCCTGCCGTTCGAGGGCGCGCTCGACCCGCCGCTCGTGGTCCTGCTTGATGCGCAGGATCAGCTCTCGCGTGTAGTGAAGCGGTTGTTTGTCGATCTTCGTGTGGTCGTCTCCGCACAGGAGGATCAGGTTCTCGTAGTGGTCGACCACGTCCGGATCGCACTCGCCGTGCCGGGCACTGGTCGGTTCCTTCCCCGCGATGTGCGCCTGCTCGCCGAGGATCGCCTCGTGGTCGAGCGGTGTCCGCTCCGCGATCAGCGTTGTGCCGCACATCGCACACCGGCCGCCCGAACGCCCCCAAAGGAGCTTACGGTCAAGGTCGCGGGTGGCCACCCGTCCATCCTGCCGGAAAGCCGGCCACGCTACCGCCACTGTCACGGCTGGTTCACCTGGCAGATTCAGCCGAACCGCCGCTTGAGCCTGTCGTACTCGGCCTGGACACCGGCTGCACCGCGCCGTGCCGCGCGCGGTGCAGCTTGAAGCCTTTCGACGCGGTCCACGCGCCGGAGGCGAGGTCAGTTGCCTCGAAGGGCACGTAGCGGTGGGCGCCGTACTTGTCTATGAACATGTACCTACTTGTTCGCCGCGTTCGACTTGAACAACAGCGGGCCCTCACCGCGGCTGAGCGTGCTCCTGCCGACGCGCTCGGCCGACGCCGTAATTCGTGCTGAAGAGCGAGCCGGACTTCTCACCAAGGATGAACTTGCTGCACGGCGAGGAAGAGTTCTTGTTGCGTTCGTCTTGCTGTGGCGCAGGTCGATCGTCAGGTGCACGCGCAGGGCTTGCCAGCACTGTTGCGTTCAGGGCGTGGTGGCGAGCGTGCCGTGGCACGGAAACTACGGGTGGTGTGTTGGAAGCGATGGCGTGTGGTGTTTCGGTGATCGTCTTGTAGGTCGACGGACAGACCGCGGCCGTGGTCGGGATCGCCGCGCAGCTCGGGTGGACCGTGCCTGTCCTGACCAACGCCGTCAGCTACGACCCGGCGATCATGCGGTCTCCGGTCGCGGCAGCGTTCGCGAAGCAAGTGTTGATCGCAGCGTCTGTCGCACCGTGGAGTGCAGAGGTGGAAGGCGCTCGCGAACTCCGGCAAGCCTTCCAGCAACGCTTTCCTGATGAGGAAGGCACGATGAACACCGTCCACGGCTACACGGTGGCGATGGTCTACGTCGCGGTGATGGAGAGGGCCTGTGCCAAGAAGGACCTCAGTCGTGGGACGTTGCAGGTTAAGGAGAGGCTCTTCGAGTCCGAACTGGTGAGACTCAAGGGCTGGTAGCGGCTCGCGCGGAGGCGGTCGCGGTGCCGGAGACGCTCAGCCACGGCCTGTTTTCATCACCGGTACGTCGAGCGGCATGGGTCATGAGCTGATGTTCCAGTTCGTCCAGCGGGGCTGGAACGTCGCCGCGACCATGCGTGACGTCTCCGTGGCGGACCCGGCGTGGGCCGACTTGTCGCAGGTCGTCGTCTGTTCGAGCCTGTAGGATGGGCGTGGCAAGCCTATCTCATTTCTGAAGGTTTGGTTCGGCTTCCGGGTATTCCAACGGTGACGATGTGCCTGGCGATCGGGTCGCCAGGCACATCGAACACCGTGTGGCCTATGAGCGCGCTCAGGTGCGGCGGTGCCCCGGTGGGGTCGAACGCCTTGTGTCGTAGTGATACCAGGAATCCGATTCGTATGTCAGAGGCTTGATAGGTAACCGCCTGGTTGAGGTATGCCTTCTTGTCACTCAAGGGTTTTCTTAATGAATCCGCCTTCATTTCGATGTGGATGCCGAAGCCGCTGAATTTCAGTCGCAAGTCGATCCGTCCGCCGCCAACGTGTTGAACCTCGTACTCGGTAATCGCACCGTGACTACTTGATCTCAGGTAGTCAAGGAGATCTTGGTGGACGTGCTTCTCGACGGACGCGGGGTCGAACAAATAAGGGTACAGGTCAGACTGGCCGTTGAGTCTCGAGCTTGTGAACTGGATGATGAGCCGAAGAACATCATCCACTGCATCTCTCGGTTCGCCGATGTAGTCAGGGCTGGATTCCAGGCGAGATTGGATATTCGAGTAGACTTCTGCTTCGATCAGGTTCAAGCTATGCCTGCCGATGGTGGCATTACTGATTATTTTTGCCAGTTCAGCAAGCGCCGTGGGTGATAGGTCAACGAGTTCGATAGCCGCTGCGGATCCTGCTGGAACGAGTCGGCTTAGAGGCTGCGGCAGCGACGCGGTCGCCGTGCCGCTATCACCTTTTCCCGGGTCTGCACCGGCCATCGCTTGCGACTTGGCCGCGCGGAGAACGGCTTGGGCTACGGCCAGCTTCTCGGTTAACTCACGTCCGCGGTCGCCTACGGCCGACGCGGCTTCTTCCTGCAGTGCGTACGTGTGATCCTCTAGGTTACTCAAAAGACCCGCGGTCCTCGCGAAACCCGATTCGATGACCGGCTGGACCAGTCGGAGTAAGCCGTCCAGATCTTCCCGGTGGGACACAACCGCTGTAGATCGTGAACCTAAGTAGATCTGGAGCAGGTTGTCGACGACAACCTCCGCCTTGTAGAAGCTGTCTCGCTTGAACTGCTCTCGAAGTCTCCCCAGATCGTCAGCTAGGTGGTTCCACGCGAGCAGCGCTGCGCGCTTCGGATCTCCATACCAGTGGTTCAAGCCCATAGACGCAACGTTGATCCGGCGAACTCGCTCGGCCAGCTCGTCCAGCGCTCGGGGTTCTAGTTGAGGTGTCGACAGACCCTCCACCCTTGGCCGTGGCACGGCTTCATTGAGAAGTGAGCAGAGAACGTCGACCACCGTGAGGAGGACGCCGGCATCTTCGCGCTCGTAGGTGTCCCACGCGCGCTGCAAGTGTGATCCGGATGCTTCGAGTTTGCGGTGCATCGAGGGCAGGTCCGCGGCGCGGAGCGCGCTGACCAGTTCTATCCCCGCGAGCACCCATGAGGCATCAGAGGCTGTGTCTTCTGGATCGGCGCCTGCGCGGGTTCGACCGGTCGGCGCGTCGATGCCAGCGACGAGGCGCACAACAGATACGAGGTTCGCGGCATACGGCCAATGATCGACAGCGACTCCAACCGCTCGAACGACGGCGGTGCCGAGTGGTCTGGGCATCGGCGCGTCGAAGCGCTCAAGAAGCGCGAGCAGTGCGAACGGTGATCCGATCCCGCACAGTGCCAGCCGGGTACGGGCCTCGAGCGCACCCGCCGCTCGTAGTGCGGCGCGACTGTCCGGCTCCGCCAAACCGAGGAAGTCGTGGACAGCTGCTTCCAGTGCAGTAGCGAGGAGTGCTCCGACCTCGTTCAGTGCGGGCCCGCTGGTGATCAGCGCTTCCAGACTGTCGATGAGGATAGCCGGACTCGTTGTGGAGGTGACAGCGGAGGACACGCGGCGCATGGCTTCCGGATAGCTCTCGGTCCTACTGCCAGCATCGGCGGCCACTGCCGTGACCAACTGAACCAGTGGCGGGAGCACCGGACTGTCGGCCAGTTCCGCGGCGTCGCGGGCCAATCGTTCCCAACCACCAAGAGCCGCGAAGGCGTCCTCGACGGATGGCCGACCGCCGCCCGCCGAGAGGATTGCGGTCAGTTCTCCTTCCAAGGCGGTGGCGGTACCGCTGCTCATGACGCTCCTTTCGTCGGTAGCCTCCCACGCAGCCTCTCACCACACGTACGAGTTTCCCTCCGCGACGACCCGATTGGTTTCAGGAAGTAGCTCGACGAGTGGTGCGGCGTTCCGAGTGGCGACGAAGATCTGCATCTCGGCCTCGGCAGCAACCTCCTTCAGCGCCTTGACCATGGTGGCGAGGTCCTCCTCCGGCATCTCTTCCGCGGAAGGCGAGTCAAGTACGAGGAAGCCGGGGTGGCGGCCTACGCCACCCACGTAGCCGTGCTTGATGAGTGCGATGGCAGCCGCGATCTTGACCCGTAGCTTCTCGCCCTCGGTCAGCCCGGAGTAGATCTGTTTTACGCCGTTCTCCCGGAGCGCCAAGGTTGCCGCGCCGCTAAGGGTGAAGTCGCTGAGGTTGTCGGCGCCGAAGCTCCGAGTCAGGCGTTCGATGTCTGCGGAGATCTGACGCAGCATCGGGTCCTGGTCATCCTTCACCCACTTCTTGAGCACCTGCTCGGCTGCTTCCACAACGGCGAGTTGTACAGGGTCGATGGGATCGGCTGCCGTCGGATCGCTTGGTTGTGTGAGTGCTGCTAGAGCGCCTTCAGCGCGCGCCAGATCGAGTTCGAGTGCACGGCGATCACCCGCGGCTGTAAGCAGATCGTCTCCCGCGTCGACCCGAGCAGCAGCTTCATCCCGCTGTCCGGTCAACTCTGCGATCTCAACTTCCAGTGCTGCCAACGCCGCCTCGGCCGAAGCCGCCGCGCGCTCTGCCGCTTCGACGGCGTCCGACTGCGGGTCCTCGGCTTCCTGATGGGAGCCATTCCTTTCAGGTAGACCTGCCACCAAGGTGTTCGCGACGTCGTGAGGTACGGACGCGGCCACGATGACATCTGCCTGTAGTGCTTCGAGGTTCAGTTCACTGGAGCACACCGAACACTCGTGTTTGTCCGGCTCTGCTGCTTGTCGTTCCTGTGTGACCTGCGCCGCGCAACGCGGACAAACAGAGGGGCGCATGTGGTGGAAGAACCTCGCCGCGAGCGCGTCCTCGTACTTGGCATGCACCTGGGCCCTTACCGCTTTCAGCTGCTGACGTGCTGTCTCGGCCAGCGAAGTCTGCGCGATCCGTGCGGCCTCGAGCCGGTGCAACTTCCGCGAAACGTCAGAGGCACGGATTGCGGCGTCTAGCATCGCCTGGACGTCTGGCGCGTCGACAGGCAGCTCTCCGATCTTGGCCTTGATCTCTTCGACTGCCTTCTCTGCGGCTCTCCGACTGGCCTCCACCGCTTCACCCGCCGCTTGGGCCTTCTCCTTCGCGGCAGCCTGCGCGGTGGCCATACCGCGTCGTGCCGTCATTGCGGCGGCTTGTACCGGCGCCCAGTCCGTGCCGATGAACATCTGCATCATCCGCACGCCGATCGTCTGCTCGTTGCCGACGATTGGATCGAGCTGGTTCGCGCGGACGACGAACGAGCTGGAGTACGCGGGCCACGCATGCACTCGAGCCGCGGTGTCGGTCCAGACCGGGATGTTCTCCAAGCGCAGTCTGGCCATCATCAGAGAGCCCATGACACCCTCGAACTCGTCGCCGGCGAACTGCCCGAGGACCGTGAGTCTGGTGGTGGAGTCAGCCTCCTTCACACTCACCACTTGTCCTGTGGCCGATCCGTTTACAGCGTCGAACTCCACCCGGAGCTGTTCAGCCCCCATCTGCCAATCAACTTCGACGTGCTCGATCCAGCTGCGTACGTCGTTCTGGAACTTCGGGCATCGACCGGTCAGCGACCACATGAGAACGTTGAGGAGGGTTGACTTGCCACGGAGATTCCGCCCTGAGCCGATGCCGTTGACCCCAGGTTGAGGCGACCACTCGAAGCGGAAAGGGACGCGTGCCTTCGGGCCCTCCGCCGCAGGAGACTCTGGTATTGCAGCAGCTTCCGCTGAACCAACTGTGTGCAGGCGTTCGTTCACGTCGGGTTTGACCCACTCGGGAAGGTCGGCTGCATCAACCAGCGGGTGCCCTTGCGCCTCAGTGTGGTTCGGGTTGAGCCACTTCGTTCCGCTGAAGTGGATGCGGATCGCACGGAGAGGTACCGGAACTGCCTTCGTGCCGAGAAGCGGGATGCGGAGCTTGGTCAGGATTTCGTCGACTTCATCGACGGTGAGAACGATCGAGCCGCCGGCACGACGCTTGGCCAGGACTGCAACGACCTCCTTGCTCAGGATGCTCATGCCTGCTCGACCTCCTCAGCAGCTGCCGTTGCTGCGGCGCTCATCGTGTCCAGCCGTTCACGCACTCGCGGAGCGATGGGCGCAATGTCCACCCCGAGCTCGGTGTCCGCGTAGGTGGCTTGTAGGTATTGGCGATCCTTCAACGCCTGACCGCCATCGTCTCCAGCTACCAACCCGACCAGCTTCACCTGCCGGGCGTACCACCCCAAGGTCGGATCCTTCGCGAGTTCAGCAGCTGCGGCGGCTCCTGTCGTCGTCAGGAAGAACTGGTTTCGCTTGCTCTTCCTGCCTGCCTGGCCCGTACGACGCAGTGTGGCGAGGCCGTACGTTTCCAACAGGGAGAACGCGTCATCTAGCTGCTCGTATGCGCCGAAGAACCAACGTGGCATCGGATACCAGCGCAGGTCAGGTTCCGGATCGTCCAGGAGTGACCGCGCCGTGATCAAGTGGCTCGAACCTGCCGCCCCTGCCTGCACCATCGTCAACAGCTCATCGGCGAGGTAGTCCGGATTTCGCAGCCAGAAGTCCATCGCTTGGAGGCGCAGCTCGCTACGGATGGATTTCACGGTGTCTGGGGGATCGCCGTCTACCGTCTGAACGCCACACCCGTCCAGCAGAGCCAGCAACCTGACGGCGTGCTGAGTCCGTGTGGCGGCTGGCCGACCTTTGATGCTGAGCTCCCGAACGGTAGTCGTCTCGTCCAATGTCGCATCCCCCAAAGCACCGTCACCCGAACGGGTTAAACCTTGAATACGCCGGCGGCAGTCGGCGTGTTCGCAGTGCTGGTGTAGCGCTCATGCGGCGCGTGACCAGGTTGTCAACCACATCGGACGATCACGACTACCCGTTACGGCCACTCCAGCCACTGGGGACAGCAGCTTCGCGCAGCCGGAGTGGTTCGGTTGCGAATGCTTCGTGCGTTGTGCGACTACCCCAGAGTGAGCCAGTAGTCCCAGAACGCTTGCAGGACCGCGATCATGATCATCAGGTACCAGATCGTGAGTCCTACGCCGTGGTACTTGCGCAGCAACGGAATGCGGAGGTTGTGCAGCGTGGTGTACCAGAAGACCGGGATCGTCACGGCCCAGACGACCATGCAGTACGGGCAGAGTGCGCCGATGACGTACAACGACTGGTAGATCAGCCAATGCACGAACACGACGCCGAACGTCACGCCCGCCTGCAGCCCGAGCCAGAACCACCGCGGCAACGACGCGCCGCCGAGCAGCACGGCGCCGATCGTGGCCACGACGGCGAACCCGGCGATGCCGAGCAGTGGGTTCGGGAAACCGAAGACCTCGGCCTGGTCGGTGCGCATGATCGAGCCGCAGCTCAGGATCGGGTCGATGCTGCAGGACGGGATGTAGTCGGGGTCCTTGAGCAGCGCGATCTTCTCGATGGTGAGGACGAGCGAGGCGGCCAGCCCGATCAGGCCGCCCACGCTCAGGATCCACCTGATCACTGGGTCAGGGCTTGGTCGATGGCCGCTTTGAGGCCGTCGTAGCTGGGCCTGCCGGTGAACTGGGTGCCGTTGATGAAGAACGTCGGGGTGCCGCGGACGCCGAGGGCGGTGCCGTCGGCGCGGTCCTTCACCACGCGGTCGAGCGTGGCGGGGTCGTCGAGGTCCTTCTCGAACTTCGCCATGTCGAGGCCGAGTTCGCGGGCGAAGCCGAGGAAGGTGTTGCGGTGGTCGACGCGCTGGTCGCCCCACGACTCCTGGGTCTCGTACATCTTGCGGTACATGGCTTCGAGCTTGTCCTGCTTGAACGCCGCCTCGACCGAGCGTGCGGCGAGCTCGGCGTTGCGGTGGCTGGGCACGGGGAAGTAGCGCATCACGAACGTGACGCGGTCGCCGTACTCCTCGCGCAGCTTCTCGACGCCGGGGTAGGCGGCGCGGCAGGCCTTGCACTCCAGGTCGAGGAACTCGACGACGGTGACCTTCGAGTCTGCGGGCGCGGACAGCTTGTGGCTGTCCGGCCTGACGAGCTTGTCGGCCGGGGCGCCGGCGGCCGGGCCCTGCACGGGGCCGTTGGCGGTGGGTGGCGAGTTGTCAGGGCGGGAGAGGAAGAAAACAGTGCCCACCACGGCGGCGACGACGGCCACGATGATGAGCGAGATCTTGGTGTTGGAGGTCATTGCACACTTCCACAGCTGAAGCGGATACGGGTAATAGGGGACAGCCGCGTGGGCTGCCCTCGATCACGTCCGCGACACGCAGAGCTGTGTCAGGGCCAGAGGTGAGGGAAACAGGGAACGGGCGTGCACCACACGCACCGGCGGGGCGCGCAGCCCGAGCAGCGTCGGTACGCGCGAGATGCCGAGGGCGAGCAGGAGTACCGCCGTGACGATGAGGCACAGATCGAGCGCGGTCTCCGGCTCGACTGGCAGGTCGTCGGCGACGAACGGAATAGAGGAGAGGTCTGTCTGCTGGACGGTGCTTACGCGGTCACAGCAGTCGCTGATGGCCGTACCGGCTCCGCACAGTGAGACCTGCAAGAACGCGATTCCCACCACGAACGCCAGCAGGAGCAGCCGGGAGGCTGCGGTGCGCTGCGGGCGGGTGGATCTCACGAGCACAGGTTAGCGAAGCCGGTACGGATGGTCAGCACGCGTCGCAGCAGCCGGATCCGCCCTTGTCGTTGCTCGCGATCGACAGGGACAGCGTCGCGGGCGTCACCGTCTTGGTCTCAGGTAGTGAGGTGATCTTGGCGGCGCGGATGGCGTTGACGATGACCAGCACCTCCGCGAGCTCACAGGCTGCGGCTGACTCAGATCTCCGCTACGCACCGTTGTCGGCAGAGATCATGAGAGGAAATGGCGAGGCGATTTTTGCGGATGGGTGGACGGAACTGTCGAAGATCGTAACGGCCTCATAGCTCTTTTGAGGGTCTGCTCAACCGCGTGGATGATCTTCCGCTCGTGGGAGGTGGGCAGGCTGGGCGGGACAGCAATTTCGGGACCGCACGCGGCGCGCCTGCCTATTGTTCAGGGCCAGAACTGTCCCAGGGTTGTTCGACCAGTGCCAGGCGGATTCGCGAAGCGGGCGGTTCGACATCGTCGGCGTTCACGGTGACGCTCAGCCGATCGGACACCATAAGACCTGAGGAGGCTCGCCGCGTGAGTTTGCGCCCGCGTCGCGACACCCGATCCCTGGACAGCTGGGCGAGCACCTTCTCCACAGGACGCCACTGGGAAGGCGGTACAGCCAAGGCGGCCGAAGTGAGGACGTGCCACGAATCGGGGTCCGCGAGCTGGATCTCTTCCAACGCCCCGAGGACTTCGCCAGGGACACCAGCGGTCGGACGGACCGGCCTGCTGCCGGTCGCGTAAGCGTAGTAGTCGTTCATGAGACTGGACGTGGTGTCGAGCATGATCAGCTGGCCGGGGCTCGGCGTCTTGGGTGCGATCCGGTGCTTACACCACGCTCCCAACGCGTCGGCTTCCACGAAGATGCGCGGTCCGCCGGCTTTGTTGATGCGGGCGCGGGTGTCGGCGTAGGCGTAGAACTCGGCGGGGTTCCTGAGGATGTCCGCGACCATGAGCAGGTCGGCGAGGTTGACGAACCACGTGCCGTCTTCGGGAACGCTTCCCCGTTTGCCGCTGTCAGGCAGCACAGAGGCGAAGGGGTCCACGCGTTCGAGGGTGACGATGATCGAGACGATGTGAGCCCTGTTGATCGTGCCATGCCACTTCCTGCGGTCTTGCTGGAAGCCGGCAGCGCCTGAGCGGAGATAGGTGACCGTTCGAGCGTTCTGGTCCAACGCCTTGTCGACGAGCTCGGCCGCCTTCTTGCGGACCCGGTCGGGAGCGCCCCGCCGGGCTGGGTCGGTCAGACGGCCGCCCTTGGCCTCGATGACGAGCGTGGCGCCTGGCTGCGCGACGAGAACGTCGATGTCAGGACGTTGCCCGTCCCATGGGTAAGTCACAGCCGCGTGGACGTCATCCGCCCCGAAGACGCTGGACAGCGCGTCACATGTCAGTTCCTCGCATGCGTCTTGTCGGCGCTTGTCGAACACTTCAAGCAGCTTCGGCTCTTGCTGGCACGCCTCGGCGGCCCAGTCCAAGGCGCAGTGGATGAAGTCGCCGGGAACAGCCCAGAGCTGACGGCCGTCAGGCGTCGCGATGATCGGGCGCCGACGCAAGGTGTTGGTGGCGTGGAGGCTGTCCAGGTCTGGTTGGCTCCCCAGAGCGGTGCTCATGAAGCTCAGCAGGGGTTCCAACTGCTCCTGCGGGATCGATGTGCGCTGTGCCAGCGCAGAAGCGAGGTCGGTTTCGAGGGGAGCTCCGCCGTAGGTCGCCATGCCGGCGGCATGCGCAGCGAGGTACTGGAACTGAGTGGTGCGGTCCGCCCGTCGGGGGATCTGGTCCAGGACGACCTGGAACTCCGCCTGGACCTCACGGAGACGTTCACACTGCACGTCGAAGTAAGCGTCCGCAACGACAAGTGCGTCCCCCAGCGCGAACCCGAGCGACGATTGGGACTTGTCGGCGAGTGGCCGCACAATCGCGTTGAAGATCGGTCGCAGCTGCTCGGGATAGCCGAGCATGCGGTCGAAGCGCTGCTCGAACTCCAGGAGGTTCCGGGCACTCGTGAGCGAGTCGCGAGGCCCGACCCGGAGAGCTTTGGCCTCGTGCACCTGGTTCTCCGCCACCGCGTACTCGCGGAGGAGCCGGTCAAGGTCGTACAGGACTTGCGGGTGGTAGTCGGCTCCGAGTCGAGCGACGACGTCATCGACCGGCATGCCGGTGACGAGGCCACCGTAGAACTCGAGTACGGCGTCGCTGCCGAAGTTGGCTGGTCCGGGTAGAGCACGGCGCATGCTGGTGAGGACCGTCAACCTGCTGTAGGTCAGAAGAGGGTCTGCAGCCATTGCGGTGGCGCGAATCTCCTCCAGCAGGAGCGGGAGCTTCTGTTCGGCGACTTCGGCCCGCCGAAGCGTCTCCCGCTGCAACGCATGGAGCTCGGCGCCGTTCGGTCGCACGAACCGTCGCAGACCGTTGGAGGTCAGTCCTCCGGCTGTGATCGAGGATGAGCCCAGATACGGCGACGTCAGTCGTTCGCGACGTCGCGCCTCCCGGCCTGGTCGTGCGGCCAATGATCACCAACTAATCGCGTCGTTCGTTCGAACGGACCATACGCCGATGACTGCAGTATTCGGCGGACGTGTGACCGAGCGTGTCGTGTTCGGAACCGCGGTCATCCGTCCTCCGGTGCCCGGCTTCTCGTCGGGCGTTCTGGCTGGCTGGCGCTCATCGTGGATGTTCAGTGCAGCGACGGCATGAGCACCGCAACGCCGATGTCGCACGGCACGATGGGGGAGCACGAGTCCGTTCCAGACGTGAGCACGGGCGAGTCGCTTGCCATTCGGAGAGCAGCACCGCCATGGCGTACGCACCTCTGGGGCGCTCAACCAGGGTCAACGCTCACAACGCCAAGTCTGCACCCACGTACCGATTTCAACGAGACCCGCATCATAGCCGTCTGTCAGGTGCACACTGGAGACGTGGACACGCAGGCAGTTCACGACGACTTCGAGAGAGCGCGCGTGACGTTCCGCGCGTTGCTCGACCGCGCGACCGCGGAGGAGCTGAGGTGCCGCTCAGGCGGAACGCGGTGGACCAACCGGCAACTGCTCTTCCACATGCTGCTCGGCTTTCTGATCATGCGCGCGCTGCTGACGTTGGCGCGGATCGTCGCTCGGTTACCCGCCTGGGTCGGACGTGCCTGGGCGAGGCTGCTCAACGCCGGCACGAAGCCGTTCGACGTCGTCAACTTCGCAGGCTCCTGGCTCGGCGGCAATCTCATGCCCCACAGAGCAATGGTGGTCTTGGCTGATCGCACCATCGCCGCGTTGCACCGGCGCCTTGACCGCGAGGACGACAGCAGCCTTGCCCGAGGTATGCCCTACCCCACGCGTTGGGACCCGTTCTTCCGGGACTTCATGACACTTGCTGATCTGTACCGCTTCCCGGTGCAGCACTTCGACTTCCACCGCGCCCAGCTCTCGCTCACCTGAGGAGACGCCGCACCACGTGTGCCGCGTCGCGGCCAACACCGCGCAAGGTGGCGGAGGACAGGCTGCGCTGCCATTCGAGACCGACGAAGCCAAGACCGCGGTACAGGCGGGAGACGCCTCGGTGGTGCTCGGTGCCCAGCTCGTTCAAGTACGGCAGGTCCGGTCGATACCCGGTGGCCAGGATGATCGCGTCGACATGTTCACGCTGCTCGTCCGGCCAGACCACCTTGGAGCCTTCCAGCGCGGTGAACATCGGCCGGCGGTCCGGGCGGTGCTGGTCAAGTGCCGTTCGGTAACGGCCGGTGTCCAGGACCGGAGTCGTGAACCCGTCGGGTAGCCACGGGCCGATCGGGAGGTGGTCCAGCCCGGTGCGGTCGAGCCAGAAGTGCAGGTCGCGGCCGAACGGGCGTTGCGCGGAGAACTTCACCGGCTTGCGGGTCGCGAGAGTGACGTGGGCGTGTTCGGCGAGCTCGGCGGCGATCTGGACCGCGGAGTTGCCGGCACCGACCACGATGACGCGCTGGTCGTGGAACGGCTCGGGGGAGCGGTACTGCGCGGCGTGCAGGACGGTGCCGGGAAAGCCGTCGAGACCGGGCAGCGCCGGGCGGTGGGGTCTGCCGAAGCCACCTGTCGCGGCGATCACGATGGGCGCGGCGAAGTCGATACCGTCGTCCGTTGTGACGCGGAACCCCTTGTCGTGCACTACCTCCGTGACCCGGTGGCCGGCGCGGATGTCGGCGTCGAGGTGTGAGGCGTAGATGCGGAGGTAGTTGACGACCTCGTCGCGGTGGGGGTAGTGCTCGGGGTCGCCGGGGAACGGTAGGCCGGGCAGTGCGCTGTAGCGGGCGGGGGAGAACAGGGTGAGGCTGTTGTAGTAGTGCGGCCAGGAGCCGACCGGTTCGGTGCCGGCTTCGAGCACCAGCGGGCGCAGGCCGCGGGCGAGCAGGGTGTGGGTGGCGGCGAGTCCGGACTGGCCTGCGCCGATGACGATGGCGTCGTGGCTGTTCATGGGCACCTCGAAGTAGCCGTTGCCGTGTCCGGGAACGGTCGGGGTTGGATGTGGGGTTAGCTGGCTGCTCGGCGTTCGAGGAAGACGGTGTCGCGCCACACGCCATGGTGTTGCGCGATGCGTTCGCGGACGCCGAGGGTGCGGAAACCCGCGGAGTGGTGCAGGGCGAGGCTGGCGCGGTTCTCGGGGAAGATCGAGGTCTGCAACGTCCACAGGCCCGCGTCGTCGGCGGCCAGGACCTGCTTGCGCAGCAACGACTTGCCGACGCCTCGGCCGCGGAAGTCCGCGCCGACGTAGACGGAGGTCTCGGCGACGCCGGCGTAGCAGTCGCGTGTGGACACCGGCGTTGCGGCGGCCCAGCCCGCGACGGAGCCGTCGACCTCGGCGACCCAGCGGTGGTCTGGAAGCCACTTGGCCTCCAGGGACTTCCGGCTGGGCACCTCGGTCTCGAACGTGGCGTCGCCGGTGGCGATGCCCTCGCCGTAGATCCGTCGCACCGCGGTCCAGTCGCCGGGTTCGAGCGGCCGCACGACCACGTCGCCGGGGACGTCGGCTGGGCAGCAGGGCCGGGCTTCGAGCACACCCATCACCACGTCGGCGGCGTGCGGGAGACCCGTGCAGCAGTTCGGGTTGACGGTCACGTGGGTGGCCGTGCCCTCCTTGTGCAGCAGCAGGAAACCGATGTCGGCGAGCTTGCGGACGTGGTGCGAGCAGGTCGACTGGCTGATGCCGAGCAGTTCGGTGAGCTCGCCGACGGTCATCGAGCGTCCGGAGGTCGCGACGGCGTGCAGCAGCCGCACGCGGGTGGGTTCGGCGAGGCTCGCGAACCACTCCGAGTAGGTGGCGGCGTCCTGCGTCGCGAGCAGGCGAGGGGCGGGCACGGTGACCGTCATGGCGCAAGTATCGACGCAAATCGATGGTTGCGTCAATCGATCCACGTCGATAGAGTCCCTGGCATTGATTCGAAGTTCTTCGATGCAAGGGGTGTGCGGTGAACGAGTTGCCGGTCGTCGTGGTGGGTGCCGGACCTTTGGGTTTGTCTGCGGCGGCGCATCTGGCCGAGCGAGGCGAGCGCGTGGTCGTGCTGGAAGCCGGCGACCAGGCTGGTACCGCGGTGTCGCAGTGGAACCACGTGCGGCTGTTCTCGCGATGGAGCGAGCTCATCGACCCCGCGGCTCAGCGCCTGCTGGAGCCGACGGGATGGGTTCGTCCGGACGGCGACACGTACCCGACCGGGGCCGAGTGGGCGGAGAAGTACCTGCGGCCGCTCGCTGAGGCATTGGGTGACCGGGTGCGCCTCGGTGCGCGGGTCGTCGGTGTCGCGCGGCGTGGCCGGGACCGCGTGGTCGACGCCGGTCGCGAGGACGAGCCGCTGACGGTGCACGTGCAGAGCGCGAACGGGGAGGAGCGGTTCACGGCGCGAGCGGTGATCGACGCGTCCGGCACGTGGGGCTCGCCCAACCCGCTGGGCGGTGACGGTCTTCCCGCGGTGGGGGAGCGGGCGGAGGCCACGCGGATCAACTACCGCGTGCCGGACCTGGCGGTGGAACGGGAGAGGTACGCCGGCAAGCGGATCGCGGTGGCAGGCAGCGGGCACTCGGCGTTGACCGCGTTGGTGGCGCTGGCTGACCTGGTCGAGCAGGAACCAGGCACGAAGATCGTGTGGTTGTTGCGCCGCGGTGCGGTCGGCAACGTGTTCGGTGGCGGGGAGTCGGACCAGCTGCCTGCGCGCGGCGCGCTCGGGTTGCGTGCGAAGAAGGCCGCGGAAGCCGGACACATCGAGACCGTCACCGGATTCCGCACCGCGGCGGTCGAGCGGGCGGCTGACGGGAGCCTCGTGCTGGAGTCGTTCGACGGCCACCGCGTCGAGGGCATCGACGAGGTCGTGGTGCTGACCGGCTTCCGGCCGGACCTGTCGTGGCTGTCGGAGGTGCGGCTCGACCTGGACCCGGTCCTGCAGGCGCCCACGAAGCTCGCGCCGCTGATCGACCCGAACGTCCACTCCTGCGGCACCGTCTACCCGCACGGCGAGTCCGAGCTGCGCCATCCGGAGCCGGGCGTTTACCTGGTGGGCATGAAGAGCTACGGCCGCGCGCCGACGTTCCTGGCCCTCACCGGCTACGAGCAGGTGCGGTCGGTCGTCGCGGCGATCGCGGGGGACCACGAGGCGGCCGGACGGGTCGAGCTCGTGCTGCCCGAGACCGGCGTCTGCGGCGGCGCCGGCGTGTTCGACGCCCCGGAAGCGGAAAAGGACAGCGGCGGCTGCTGCGGTGCGCCGGAGGCGGTTGAGGTGTCGATCGGCCTCGCGCCCAGCGCGCGCTGACACCGCGGCGCAGCCCGGCCTCGACGCCGGGCTGCGCCTGGTGCTGGTCGAGCTGTGCACCACCGAGATCATCAGCTGGGGCATCCTCTACTACGCGTTCCCCGTGCTGCCGCCAACGATCAGGGCTCGAACGGGGTGGTCGCTGGCCGCGATCACGGCCGGGTTCTCCGCGAGCCAGATCATGGCGGGGCTGGTCGACATCCCGGTGGGCAGGCTGCTCGACCGGCACGGCCCGCGCGCCATCATGACCACCGGCTCGGTTCCTCGCCGTCACTACGATCCCACTGCACCTGGTCGGCCTGCGCCTGCCATGGCCCGCCTGATCGCGGGCTCAGTGCTCGCGGGCGTCACCCTCGGGATCTTCACGCTCGTGCAGGCCACCGCGATCACAGACCGGTGGGGTGCCGTCCACTACGGACAGCTCATCGGCCCGCTCGCCGCACCCGTCATGCTCACGGCTGCGATTGCGCCGTGGGCGGGCAGTGCGCTGGCGGCATGGCTCGGCAGATTCCCGGCTGTGTTCGTGGTGCTCGGCGTGCTGGAGGCCGCGTTGTCGACCGCCAGCACGCCGCGTTAGTCGAGCAGTTCGGCGACCAGGCCGCGGACTCGGCGGTCGATGTCGTCACGGATCGGCCGCACCGCATCGATGCCCTGGCTCGCGGGGTCGTCGAGCTGCCAGTCGAGGTAGCGCTTGCCGGGGAAGACGGGGCAGGTGTCGCCGCAGCCCATCGTGATGACGACGTCGGAGGCTTCGACGTCCTCGGTCGTGAGCTTTGACGGCACCTCGGCGGTGATGTCGAGACCCCACTCGGCGAGTG
Organism: Lentzea sp. NPDC036949; assembly: GCF_055608075.1. Classification (NCBI taxonomy): domain Bacteria; kingdom Bacillati; phylum Actinomycetota; class Actinomycetes; order Pseudonocardiales; family Pseudonocardiaceae; genus Lentzea; species Lentzea sp. NPDC036949. The sequence continues at coordinate 366,153 of NZ_JBVJRA010000007.1, forward strand.
CCGCAGCAGCGGCGGGGTTGACCTTCTCAGCAGGCTCGGAACCCGCTGAACGCACCGCGATGCGGCCCATGCCGTAGTGCTGCAGCAGTGCGGCGGCCATCTGGGAGCGGCCCGCGTTGTGCACGCAGACGAACAGCACCTCGGGAGTGGCGGACACGGTGTTCTCCTTCTTCACGGCTTGATCTCGGTCAGCAGGTTGCGGACTCGGCGGTCGATGTCGTCGCGGATCTCCCGCACGGTGTTCAGCGGCGCTCCGGCGGGGTCCGGGACGTCCCAGTCGAGGTAGCGCTTGCCGGGGTAGACGGGGCAGGTGTCGCCGCAGCCCATGGTGACCACGACGTCGGCGGCGCGCAGGACCTCGTCGGTCAGCGGCTTGGGGAAGGCCTCGGTCAGTGCGATGCCCACTTCGTCGAGCGCGTCGGTGACGGTCTGCAGGATCGCGCCGGACGGTTTGCTGCCCGCCGAGCGCACGGAGACCTTGCCGAACGCGTGGTGCTCCAGCAGTGCTGCGGCGATCTGCGAGCGGCCGGCGTTGTGCACGCAGATGAACAGCACCTGCGGAACGGTGATCGTGGTCAAGCCTTCGGCGCGGCCCTGGTCGGTCAGCCGCTGGCGGGCGGACCGCCCAGTCAGGACCGGCAGGTAGGTGATGACGGTGGCGTTCTGCGCGAGGAGGTCGTAGGTCTCGTCCACGACCCTTGCGACGGTCTCGCGGCTGAACACGCCGTGGAAGCGGTCGGAGAGTTCGTCGGTGATCCGGAGCAGCCGGGCGGTGAGCTCGTGCTGGGGGAGTCCGCTGGTGCGGGACATCAGATCTCCTTGGACCGAAGTATGTCGATGCAGATCACACCCCGTGTATCGACTTTTGTCAATCCAAGCCGCTATGGTGCTCATCATGACGAGCCGGGACCAGATGCTGCTCGACTCGGCGACCGCCGCACGCCTGTTCAAGGCGCTCGGCGATCCGATCCGGGTCGAGCTGGTCGGGCTGGTGCGGCGGACCGAGGGGCAAGAGGCGTGCTTCTGCGACCTGGCCGACCAGTTCGACATGCCGCAGTCCTCGCTCAGCCACCACCTCAAGATCCTCGTGCAGGCCGGCGTGCTCAGTCGCGAACGCCGCGGCACCTGGAGCTGGTACCGCATCGACAACGCCGCCATCGACACCCTTGCCGCTGTGCTCGCACCGGGCGGACCGTTGCGCGACACCAGCGCTTGCTGCGACTGACTCGACCACGCCCGAAGCCGCCGATGTCCGTCATCGGGCGGTGCCGCCTGCCCAGACCCAGGAGAACCTGTTGAGCACCACGGAAACCGCGGCACCGGACGTGCTGCACCGACTGTCCTTCCTGGACAGGTTGCTGCCGGTGTGGATCGGCGTCGCCATGGTCGTCGGCCTGCTGCTCGGCCGGTTCGTGCCCGGCCTGCAGGGCGTGCTGGACGCGGTGAAGATCGGTGAGGTGTCGCTGCCGATCGCCCTGGGCCTGCTGTTGATGATGTACCCGGTGCTGGCGAAGGTCCGCTACGACAAGCTCGACACCGTCACCCGCGACCGCCGCACGGTGGTGCTGTCGCTGGTGCTGAACTGGGTTCTCGGCCCCGCGCTGATGTTCGCGCTGGCGTGGATCTTCCTCGCGGACCTGCCCGAGTACCGCACCGGCCTGATCATCGTCGGGCTCGCCCGCTGCATCGCCATGGTCATCATCTGGAACGACCTCGCCTGCGGCGACCGCGAAGCCGCCGCGGTGCTCGTGGCGCTGAACTCGGTGTTCCAGGTCGTCATGTTCGGCGTGCTCGGCTGGTTCTACCTCGACCTGCTGCCCGGCTGGCTCGGGCTGGACACCACCGCGGTCGACTTCTCCGCGTGGGAGATCGCGAAGTCCGTGCTCATCTTCCTCGGCATCCCACTGCTGGCCGGATACCTGAGCCGCAAGCTGGGGGAGCGGTCGCGTGGCCGTGACTGGTACGAGTCGAAGTTCCTGCCCCGCGTCGGCCCGATCGCGCTGTACGGCCTGCTGTTCACGATCGTCATCCTGTTCGCGTTGCAGGGCGAGAACATCACCAATCGGCCGCTCGACGTCGCCCGCATCGCCCTGCCGCTGCTGGTCTACTTCGCCATCATGTGGGCGGGTTCGTACGCACTGGGCAAGGCCTTCGGGCTGTCCTATAAGCGCACCACGACACTCGCATTCACCGCGGCAGGCAACAACTTCGAGCTCGCCATCGCCGTCGCGATCGGCGTGTTCGGCGTCACCTCAGGCCAGGCGCTCGCGGGCGTGGTCGGCCCGTTGATCGAGGTGCCGGTGCTCGTCGGGCTCGTATACGTGAGCCTGTGGTTGCGTCGTCGTTGGGCGGCTCGTGCTCAGCTCTGACGTCGTGGTGGTCGGCGGTGGTCAGGCGGGGCTGGCCGCCGCCTTCTACCTGCACCGAGTCGGCGTCGACCACGTCGTGCTCGACGCACAACCGGTGCCCGGTGGTGATGGGAAGCAGGAGGGCCGCCTTCCGGACGATCGGCGTCCTCGGTTTCGTGATCGGTGCGATCTGGATCGCGGGCGTGGACGTCAAGGTCGAGTGGGTTCAGATCGGCCGCCACGTCAGTGACACGTGCCGAACCCACCGAGATGGTTCATGTGCCTGTCCCGATGCCGGGGCAGGCGCAGGGGCAGCCTCCACCCGCGGTGGTGCCCACCACGCCCGAGGTTTCGGACACGCGTACCTGAAGCTCGGCGGCCGCCTCGTAGCACCGGTGGTGAGCTGCGCTCGTGCAGGCTGCCCACCACCGGCAGGCAGGCCTCGCGACCGTCGTTGACCTGTCAGCGCGCGGACAGATGTAACCACATGCCCAGGAAGTTGGCCGTCAACCGGGTTGCCGGTGCGCGGCTCGTCTTGCCAGCGCCGGAATCGCCGCCACCTGCGCGGCGTCGACCTCGGACCACAGGATGCCTTCGGGCCGCCGCGGAGGCCCGCACTCGATGACCTGGGTCGGTGTGACGATGAAGTCGACCGAGAAGTCGTGGCTGGTCTCCGGCAGGTCGTCCTCCACGACCTGGAGGTCGTGCACCGTCGTGACGATGGGCGTCGTGTCGTCGATGAGGCCGGCTTCCTGCAGCAGCGCGACCTCGATGTCGGCATATCCGGCGCCCTTGCCGAGCCGTGCGCCTCGGCGGTCGACCGCGACCGATCCGCACACGACGAGATCCACCTGAGGCATCTCGTCGGTGTCGACGGTTCGTGCGAACGTCGCGGCGATCTTCGGCTGAGCCGCTTCCGCGGGAGGGACGGGCAGCGAGGCCGAGTCGAGCTCGTAGAACGGCTTCACCTCTGCAAGCCGTGGTACCGCGAGGTAGAGCAGCTTGCCCTGCACCAAGCCCAGCACCCGAACAGGAGCCTGAGGCTTGTCCGGTACCGCCTTCACCACAGTCGCGGACCGCCAGATGCCGAGATCCGCGAGCCGGACCGCCGCAGCCTCGGCTCCCTCGAAGTTCGGGATCGACCCGTGCACGTTCGGTGACGCGACTCCGTGCTTCGCCAGCAGGTCCCAGACGCGGTGACGAACCTCGTTCTTGACCTCGCCGGGACTGCCCACGAAGTAGCCTCCTAGGTTGCCGCCATCACGGTCAGCAGGCGGTCGTACACCTGATCTACCACAGGCTCCGCACGCCAGGGGCGGAGTTCCCGCAGTGCGCGGAAGATCACCTTCAAGCCGCCGCCTCCCCATGTCCCCTCGACCGAGTTGATCGCCAGGTGCAGGGTTGCCGTTGCTTGTTCCAGATCGCGCTGCAGGATGTGGGCAAGGCTGAGGTTGGCCAGGACGATGCTTTGCGACTTCGACCGCGATCGCACCGTCGAGGCCACCCTCTCCAGGACCGGCTGCGCTTTGGTCGCTTCTTCCAGGCGCAGGTAACAGGATCCGGCCAGCCGGTCGTGCTGAGTGTCGGAGAACATCTCCGGGGCCGGTTCCTCCGCGGCCTTCTGGCCGAGGTGGACCTGGGCTCTGTCGAGGGCTCGATCGCAGGCACGGCGCTCGCCGAGCATCGCGTGTGCCTCAGCGGCGTGCAGCACAGCAAGTCCTTCCAGCACCTCGCTGTTCCCGCGCGCCGCCAACGCCGCTTGGTCGGTGAGCAGGAGGCCGTCGCGAGCGTCATCTTCGCCGTAGAGCGCGACATACGAGGTCCGGAGCAGCGCAATGCTCTCCAGCACGGGGTCGTTGATCTCGCGCGCCGCGTCGGCTGCACGGGCGAAGTGGGTCCTCGCCTCGGCGTGATCGCGGCGTTGAGACGCGTCCCAGGCGAACTGTCCCATCAGCGTGGCCGCCTCGGCCTCCGCCGCGAGCAGGTCCCGCTTCACCGCGTACTTCGACGCGTGCTGGCGCAGGAAACGTACTTGGCCCAGCGCTTGTCCCGCTTCCGCAAGCAATGCCGTGGACCGTTCGAGATCGTATCGCCGGCCGAGCGCGGCCACGTGCATGCGGAGTCGGGCGACCACCTCGAAGTCGGCCTTTGAGGGATTCGCGAGCACCCACTTGACTCGATCAGCGTCTTCGTCGTCGAGATGGACGCCCTGGTCGAGGAGATCGATCAACTTGGAGGTGGTGAGCTCCAGCGCCCTGGCCAGACGGCGTTGGTTCAAGGGGTCCGGGATCGACTCCCCGCGTTCCCACTTGCCGATGGTCTTCGGAGCGACTCCGATCTTCTCCGCGAGCGATTCCCGCGAGTCTCCCAGTGCCTTCCGGCGGGCGGTCAGACCCTTCCTCGGCGGTGTCATCGAGGTCTCCCTTGCACGGATTCGCCTGTTCGGCAGTCTAGCCCAAGACGCCTCGTGACCGGCCGTTTTTTTGAGATCGCTCCAATATCACCCAATTGGGGCATCTGCTCGTTTGTGCTGGTAGAGGTTCCGGAAGGGACGTTAGAGGGACATTCAAGGCAACTTCGCGGGATGGTATCGAGATCGGCGCGTTGATTGAGTAAGACATCGCCGGCGCCCGGGGGCGCTTGCTGCTCACAGGTTCACGGGAAGTGATCGGTTATGTCCCGCCCATACAAATGGCAGCCCCATGAAGGGGCACGCCACGCGATACCGCAGGAACTCGTCCTCTGCGAGTCGGGCTGCACGTTGTGTGGTCTGGAAGTAACCGTCGCGGCCGACAAGTGGCCGGACTTCGCACGCTGTTGGCCCACCTGTCCGAAGTGCGACAAGGCGTGGCGTGAGCACGAACGGCTTCTACCGTGGCCCAGGGACAAAGCGTCGGCGATGAAGCCCCGAGCATCTGGTGCAGACGATGCGGATTTGACGCTGCAAGCGCTGGCGACCAGGTCGATGTGAGTGCCTGAGCTGAGCTCGGACGCTTTTGTACCCAGCACACGAGGAACGTGGACATGGCAAAGAGGCTTTCCACCGCACGCGGTCGTGAGTTCGGTCTCGGCATGCGAGCGGCCATCGAGGGCGCCGGACTGAGCGCGCGGACGGTCGCCGAACTGTTGGGCTGGGACCCTTCCAAGGTCTCGAACGTGGTGACCGGCAAGGGCGGCATCAACGAGCGCGAGGTAGCTCTGTTGCTCGGTGCCTGTCGGGTGCACTCCGCAGAGAGGGACCGCCTGCTCGCACTCTTCTCGGCAAGGCACGTGCAGGGGTGGTGGCAGCAGCACGGTGCAGGCGCACCGATGTGGCCGCGTACGGCGCTCACCCAGCTCGCTGCGGCGAAAACTCTGATCTGCTGGCAGCCACACGTGGTGCCTACTTTGCTCCGCACGGTCGGTTACGCGCGAGAACTGCTGGCAGCATCCGCCACTGTGCCTGCCGTGGAAGAGGAAGAGCGGGCACGCGTGCTGCTCGACATGCAGAAGCTGCTGTTGAACAACAGGTTGAATTCAACCTTCTACGTTCACGAGTTTGCCCTCGGCCTTCAGGTGGGTGGACCCGAGGTGCATTCGGACCAGTTGCACCACTTGATGCTCATGGCGAACCGGAAGAACATCGAGATCAGAATCGTGCCTGCGGCGACCGGCGCGCATGCGGGCATCGCTGGTCCGTTCACGCAGTTCGAGTTCGAGAAGCATGGACCGCTGGTTTTGCTGGAAGCGGAGAACTGCAGCCTCTTCGTCGAGGCGGAGGACGCGCTCGGAGGCTACAACGCCGTTGTCCGCCAGATCGACAAGGTCAGCTTGAACCAGCGCGAGTCGATCGACTTCCTAGTGCGAATGTTCGTTGCCTTGCAAGACGCCGCTGGTGAAGAAGCGGCAACACACGAGAAAGATCAAAATAATGACTGAGGTTGCATCGCGTCCGCTCGACCAAGGAGCGGTCCGCCCCGAGATGAATCCCGCCGAGGTCAATCGCGTGCTCGCGCCAAACGTCACCGCATGGTCTGATGAGCAGAACCTCCACTGCAGCTTGGTGGTGCGTGGCAACGGTCTCGCCTACGCCAACGAGATGCCTGGTGACCGCGACGAGCACGGCGTTCTCTGGGCCAAGGTCGCGGAACGCTGGCAGCAGGGCAAGCCGGAGTTCGCGCGGGTGCACCCGACCCGGCAGCGGCGCGCGATGAAAATGTTGCTGTGCCAGGTCTGCGCGGGGTCAGCCGACCGAACGACAGATGGTGTTCTGTGGCTGATGAGGGACTTCCGCGAGGAGGAGGGCCCGACCTGGCCCGAGGACATGGCTTCGGTGGAGCCTCCGATCTGTGCCCCGTGCGTTGCGATCTCGATGCAACGGTGCCCTGCGCTTCGGCGAGGAGCGGTCGCGGTGCGGGTTCGGGAGTTCGAAGTCATGGGAGTGTGGGGCGCCCTGTACCAGCCGGGCACGTTCGCGCCGAAGGTGGTCAGGCCGGCACACGTCGTCTATGGCGATCCCGACACGCGTTGGGTGGTCGCGACCGCCTCGTTCCGCTTGCTGCGGGGCTGCAGCTTCGTTCCGTTCGAGGAACTGGCCGCCTCAGTCGGCGCAGGGTGAGTGCGACGTGCCGAAGGACTTCCGAGCGACAACCCTCGAACGCGCAGTCGGGCGGCGGCTGGCTGACTGGCGCGACGAGCGACAGCTCAGTCTGACCGAGGCCGGTCGGCAGGTTGGGTTCAGCAGCGCCAAGCTCTCCATGATGGAGAACGCCGTGCAGCCGTCCGCGGTTCTCGACATCATGGCGCTCGGATACGTCTACGGGGTGTCCACTTCGGAGTGGCAGTTCGTCGTGCGGCAGGCGCAGCACGCCGAGCAGGTGCGCGCCCTCGATGACGGTGGCGTGCTCCTGGATCCCGCTGACGACCTGGTGAACCTGGTGTCCGAGGCGACCCTGTGGCGCACGTTCACGACGGATCTTGTTCCGTCGCTGCTCCAACTCGCCGACTACGCGGACGTGGTGCTGCAGAGCGACCCGGTTCGCGCATCACGGCAGGCCGCAGTCAACGAGACGTGGTTGCGCCGGCTCGGCGGCAAAGACTCGCTCCACGTTCAGGCGGTGTTCCCGGAGTCTGTGTTGCGACTGGTGGTCGGCGGGCCGCGGGTGATGAAAGCGCAGCTGTTGCACCTGATGGAGTCGAGTGAGTTGGAGTCGGTTTCCGTCAGGATCGTGCCGCGCATCGCCGGCGCCTACCCAGCGGCGGGTACGCCATTCATGCTGCTCGGCTTCCCGCATCGCCAGCACAACGACGTGGCCTACTTCGAGACGTTCATCAAGGGTGAGTACGTCGAAGATCCGGTCTTGATCGAGCGATGCGCACAGCTGTTCACGCAGCTGCGTGAGATGGCGTTGACCGAGGCGGAGTCACTGGAACTGATCGCCGAGGCCGCCGCTGAGCTGTGAGAACCGACGAAACACTCGATCGAGTGAAACAGTCGCCTGGGCTTTCGGACTCTTGGAGGAGATCCAAGCGCGGACCCTCCGGCGGAGCTAGCCTGTTTGAGCAGGCCAACCTTCGACCGGGGGGACCGAGCGATGGCGGCCGACTGGTTGTTGGTCGAGACCTTTGGCGGCACTCGCCGTGAGCCAACCGTGCTGGCTGCCGGGAGCAGTCCCAAGCACATGGTCCCGATCCGGTCTGTTCTCGGCCGCGGTCCCTTCCTCCACGATGCGCTGGCCGTGATCGCGCGCGTGGCCGAGCGCGGTGAGCCGGTGGAGACCGGGACGACCACCGGCAAGCGTCGCGTGATCGGGCATCCATTGCCGTCCTACGGCGGTTTGGTCCACGGCGTTCAGCTGTGGATCGGTCCGCTGGACGAAGATCCACCACCGCGGAATCCGGCGGGCGCGTGGCACATCAACCTCACGCGGCACGTCAGCTGCAGGTCCGACGATCTGCTCCGGCTCTACGGGACGAGGACCGACAAGTGGCGCAACGAGCACGATCTCGCGGAGCTCTTCGCCTACCAGCGGCTGCAGACGAACTCGGACGAGGCGAAGGCGCTGGCGCTCATCGTCAACGCGACCTCCGGGGCGGAGCACCTGGCCACGTGGACGGTGAACCGGGACGACGGGGTTCGGCGCGCGGTGCACTTCGCGTGCCGCTGCGTCGAGGCGAGAACACCTCAGGGCCGGGTCGAGCTCGTCGTTCGAGGTATCACCCACGACATCGGACCAGCGGAGTGCGTGCCAGCGGCACCACCGCCGATCCCTGTCCTGCTGGCTCAGCAGGTTCTCGCGGCCGAGGCGACGCCCGGACGCTGGCGGGCGATCGTCGACCTGCGCACGATGAGGCTGCTGAAGTGGCTCGACAGCCCGATGCCGGGAGTCGCGTGGACTCTCGGCGCACCACACCGTCCTGCCGTCCATCGTGAGGACCTGCGGCAGGCGGTCGGCCTGTCCAACGACCTGGCTGCGACCGGGCGCGCCGAGGGTGCGCTGCGGCTTCGAGCAGAGGACGGGACCTGGCTGAAGGTGTCTGTCTCCGCGGCCCTGATGGCGCTGGATCAACACACGACCGCGGCGCTCGTCACCCTGACCGCGCCCGATCGTGGGAAGGTCGGTTGAGCTGCAAGCTGGGGGAGGTGCTCAAGCGTGAGCTGTTTCGAGGGCAAGGTCGCGGTGGTCACCGGCGCTGCTGCGGGGATCGGGCGGGCGCTGGCGATCGAGCTCGCGCGACGTGGTGCGCGGCTCTCGCTGATCGATCAGGATGAGGACGGCCTCGAGGACGTGTCACGCCGTTGCAGAGGGCTCGGGGCGAAAGTGCTCGCCCAGGTTGTTGATGTGACCTCCTGGGAGGAGGTGCAGGCCGCAGCGGCTGCGGCCGACGTCGAGTTGGGAGGTGTCGACTCGGTGTTCGCGGCAGCCGGGATCATCCACCGCGGCAGCCTGCTGGACTCGGACGTCGCGGACATCGAACGCGTCATGGCCGTGAACTGGCGCGGCTTGATGTACACCGTCAAGGCGCATCTCGCATCCCTGGTGGGCTCGGCTGACGGCCGCGTGGTGACGTTTTCGAGTGCGTACGGCCTGATCGCCACTCCGAAGTACAGCGCGTACAACTCGTCGAAGTTCGCTGTCCGCGGCTTCAGCGAGTCTCTGCGTCAGGAGTTGGCAGCCGCGCACGCCGGCGTATCGGTTACCTGTGTGTACCCAGGGGGCGTCAGGACTTCGATCGTGCGCAACGGCCTCTTCGCGAAGGGGGAGAACCGCTATGCAGTCGTTCGCGGCTTCGAGACGAAGGTTGCACGGACCGATCCTGAAGAGGCTGCGAGCGTGGTGCTGGCGGGAGCTGAGCGACGGCGCGCGCGGGTGTTCGTCGGGGCGGATGCACGGTCGGTGGCAGTACTTGCCCGCATCCTCGGTGGCCACTACCAAGATCTTCTTCCGCGTATCGGCAAATTGCTGGGGCGTCGGAAGCGGACTTCGTCTGGCAGACGGTGATCGTGTTGGGTCGCGGGCCGACCGCCTCGGCTGCTGTTGCTTGAGCAGGATGACCGAGATGGACGAATCCGGTTGACGTGACCGGCGTCACTTCTTACTCTGGTCCAATCGGAGCAATCCGATTGGGTCGGCTCTGTCGCTATCGAGCTGATCCCTGAAACGCAGTGGTGAGGCGGCCATCGGGCTGGCCTTGAACGCGATCGGGGATCGACATGTCTCGGCGACTTCCAGCTGGCAGCAACCATCTTCTGGCGTCCGGCGCCGCTCTGCGGCGTTCGAGGCCGCGCTCAGCCGCGTGCGTCCTACCTGTCCGCCGTTCGCCCGCTGGAGCGCGTGATGTCCATGGTGCTGTCCTACTTCTTGCTCGGCGCGGTCCTGGGGCCCATGGTGGTGGTCGTCAGCTTCTCGATCGCGCGACACGAGCCGATCTCGTGGCAGCTCCTCAAGCTCGCAGGCTGGCCGACTTCGCTTGCAGCGAGCGCGTTTCTGGCTTCCGCGCTCACCTACACGACCCAAGTGAGGCCCCTGTCCGCGGCCCTCACCTCTTGGCTTCTGATCGTCGGCCTGGTGCTCGCTCTGGTCGATTGGACATGTCATCGGTTGCCACACCGGGTTGTCGGCATGTTGATGGTCGGGGCCTTGGTCCAGATCACGTTCATGGCGTGCGGTCTTCGCGAAGCCGAATCACTGGTTCGCGCTGTAACCGCTGCGGCCGCGGTGTTCGCGATCAGCCTGCTCATCTACCTCAAGTTGGGCGGTGGGCTGGGCTTCGGCGACGTCACGCTCGCTGCGGTGTCGGCTCTTTTCCTCGGGTGGCGCGGTTGGTCGTATGTCGCTTTAGGACTGACCATCAGCCTGCTGGCTGCCGGAGTCGTGACGTGGAGCTTGCTTGCTCTTCGACGGATCAGTCGCCACGATCCAGTAGCGCTCGGGCCTGCGCTGCTCGGTGGGACCGTCTGCGTGATGTTGCAGGCATGACGGAGGCGGCGTGATGCGCCTTCCACTCCGCGAACCGGATCCCGTCATCCGCCGTGAGGCTCCGCGGGCACTACGTCGAGCTACAGCGCTCTTCGCACTGATTGTTCAGCTTGCACTTGCCGACCAACTTCGGCCGGACACCAGTTTCGATCCAGCCACCTCGGCATCACCCTTCACCTTCCCGGCTTGGAGGCCTCGATGAAGCAGTCGAAGACACTGTTGCTCCTGGGAGGAGCGCTGGCGACGCTGGGCTCATGTGATCAAGGCGCCCCAACGCAAGCACCTCCGCCCGAGGCGCCTCCCGCAACGTCGAAGGCCGACGCTGCACAAGCCAGCGCAATCAGCGCGTACAGAGCGATGTGGGACAGCTTCGCGGCTGCAGGTGCCACGTCCGACTGGAGTTCTCCGCTCCTTGGTCAGCACGCGGGCGGATCGGCGCTGGAGAGGCTGAAGCAAAGCCTTCGAGCTGACCGGGACAAAGGCTTGGTCAGCAAGGGAATGCCCGTCCTGCAGCCGACCGTGACGTCCGCGGATCCGGCCGACGATCCGAGCAAAGTCATGATCTCCGACTGCGGTGACTCCACGAACTGGCTGAAGCACCGCAAAGACACCGGTGAACGGGCTGACACCGTTCCAGGAGGCCGACGGCTCATCAAGGCGGCGGTCGAGAAGCAGGCCGACGGCACGTGGAAGGTGTCCGACTACGGAGTGCACGAGGTTGGGAGTTGTTGAGCGATGAGACGTCCAACTGCCATTGCGGCTCTTGTCATGACCGGCTTTCTCGTCACACCACCAGCGCTCGCCGATGATGCCTGGGGCGGTACGAACTGCAGCCAGTCGCCTTCACCGCTGTGCGACGTCTCCGCCGGTACCCGACCGGACGGCTCGACGAGCCATGGTCAGCGTCCGGGCAACGGCACCGACCAGAACGGCACCAGCGAAGGGCTTCTCGGCTGCCGGTACGTCCCGGCCGGACCTGGCCCGGGACAAGAGACCCCGAAGGAGCCAGGCGGCTGGTTCATGCTGCTGTGCTCGCCTGACGGGAAGGACCCGGACTCGCGAGGCCCGATCTGGGTACCTGCAGCTGCCGATGCTCCGCCACCGCTGACACCCGAACAGGTAGCGCAGATCGCCCGCCGGCAGCTGCGGTTGCCAACGCCGAGGATCATGGCGAACCCGGCCGGAGACCAACTGGTGAACCTGCCCACCTGGATGTGGCTGGACCACGGTGCCTGGGCCGACATCTCGGCAACGGCTTCCGTGCCAGGTGTGTCGGTGACCGCCACCGCGCGACCCATGTCAGCCACATGGTCAATGGGAGACAGCACCTCGATCACCTGCGCCAGCGCAGGAAGTCCGTTCCCCGCGCACGGTGATCCGAGAAGTTCGTCGCCTGACTGCGGGCACACCTACAGGTCCTCGTCAGCAGGACGGCCGGGGCAGACCTTCCCGGTCACCATCACCGTGCAGTGGACCGTCACCTGGGCCGGCGCAGGGCAGAGCGGAACGTTCCCCAACCTGTCGGCCAGTGCCTCGACCGCGTTCCGAGTGGCCGAGAGCCAGGGAATCACCACGGGCTGACCACCTCTTCCAGGCAGCCTGCGCAACAACATCCATCAATCCATGGCACGTCGATCAGCTGAACCGACGTGTCGCGATGAAGCCATGCCCGAAGGGGGCTGTGATGACCGCGACCGATACCAAAGGACAATCCGACATCTCTCCGCGCTGGGCCGCGCGAGAAGGCCGCCCGCCGACGCGGTGGAGCAATCGCCGCCGCCGCGTTCCACATCTCGTACTGGGACTCGCGTTGGTGCCCGCGTGTGCCGTCGGCGGCGCGGTCCTGGCGACCGAACTGGGCGATCGGCTGAGCGTGCTGGCGCTGGCTCGTCCGGTTGCTGCTGGTCAGATCCTGGTGGCTCAGGATCTCCGCCAGATCGATCTGACAGCGGACGTGCCGATCGAGGTGGTCGCCGCGTCCGCCGCGTCAACGGTTGTGGGGCAGCCGCTCGCGTTCAGCATGCCGGAGGGCTCTCTCGTGACGCGTTCGGTGCTGGGAGCCCTCCGGATACCGGAGCAAGGCAAGTCGATCGCCGCCGTGGGTCTCAAGCCAGGGCAGTTCCCTCCAGAGCTGTCACCGGGCACGACCGTTGCTGTCCTGCTCGCTCCGCAGCAGGCAGAGGCGACGCCGAAGTCCTGGACGGCGGTGGTGCTCGGAGTCGCCGAACGCGAGAACGAGCAGACCACCGTTGTGTCCTTGCGCATGTCCGAGCCGGACGGTCGCGCCATGTCGTTGGCGCCGGCGGGCCAGCTGAGCCTGCTCGTGATCGCGGGAGAGAACCGCTGATGCTCATCGCCGTCTGCTCGTTGAAGAGTTCTCCAGGGGTCACCACCCTCGCGGTGGCGCTGGGTGCGCGGTGGCCGGGACCGCAGGTGCCGATCGTCGTGGAGGCCGACCCCGCCGGAGGTGACCTGCTGACCCGCTTTCGGCTGAGTGCCGAACCGACCCTGGTCGGCTTGGCCACCGCGACCCGCGCCCGCGGTGACGCGGGTCCGGACCAGTTGGCGTGCCATGCGCAACTTCTGCCTGGCGGACTGCGTGTGGTGCCGGGCGCGGTGGAAGCGGAACAAGCCCAGGCGGCGCTGAGCCTCCTGGCGAACGGCTCGTCATCGCTCCTTCGCCGGGCCGGTGACCGGCCGGACACCGTCGTCATCGTCGACTGCGGACGCGTGGACCCGGATTCTCCGGCGTTGTCGATCATTCGCAGCGCGGACGCGATGGTGCTCCTGTCGAGGCCACGTGACGACGAGCTGGCTCACGTTGCGCTCAAGCTCCAGGCTGCGCAGCGGTGGTCACGGAGACCGTGCTTCGTCCTGGTCGGCCACGGCCACAGTGCGAACTACGTGTCCCAGGAACTGCGCATCCCGGTGATGGCGCACATACCGCAGGACGCCAAAGGCGCGGATGCCTTGTGCGGCCGAGGACGAGGCCGGTACGGACCGAGCAAGTCGCTGCTGGGGCGGGCGGCGGCCAAGCTGGCGCTCAGTCTGCAGACCTGCATGAACGCCTCCGCCAGCCAGTTGGCGCCAGTCGCCGCGTTGCGCCCTGTTCTACAGCCGAGCCAGAACGGAGCGGTGTCGTGACCATGACGCACCAGGTGACCGGTGAAGGGGCTGCGGTGGACCGTCTCCGTCACCACCTGCGCAGTTCGCTGTCTGAACAGCTCAGCGAGCGCGTCCGGAACGACGAGGCTGCTGGACGACCGCCGCTGGACGCACGTCAGCGACGACGGCTGGCAGAAGCGATCCTCACCGACGCCGCAGAGGCCCATGCCCGCACCGAGCTCCACAACACCGCGGCCGGAGGAATGCTGGTCGCGCCCGATGTCGAGCAGCGCCTGATCAGCCAGGTGCTCGACGAGATCTTCGGCATGGCCGGCCTCGAACCGCTGCTGGCCGATCGCGGGATCGAGAACATCAACATCAACGGCGAGCGCGTCTTCGTCAGGTGCGCCGACGGCACTCGCAAGCAACTGCCGCCCGTGGTCGGATCCGATACCGAGCTGGTCGACCTCATCCGCGACCTTGCCGCCCGGTCCGGGGTCGAGGAACGCAGGTTCGACCGCGGCTCACCGATCGTGAACTTCCAGCTGCCCGGCGGCGAACGGGTGTCCGCCGTCATGGCGGTAACCGTGCGGCCCTCGGTGTCGATCCGCAGGCACCGCTTCAGCCGAGTGGACTTGGCCCACCTCAGAACGCTCGGAACCATCGACCTCGCCCTGGAGAGCTTTCTGGCCGGCCTCGTGCGGGCCAGACGCAACATCCTGGTCACCGGCGGCACGTCGATCGGCAAGACGACGATGCTGCGAGGCCTGGCGTCTGCTATCCCCTCGTGGGAACGACTCGTCACCATCGAGGACGTCTTCGAACTCGGCCTGGACGAGGACATCGACCTTCACCCGGACGTCGTGGCGCTTCAAGCGCGCGAACCGAACATCGAGGGCCAAGGCGGGATCTCGATGTCCGACCTGGTGTGGCAGTCGCTGCGGATGAGCCCTGACCGGGTCATCGTGGGCGAGGTCCGCGGCCCGGAGGTCATCCCGCTCACGAACGCGATGTCCATGGGCAACGACGGCTCGATGGGCACCCTGCACGCGAGCTCCAGCCAGGGCGCGTTCACCAAGCTCGCCGCGTACGCCGTGCAGGGACCTGAGCGGCTGTCGATCGAGGCGACCAACTTGCTCGTCGCTTCCGCGCTGCACTTCGTCGTGCACCTCGACAAGCCACGCGACGAGAACAGCAAACGTGTCGTGTCGTCGGTGAGAGAGGTGGTCGGTGCCGAGGGAGCCCAGATCATCAGCAACGAGTGCTGGCGTCCAGGCCCAGACAGGCGTGCCGTGCCCGCTGCACCCCTGCGCACCGACACCCTCGACCTGCTCGTCGAAGCGGGCTTCGACCCGGACCTGTGCGGGCGGCGCGATGGCTGGTGGAGGCCATGACCTCGACCACTTTGCTCTTCGGTCTGCTCAGCGCGGGCGTGGCGGTGGGCGTTCTGTTGATCGCCGCCGGACTGCACGGGCGACCCGACGAGGTGATTGCCCGGCAGCGACGCAGGACCGCGGTGCGACTCGACCAGAAGACCCTCGGGCGCTTGGTTGTAGCGCTGGTCGCCGGGATCGGTACGGGCCTGGTCACCGGATGGGTCGTCGGTGGTCTCCTGAGCGTGCTCGCTGTGCTCGGGCTACCGCGGATCCTCGGATCGAACGTTGATCACCATCGTCAGCTCGAACGGATCGAGGCGATCGCCAGTTGGACAGAGATGCTGCGCGACACCCTCGTAGCCGCGGCCGGTCTTGAACAGGCGATCCTCGCCACCGCGGCTACCTCTCCCGCGCCGATCCGCGACGAGATCGCTGATCTCGCGGT
Source organism: Lentzea sp. NPDC036949 (assembly GCF_055608075.1). Lineage (NCBI taxonomy): Bacteria > Bacillati > Actinomycetota > Actinomycetes > Pseudonocardiales > Pseudonocardiaceae > Lentzea > Lentzea sp. NPDC036949. The sequence continues at coordinate 381,886 of NZ_JBVJRA010000007.1, forward strand.
GAGGCTCGAGCGCGGCGAACGCCTGGCGGCAGGGCTCCGTGACCTCGCCGAGCAACTTCGTGACCCGACCGCGGACCTGGTCGTGTCCGCGCTGGTGCTGGCCTCCGAGCAGCAGGCCCGTCAGCTCGCAGACCTGCTCGGCGAGCTGGCTGTCGAGGCGCGCGAGCAGGCGACGATGCGGATGCGCGTTGACGCGGGCCGCGCTCGCACACGGACGAGCGTGCGGGTCATCGTCATCACCACCCTCCTGTTCGCGGTCGGCCTCGTCGTGCTCAACCGCCCCTACCTCAGCCCGTTCGACTCGGCGCCCGGCCAGCTCGCGCTCCTGCTCGTCGGGGCGCTGTTCGTGACCGCCTTCGCCTGGTTGGCGAGGATTTCGCGGTTTCGTGCACCGGAGCGGTTCCTCACGGAACTGGGTGTCATCCGGACGTCCGAGCCCAGTGCTGACGATCTGGTCGGCGGCCGAGGAGCAACGACATGATCGGCATGGCTTTGTGGGGCGCCGGCCTCGGACTCGGACTGTGGATGCTCGCGACGTACGCATTCCCGCCGCGGCCCTCGCTCCGCGCTCTCGTCGACCAGCTGCAGGCGGAGCCCACGCCACCCCCGATCCTCCTCGCGAACTCGTCCGGCTGGGTGTTGAACGTCGGCAAGCCCTTCGTCACCGTTCTGGCTTCGGTCGGATTGCCGAGCACGTCGAGCCGGACTGATCTCGCCGTCATCGGCAAGAGCGTCAGCCAGCAGCTGGCGGAGAAAGCGACTCTCGCGCTGGTCGGTTTTCTGCTGCCTTCGCTGGTCCAGCTCGTCCTGGTGATGACCGGCATCGGCATTGGCTGGGAGATCCCGCTCGCCGCCGGAGTCTTGTTCGGTGTGAGCGGCTTCCTGCTGCCGGACATCCGGGTCCGTCGCGAGGCCGAACGACGTCGTTCGACTTTCAGACTCGCCTTGTCCGCCTACCTCAACCTGATCCGCGTTCTGCTGGCCGGCGGCGCCGGAGTTGACGGTGCGCTGAACCTCGCGGTGGGCGTGGGCCGAGGCTGGGCGTTCGACCAGCTGCGGCACGCGCTCGTCACGGCGAAGCTCACCAGAACCACCCCTTGGTCGGCACTTCGCAGGCTCGGTGCCGAGCTGAGCGTGCAGCAGCTCGCCGAGCTCGCCGCGTCGGTGAGCCTTGCCGGCACCGAAGGCGCGCGCGTTCGCGCCAGCCTCGCAGCGAAAGCAGCTGCACTTCGCGCGAGAGAGCTCACCCTCATCGAGGGCGAGGCGCAGGCGGCCACTGAACGGATGAGCGTTCCCGTGGTGCTGCTCTGCGCAGGCTTCCTGGTTTTCATCGGCTTTCCAGCGATCGCGAACGTGCTGGAAGGGCTCTGATGAACAACTCTACTCAGGACAGTTGGGAGAAGCTGATGTTCACCGAGATCCAGTTCCTCGTCGTCTACGTCCGAGCCGGTCTGGAACGGCTGCGTCGCGACGATCGCGGCTACTCGACCGAGTTCGTCGTCAGCACCGCCTTGGTGGTGTCTGCGGCGATCGCGGTCGTGGCGATCATCGTCGCCAAGGCCGTCCAGAAGGCCAACAGCATCGAGATGTAGGCGATGACGATGCTCCGGCTCATTCAGCGGGTTTGTGTTGACCAGCGGGGAAGTGGCACAGCCGAACTCGCACTGGCGGCGCCGCTGCTGTTCCTGTTGTTCCTGCTGATCGCGCAGTTCGCGTTGTACATGCACGCGACTCACATCGCTCAGACCGCAGCCGCATACGGCTTGTCTGCAGCCCGTGTCTCGGGCGGCAGCGCGGGTGCCGGGAACGCCGCTGGGCAACAGGTGCTCTCGCAGCTTGGCAGCAAGTCTCTGCAGGCTGCTTCCGTGTCTGCCCAGCGGGGCTCAGCTCAAGTATCCGTGCATGTTCGCGGGAAGGCGGTCAGCGTGGTTCCGCTCGTGTCCCTCGCAGTCCACGCCGAGGCTGTCGGGCCAGTTGAGAAGTTCACCCTGGCGGTGTCGCCATGACCTTGACCGTCGCCGACGCACGAACGCGACTGCGCGATGACCGCGGTTCTGCTGCGGCCGAGCTCGCCTTGGTCGCGCCGTTGATGATCCTCTTGCTGCTCTTCGTCGTGTTCTGCGGACGTCTGGCAGCATCGCAGCTGCGGATCAGCGACGTCGCGCACCAAGCCGCTCGAGCGGCTACTGCGGCTCGAACACCAGCGCAGGCAGACGCTGCAGCTCAAGCGACCGCGGCGGATGCACTGGCCGCAGCCGGGGTCACCTGCAGGACGCTGACGGTGCGCACCGATTCGGCTGGGTTGCGGCCTGGCTCGACGGTGACCGTCACCGTCTGGTGCATCGTCGACCTCCACGACCTGGCAGGGCTGGGCGTGCCAGGAACTCGCACGCTCAGCTGCAGCTTCTCGTCGGTCGTCGACTCCTGGAGAGGAACGGCGCCATGAGGGCGTGCATCGAGCTGAGGCAGCAGGTGGAACGACTCCGCAGCGACCAGCACGGCCGAGTTGCCGCGTACGTGGTCGTCACGACGGTTGCCGCGCTGGCGTTCGGTGGGCTCGTTCTGGACGGTGGGCTCGCGCTGGCAGCCAAGGTTCGCGCGGTGGGACAGGCACAAGAAGCGGCGCGAGCTGGAGCGCAGGAAATCGACCTGGCGGCATATCGCCGGAACGGTGCCCTGCGACTGGATCCAAGCCGCGCCCTCACCGCCGCGCGCAACCACCTGGCCGCCGGTCAGCACGCTGGCTCGGTCTCCGTCGTCGGCAACACCGTGGACGTCACCGTGACGATCCATCAACGCACGCAACTTCTCGGCTTGGTCTCGGTCGACACGATCACCGTCACAGGACGAGGCGAGGCACAACCGCAACGCGGAACCTTTTAACAGGAAGGGAAACGAAGATGGCGACAACCGATGACATCGCCCGCCGGGTCGAAGAAGCTGACTCTGCCCGCAGCGCCCGGCGAACCAAAGCCGCCCAGCTCGTTGGCGAACTGGCACGTGAACGCGCGGAGGTGGTCCGTCGGCTCGTGGACATCGATCAACAGATCGGTGACGTCATCGCCGAGAGCAGCGATGTGATCAGCATCGCCGAGCTGGCGAAGTTCACGGACGTTGCGGCCGCCGAGTTCACCCAGATCCTCGACGGGCGCAAGCAGCCCCGCGCGAGGCGCCGACGTGCCTCTGCGGGAGCAGCCGCCGGGCGACGGGACCGAACACCGCGCCCACCCGCCTCGCTCAAACTCGTGACCTCCTCAGCGCCTGGTTCCGATGCCGTGGAGGAAGCAGGCACATCATGACCGGCGGCCGCCGGTCGGCGTTGCGCAGCTGCGTTGAGATCGTGCGAGGGGTGGTGGCGTTCGTTGCCCTTTCAGCCCTGGTCGTGGGCCTGCCTTGGGCGCTGGTGCACTTCGTGGGCTGGCCGCTCCCAGACAGCATGCCGAGCTGGGACGACGTACGAGCGACGTTGCTGAGCCCGATGAGCGGTCAGTTCTTCATCAACGCATTGACGATCGTCTGTTGGACCACCTGGCTCTTCTTCACCCTGTCCTTGCTGCATTCCGCCGTCGAGATCGGTCGCGGAGTCGCCTGGTCGTCGATCCGTGCACGTGGGCCGCTACAAGCTCTTGCGGCCACGCTCATCGGCGCGGTGGTGCTGACGCTCCTGGGCAACAGGGCCTTGGCGACCACGTCGGTTGCTACGACAGAAGCGCAAGGTTCCGAGCCGACGGTCGCCGCGGTTGCGCCGATGACCCCTGGCCACGTTCGGGTCGTTGATGAAGTCCGACCTCCGCACAACGGGATTCACGACAGCCTGTGGCGCGTTGCTGAACGCGTCTACGGGCCGGGCGACGGCCGGCGGTGGCCGGAGCTCTACCAGCTCAACCGCGGCGTCGAGCAGGCTGACGGCCGTTCTCTCGTCACTCCGGACCTCGTGCATCCGGGCTGGAAGATCACCGCGCACGTTCCCGCACCGTTTGAAGAGCGGCCCCCAGAACAAGTTCCGTCGCCGACCAGCGAGCCGCCTCCCACAACACCTGCCACGGTGGCACCAGCGCGTGAGCCACACGGCGAGCAGGTAGAGCGGGGTCTGGATCTGATGACCGGCGTGTACGTGAGCGCCGGCTTGGCAGGAACGATCTTGGCGGTGCTGACAACGGCGAAGATGCGGCACAGGCGCCGATATCGCATAGGCAGCGGTGAGCGCGCTGACCTTGAGCTGCCGGACGCCCCTGTGGTTCGCGCACTGCGAACCACACATCAGGCCGGCGTGGACCGACAACTCGACGTCGTCGTACTCGAGCCGGACGGGGCCGTACCGGTCGGTGCGCGCCAGGGAGCCGAGGTCGCCGTCAACCTCGCCAGCACATGCGGTCTGGGTCTGGCAGGCCCTGGTGCCGCCGCGGCTGTTCGAGCGATCCTGTTGCACCTGCTTGCCGCGCCGCGGCCTCACGACGACCTCCGCGTTCTCATGCCTGCCGAGGATCTTCATCTGATCTTCGACGGTGCGGATGTCCAAGATCTGCCGCGGGCCGTCGAAGTCGTCACCTCGCTCGACGTCGCGCTGGACGAACTGGAAGCCACGCTGCTGACCCGCACACGTCAAGCACTCAACGATCCGCAGCCCGCCTGGGCTCCGATGGTCCTCGTTGCCCGCTCCGCTGTGCTGAACGAGCGTCGGTTGAGGGCTGTGCTGGACAATGGATCCGCTTTCGGCCTGGCCGGCGTTCTCCTCGGCCAATGGCGTTCCGGCGCGACGGTCAACGTGCGGGTGGACGGCAGCGTGAGCGCGACCAGCCCTGGACTCGGAGACGAACTCGCCGGCACAAGGCTGTTCACCCTGCCCGTTGGGGACGCCAGCGACCTGCTTGCGGTGCTTCGCGGGGTGGAGGTGGTTTCGGAGGCTGAGCAGCACGAGACCTCCGCGTGGCAGGAGAACGCGTGCACCGTGCCGAGCGTCGTCGTGACGCGGCCTCGGCTGTTCATGAAGGTGTTCGGCCGGTTCCAGCTCGCGTTCGCGCAGTCCGACTCGGGGGATCGCATCGATCTCAGCAGCCTGTTCACCCCGAAGCAGCGTGAGGTCCTCGTCCACCTGGCACTGCACGCGCAAGGTGTCCGACGCGAAGCCCTGAACGAGGCCGTGTGGCCGGACAGTCGGCCTCCGCGGCCTTACAACTCGTTCCACAACACGCTGTCGGTGCTGCGTCGCGTCCTTGCTGAGGCCACGGACGGCTCGATGACGAACGTCGTCCTGAACAACGGGGGCCGCTACCAGCTCAACCAAGAGCTCGTGGAGGTGGACCTCTGGGAGTTCCAACAGCTGCTTGAGGGCGCGCAGGCCGCAGACACCGGTCGTGGACCTCGCTTGCAACGTGCCGTCGAGCTGTACGAGGGAGACCTCGCAGAGGACCTGCTGTCCGCGTGGGTGGAGCCACTTCGTGAATCCGTGCGTCGTGACGCGCTGGACGCGCTCAGCGCCCTGATCAACGACCCAGGCGCGGCACCGGGGACGGTGCTGGCGCTGCTTGAGCGGGCGCGCACGCTCGACCGCTACAACGAGGGCATCTACCACGACATCATGCGCACGCAAGCACTTCTTGGACAACACACTGCAGTGCCGCGAACCCTCGCCCTGTTGACGGCGACGCTCGGCGAGATCGACGAAGAGCCCGATCCCGAGACGCGCAATCTCGCCCAGCACCTCCAGCGCCACAGCAGCGAGACGTTGCTCGATCCCGTTGCACGCGCAGCCGCGTTCTGAGCGGAGGAATTCGTCTCCGTCAGGATTATGCCTCCGCCTGGATGTGGATTCATTCAGCCTGCTGAGCCAGTCGGAGAACTCACCGCGAGCTACTTCCGCTGTGGCGACAGCCTCACATTGATCAGAACTCACTGGATTGGGGGAGGCAGTGGAACGCATTGTGCGCCGCTCTGGAAAATCGACTACCGTTATATCGTGCTTAGGGACAAAGTGGTGGCCAACGCGTCTCACTCCGCCGAACGTCGCCGGGCCGCCTGGTAACCAGATGTGCTCGCTATCGCACCCGAAAGCCTGAATCGTAGTCGAACATGTCCTCTGAACAACCTGGGATCCTCGTAACTCGTGGCCGGGGTTCCACGTTCAGCTGGGCTTCCAGGCGGAGGGCCAGCGCAAGGTCCTACCTGGTTTCCTTCTAGATCGGTAGCTGGCGAAGGTGGCTGAGCCCCTGGTCAGATGCGTTTCGGGGTTGCCGATGCTGGGCCCGACTCGGTAGCCGGCAGGCGTTTGAGCAGTCGGTGTGTGGTTGGTGGCGGTTGACGACCCTGCGTTCTGGGGTCTCCGTTTATGCGAACTTTTATTCTTGGGACGACGTCTCCGGTGAATACGTAATTGCTTTGTTTGATTTACATATTTTAGTCTTTCGGTGTTCCCGTCTTGATGTCGTCCGCAGTTTGCGGGCTCGCTGTTCCGATGATCTCTGATCGATGTTCACCGCAGCTAAAGAATCATGGAATCGCACAGGTAATCTATTGAGCATTGGTTGCTTTGGTGCTATCGTAGATGTATAGCGAGACGGGTTCGCACCCCACATGTTTCGCAACCACACAAACTCGATAATCACGGGAGTGGTCATCATGGCTGATGTCATGGTTACCGCGTGGAGCAACGGCGATGGTTGGCTCAGTGTTGATACCGCTGAGTGGATCGCCGAACGCGCGGAACGCTGCGAGGAACTCACTGACGATCTGCGTGAGTGGATGGATGAGAACGGGCACCGGTACCCCACCTCGGACGTGCTGGTCCTGTGGGCGACAGAGCGAGTCGGGGAAGGCCCCGCGGGCCTGTACGGCGACGGGCAGTTCTGGGCGCACAACACGTGCAACGTCGAGAACATCCTGTCTGATGATCTTGGATTCGTGGTGTTCTCGGCCGGCGGAGAGCTGGGCGACCTGATGGTGACGATGAGCGGTGACGGAGGCATGTACGGCCAACCTGAGGTCTACCGCGACACCACCAGCGACACCGCTCACTGGGCGGACTACGCGCACGCGTTCGGTCGCTGCGCGAACGGTCACGAGTGGGAGACCGACGACGGGTACCGGCTGCACCGGTGCGACGGGGGAGCTGCCGACGGCTCTCCGACCATCAGCGGTCAAGCGCGAGTGCCGTTCGGGGATCCCGAGCGCGCCTACATCGCGTGCCCGGAGTGCCGCAGGGCGCTCCGGTTCACGGCCTGAGCTACCGACTTCTCAGCTCTCGATCTTCCCTTCACTCGATGAGGTGTGCCATGTCCGCCACGCTCTACGTTGATCACGAAAACCCGCTGTTCGTCGAGGATGACTCCGTCACCGTCTCCGTTGAGTTCCCGGATGACGTCAACTCCGGTCTTCGCTGTACACGGTGCGGAGAGACCGTTGTTGAAGTCGCGCAGGGCTATGCAACGGAGACGGGAGACGTTGCGTGCGTCCCGGACGATGAGGACGGGGAGGAGGTGGCCCCACACCTTCCGGAACGAACTCCGTTGTCCTGGGCGAACTCGGCGAAGATCGATGCGAACGAGTTCGACGACTCCGTGACGGTGTCGATCAGTGTCGGTGACCCGCGCGGAGCGTTCTGCCTCACCGTACGGCGAGTCCCCGACGACGCGTGCGGTGATCTCGCCGGGCGGTTGGTCCTGCACGTCCCGTACTCCGGTGAGTCGTGTCCACACATGCGGCTGACTGCGCTGCATCCCGGGACGTTCGTGCTCGGCTGACCAGCCCTATACCGGGTTGGCCGGTCCTCAACGGCCTGCCAACGCGCACGGCAAACGGTTGCGCCGGAGATGATGCGCAACCGCTGTGCACGGCGTGAACGCGGAGATCGGAACGGGGCTACGCTGCAGAAGCCCTCCTGTTCGCAGGCGGGTTTGTGTGGTGGCCGGCGGGGGTGCGACACCTCCGCTGCGAGGTGCCCCGTCGGCCCGCACCTACCTTCTTCAAGCGCCACCTCCCGCGCGCAAAGGCGAGTTCCGCTTCGCCTCCGTTCGCGCCCAGGTCGGCGATCTAGATTTCCTGATCTTCGCTCGTGAGAGCAAGTTGAACTAGGGGACCGTCATGGCTGACGTCACCGTTTCACCGCTGGGAACCAACGGGAAGTGGCTTTTGGTCGACACCGCCGAGTGGATTGCCGACCGTGCAGAACTGAGCCAGACCCTCACAGATGATCTCCGCACTTGGATGCGAGAGAACGGCTTGGCAACTGTGAGTGCCGACATCGTGGTCAAGTGGATCAACCACCGCACGGGATCCGACCCGGTAGCACCGGACGGCGAGGGCACTGCATTCTGGTGCGAGGACACGCGTGAGTACTGCACGCTCTTGGCCGAGGACTTCAAGTTCATGGTGTTCAAGGCAGGTGAGGAACTCGGGTCCTTCATGGTCGTTCTCGAAGGTGGACCGCACTTCTTCCCGGATCTGCCGGTGGTCTACGTCAACGCATCGGACGACGTGGATGTCTGGTCCGAGTACTCGCAAGCGATGGCCGGCTGTCGGGCCGGGCACGAGTGGGTGACGGTCGACAGTGTGGTCCTGCAGCCCGGTCGAGCGAACTACGCGCCTGTAACCACAGAGATCAGCGGCCTTGTCCGCACACCCGACGACGATCGAGATCAGGCCTACGCCGCCTGCCCGCTGTGTCGGTGCCCGTTGACCTTCGATGCATGAGCAGCGGATCTATCGCGCCGTGCGCGAACAACCTTCCCTTTGATGCCAGTACATCCGTTAGACGTACCTGAGGGGGCCCTCGTGCTGAGTGCAGCTCCGATCCTTCTGATCACCAGTCAACCGGAGTTCCGCTACGTGATCGATGACTGCGTCAGTGGCGCTCGTGTAGCAGTTCGTCCACCTGGGACAGTGTCCGTGCGAGCCTGGCTTGCGGCCGCGGTGGTCTTGATCGACGGTGCCGACGTCGTGGAGGTGCGCGACGAATACCTACCTCGGCGACCGAAGGTGTACGTCGTGATGGGCGCTGATACCTGCGAATCCGTGCGCCCGAACGCTTTCGAGCTGGGCGCTGGGTTGATGTGTTTGCCTGAAGACACGGCGACCCTGGCGAGCATCCTCAACAACGTCCCCGCGCCAGCCCTGACCATCGCGGTGACAGGCCTTCCGGGTGATGACGGCACGGCCCGGAACACCGTCAGCGCGACACTGGCGGCCGAGTTCCTCAGTCGCCGACGAAGCGTCGCGGTCCTCGCAACGCCCACCACGGCCAAGGAAGCGGCACTCGCCAAGGACGCTCTGCAGGCACCCTTCGACCGCCAGACTCTGAGCGGGTGTCGTCTGGTCGTGCCCACGACCACCGCCGACCACGTCCGCCCACAGGACGTCGTGGCGCTGCTGACCGATCTGCAGGACTCTCAGGACTTCATCGTGGCGAACGTTCCGCCTTCGGCTCGTCCGGCGGACGCACTCGTGATCGGGTGGGCGGACATCGTCGTCACCGCTACGACGGCGGCGGAACTGCTGCGCTGCTACGACGATGGCCTTCGGAGATCTGATCTCGAACCCGACGCGTGCATGCGGTTGCTTGTTCTTGCTGCTGATAATCAGGAAGTGGCCGCCGTTGAGGCCGCGGCCCTTCAGATCGGTTTCGGTGCACTAGACATCGTTATGGTCGACCGTCAGTCCGGCGGTCGGGTCGTCCGCGATGAGACGTTCCGCCGACGCTGCGTACGAGTACTTGATTAGGTCTGAAGGATTGTTCTATCAACCTTGCGGTGAGTTCTGTCGACCAAATTTGGGATCAATCATCACGGCGAGGCCAGTAATCAAGAAGACTATTGTCAGCAGGAGGGTCTCGGGAGGGAATAGCGGGCGTATTGACATGAGCCTAGCTCTGTCCGGAATTGTGGTGGCGTCGATCATTGCCAGCCCAAATCCTGCAATTAACCAGCCGCCGATGCTTGCCGTTCCTGATCTGATTCTCTTAGCGCGCAGCAGAGTTCCACCGATATAGGCCAGGTATAGCGATACGACTCCAACTGCAACCGACATGATCGCGACACCGACAAGCCACGTTCCTTGGGCTACTTTCGCAACTGTGCCGGCTGTGATGGCAACGTTAGCCATAACGCCAACCGTCAAGGCTGCGCCTCTGAATGCGCTTGTGAACCTCATGTTTGCGATGAGGTTTCGATCGTGTTTCATGGTCGCATTTGTATTCGCAGCTGCTGTAAACCTGGTGCTGTCCGCAGGCTGGCCGGCTATCCAGGTCACTGCCGCTGCAATGAACGCTGCAGAAATAGCGCCGGAGAAGGCTGTCGCCAATTCCCATCGGTCGCCATCGTCCTTCGGGAGTCCAGCAAAATCTACTGCTCGGACGAGTGCTGTGCACCCAATGAAGATCACGGCGGTGGCCAGAATAAGGCCCAGCCAGCCAAGGATCGGCACGCTGTTCAAGCGACTCGAGTTGTCGAGTCGCCTAAGATTACTAACCACTGCAGCACCCGCCCTCGCCTACATGGCAACCAGCTGATTATCGCGCAAAGGTGGTATGGCGTTACTCGTCCGCTGTCTCGATAGTACGTGCAGGTAGAAGGGGCTTGTGTGGAAGCTACAAAGGCGCGCCAGCTGCTGGACGCGAGGCGGCGAGGTAGTCATCGCCGCTCCACCGGTACGGGGCGACTTGAACGGGCTGGCCGAACGTCGGTGCGTGCACCATCTTGCCTGCGCCGATGTAGAGGCCAACGTGGTGGACATCGCGTGGTGTGCCGTAAAGGACCAGATCTCCCGGCATGAGAGGCTGTCCGCTGGGGACCAGCGGACCGGCCTGGTACTGAGCCTGAGTATGGCGGGGCAGGCGGATTCCGGCTGCGGCGTACGCGGCCGTGGTGAGACCGGAGCAGTCCCAGCCGGTCTCACCATTGCCACCCCAGACGTAGGGCTCGCCAAGCTGCTCGCACGCGAACCTGATCGCGATCGCCGCGGCGGGGCTCGGCGCCTGGACGTTGTTGCAGTCGCCGGTGCCTGTCATCGCCTCCCCGTACCGTCGTGCTTGTTCGAGCACCTTGTTCACGTACCAGTCCGCGTGGTTGTACGCGAGGATCGCCTTGCGGAGGTCCTTCGACGCACCGGAGTCACAGAGGTAGTGGCCTGCAGCGTAGATCGCGTCGTGCTTGTCCCACGGCGACGGCGGCGTCCTGCCACCCGGTGGGAGGGGGTGTCGCGCGACGACGCCGTCGAACGTGGGCTGGAGGAACTGCATCGGTCCGCGGGCGCCTGCGGAGTTCTCGGTCCCTTCGGCGATGCCGGCCAAGGTGCTGCGGCCGTGGTTGCTCTCGATCTTGCCGATGGCGGCGAGGATCGACCAGTCGAGGCCGGGGCACACGGACGTTGTCGCTCGGTACAGCGCCAGGTAGTCAGCCGGGATGTCTGCCAGCGCTTCGTTGCTGGGCTGGGTGCTGCTGGAGCCGAAGACACCTTTCACGACGGCTTGGCCGATGCCGCCGATGACCATCGGCACGGCGATGACCGCAGCTGCGGCGGCTATGGCGATCTTCATCTGTCATCTCCGGGTGCGACTGGCGGTCGGGACTGGAGGAAGCGGAGACGGCGGGACGAGGGTCTGCTGATGCTGCGCTGCGGTCGACGGCAGAGGCGCGTTGGACGGCACGGTGTACGTCCAGAGTTCAGCGAGCTCGGCGAGACGAAGTCGGCCTGGTTGATGCGCGGCCATGCCTGGCAGCCAGCGAGCAGCGGCGGGAGTGTCATGGCCAGGAACCCCGGTCACGTCCGCAGCGCTGGTCGCCAGCGGCACGAGCGCTGGGTGGTCCAGTTGTGCGGAGACCTCGGCAAGAGTTCTCCGGGCGTTGGCCTCACGACGGTGGGTCGGTAGCCACACGAGGACGGGCGTCGTGATCCCTGTTGCGCGGGCGAGTTTCTCGTAGCCGTGGAGCTTGCTGGCGAGGGTGCTGAGGCTTTCTGTGCCGAAGTCGAACTCCAGAAAGAACTCGATCTGCTTTCCATCCTCCTGCCAACGGCCGTAGGCGTCGGGACGGACCATGTCGCCGAACAGGCGCTTGCACCGCTGCTCCGACCACCACGCCGTCAGCTGGCCGCCAGCACCGTCCTGCTGGCCCAGCGCGACCAAGGCGGTGAAGAAGCCGTTGGTTCCGACGGTGTGGGCGAGGCGCAGCGAGTGCGCGATGCCGATGGCGTCTTCGTGGCGGTAGTTGATCTCCTTGGGGTTGATGCCGTCTTCGTATGCCAGGGCGACGGCGCCGGCGATGTCAAGGACGTAGTGCATCGGCGCGGTACCCGAGCTGACGAACGGCTGGAACCGGTCGATGACCCGCCACTTGAACAGGTCGAGCAGACGATGATTCGCTGCTCGTACGCTTGGGAAGCACATCTCAGCGATCTGGTACGTCGTGAGGACCTTGTGCTCGTGCAGCATGCGGGCCAACCAGCGGTCGCGGAGGGTGAGGCGGCCAGCAAGTTGGGCGTGATGGGTCCCGCTCGTCGCGGACCTGGGAGTGGGCCGCCGCGGCATGTGGCCGCGGAGCGCTCGTTGCGGCGTGGGATTGGTGATCACAGGCTCACCCCTGGGTTGCTCTGCGCGGATCCGCGACCGGCAAGGTGGCCGGGGCCGTTGCGCGAACGGTCTTGGATTGGCGCGCGTTCACCTTGGCGGCTTCGCGGATCGATTTGGAGCGGCCTGGCACTGCGGGCCGCAGCTTCTCCGTCACCGCGGTGAACGGTGGCGCCTCTTCGCCGCCGAGAACGAGGCGTGCGGCGATGTGGAAGGCGCCGAGGTTGGACAGGTCGTGTTCGTTGAGCCGGGGCATCGTGTGCCGGGCCAAGCGACGGGCGTCCTCCGGCGAGGCGTTGAAGAAGATCTTCGACCTGGCGTTGGTGCTGATGCCTTCTTCGAGCTCCTTGGGGAGCTGGCCGAGGTACTGGTGCGCCAGCGTCATCGACAGGCGGTAGCCGCGGGCCTCGGCCAGCATGTCTTCGAGCGGGTAGGCGAGGTTGAGGAAGTTGTGGCACTCGTCCACGTAGAGGCTGCAGTCGCGTCGCTTCCGTTGAGGGACACGGGCTCGACGGGTGGCTGCCTGCCAGGTGCGGGCTACGACGATCGAGCCGACGAGCCGGGCGGTCTCCATGCCGAGTGCGTCGCGGGCGATGCGGACGAGGCAGATGCCGCCGGTGTTGAGCACGTCGTCTATGTCCACCGTGGATTGGCCGCCGGCGATCGCGGCACGGACGAAGGGACGGAGCAGGAAGCCCCGGACCTTGTTCATCAGCGGTGCGATCACTTGTGCGCGGCTGGCTTCGGAGAGGCTGTCGTACCAGGACCAGAAGCCCTTGAGCACGTCGTCGTCGATCTGGCTGCAGGCTCGGTGCCGGAACGCCTGGGTGGTCAACAGCTTGGGCAGGTCTGCAAGGGTCGGCGTGCCCGGCAGCGCGGTGAGGGTGAGCAGGCCGGCGCGCAGGATGTCGTCGGTACGTGGTCCCCACGACGAGGCGTAGATACGGGAGAAGATGCTGACCAGGTTGTCGACCGCGCGGAACTTGTCCTCGCCCTCCAAGGGGTTGAGCACCGGTGGGCGGGAGCGGGAGTCGGCGTCGAACAGCACCACCTTCTCGCCGAGTTCCTCCGGTAGCCGCATCAGGACGTCGGTGATGAGGTCGCCTTTCGGGTCGATCACGACCACGCCGCGGCCGGCTTCGGCGTCGTCGAGGATCATGCGGGCCATCAGCTCGGACTTGCCGGATCCGGTGGCGCCGAGGATGTGCATGTGGTGGCGGGCGTCGGCGACGTGCAGGCCGACTGGACGAGAGTGGCCGGAGTCGGACCGTCCCAGGGGCTTGATGTTGTCGCCGGTCGTGGCGATGCCGGGTGGTGGCGGCACGGCCTTGGCGCCAGCCCGTTGCAGGCCCGGTGTGGCCTCGTCGATCGGTAGGTGGGCGATGGCGGCCAGCTCCGGGATCGAAAGCAGGTCGCCCTTGCCGAGGCGACGTTCGGCGAGCACGGCAAGTGGGTCGCGTAGCCGGATCCGGCGGTAGTAGTTGTGTTCGGAGTAGGCGGCGAAGGCGGAGGCGATCGCGTGCCCACGGCCTCGTAGAACCTCCCGCGCCGCGCGGAGCTCGGCGGGAGGCGCGTTTTCAGGGACGGTGGTGGCGACCGCGTAGCGGATGCGGGTCTCGAACGGGTTCGCGCGCAGTTTGTGCACGACGGCACGGTCCTGGGCCGAGTGCTCCAGGCTGGTCTGGCGATCGAGTGCGCGAGGATGCCTGCTGGCTGACCGTGTCGGGCTCCTGTCCGGCGTGATGACGTCGAGGAGTCGGCCGATCAGGTGGGCTGAGCCTCCTGTGTGCACTCGTCGCGCTGCCCGGCGCGCCTTGGTCACCCGGTGCCCAGCGACCGGGCGAGCCAGAATCTGTACGCAAACCCGCTCGTGCGGGCCGAGTCCCACCGGGGCACCCAGCATCGCGCGGACCGGATCGGCTGGATGGTCGGTGCGGATCGGCAGTGCCTCCGACCTGGCCAGCCGCAGCTCGCCGCCAACCGCCTCCACGCGGCGGCCTGCCGGTGCCGCCGCGGGGATCGGCGCCTCTGCAGGCGTCGTGCTGGTGTGCGCGCCAGGCCACGCGGCCTCGATTGCTCGTTCGACCATGCCGGGCGGCACGGGTCCAGGCACCCAAAGGCTGATCCGCACGCTGTCGTTGCTGAAGATCAGCTCGAAGGTGACGTGCGGTTGTCCGGAAAAGCGGCGGAGCCAGCCAGGCCGCAGCAGGCCCACGAGGTTCGACCAGACGGTGACCGCTCCTGCCGGATCGACAGTCGGAGGCACCAGGACGGTGACCAACCGAGCGTCGGCAACCAGACGTCGGTGATGGCGCCGAAGCCACTGGCGTCGCAGGATCGCCGCGGCGGTCAGCACGGTGGTGAGCACTGGTCCGGCGATCGGCCACCAGGTGAGCGTGAGGCCGCGGAAGTAGGTGACCGCGTTCTGGAACGCCCCCAGCGGGTCGCGAAGGTAGTCACCGATGAGAGGGGAGATCAGCGGAGCGGTGCGGAATATGGACATGGAGCCTCCTCACGCGGCTTGCGGTCGTTCGGTGGTGCCCGCCACGAGTCGGAGCCGCCGAGACGCGCGCGCGGCGTCTACTTCTGCTTGCCACTCGGAGAATCGGCGACCGGCCAAACGCCTGAGGAAGAAGGGAATGCGGTTGGCCGGTACGCCAACGAGCCGTGGACCGAGGACTGCGAGCAGATCGCTGGCCTCCTGCGACGACCACCCGGCCGCTGCGATCGCGGCCTCGCTCGGGAAGATGTCGGCAACGCGGTCGACGGCGGGATCGAGCGCGCCGTCCTGGGTTCCGCCGTAGGAGAAGACCCAGAGGAAGTTGGGCGGCGGGTCGGGCTCCACGAGAGTCCGGAAACGCAATATCTCCTTGGTGTAGGCGTAGAAGTTCGTGTCGGGCCGCGCGCGGCAGATCTCCAGCCACGTACGGACGTAGGCGTCGGACAAGAAGTCGCCGGAGTCGTGGATCCGGACCCACGCACCGAGGAACTTGCGCGCACCGAGTTCAGCGACCATCGCCGACTTCCACCCGGCCAGGTCGTCCAAGACGTACATGAGGTTCGCCTCGTGCTTGGCGCGCACGACGGGCCAGGTGTAGGTGCCATGACGCGCGTAGCAGACCTGCGCGCAGATGCCCGCGCTCGGACAGGTGTTGTAGGTGCGGCCATCGGGCAGTCGTCCCGCCCAAGCAGGGAGGGACCAGTTCCACACGCCGATCCGGCGCATTTCGCGGTTCTGGGTGAGCAGGCGGACGGGGCGAGGTGTTTCAGGCATGGAAGTCCCCGGTGGCTAGGCGGCGTCGAGGTCGACGAAGGCGTTCTCCAGCTCCGGCGAGTTCTCGGCGTACTCGGCGATCTCGGCTGGGTCCGACGTGACGAGGTGGTGCTCGACCGGCGAGGCGATGGACTGGAAGGCGACCCGTTGTCGTCCGGTGCTGAGCAGTCCTTGGCCGCGGTCGGCGGTGAGCAGAAACTGGCGTTCGCCCATCGAGAGGTCGAACGTGCGGGTGATCTCGTCGATCGCCTGTGAGGCCTGGCGCAGCAGGATCTGCGTCGCGGCGTTCGCGACGACCGCTTTGCCGAGATCCGTCCCGAGCACGTCGGCGGTGTCCTGCGTCGCAACGGTCAAGCCGGCCCATTGCTTGCGCGAGGCCTTGGCCATGCGCACCAGGAACTCGGCACCGGCCGGTTGCTTCATCAGCAGCCACGCCTCGTCGACCACGACCAGACGCGGCTTGCGGATGGCGGGGTTCGACACCTGCCGCCACACCGCGTCCAGCGTCAGCAAGGTGCCGATCGGCTTGAGCTCGTCAGCGAGATCCCGCAGCGAGAACACCACCAGGTGCCCCTCGGGCCGGGTCGAGGTCGGACCGGAGAACAGCCCGGAGAACGCGCCCGTGATGTACGGATGCAGCCGCGCGGCCAGGTCGGCACCGGTCGGGTCACCGCCGTGGAGGACGTCCGCGAGGTCGGCGAGCAGCGGTGCTGGTCGGGTCCAAGTCCGCGGATCCGACGTGATGCCGGCGCGTTGATAGGTCGTCGCGACTGCGCGGTCGAGCGCGGCGCGTTCAGCCGCGGTGAGCTCGCTGTCGAGCAGGACCGAGAGGACGGTGTGCAAGAAGAGGCTGCGGCGGATGAGCGCGTCTCGAGGCGCGGTGCGGCGGCCGTCCGGGCGGGTGTGGATGGGCAGGTCCATCGGGTTGAGCCGCACGTGCTCGGCGCCGAGGTGCACGTAGGTGCCGCCGACCGCGGTGGCGAGCCGCGCGTACTCGTCCTCGGGGTCGATCACGTGGATCTCGATGCCGCAGTACAGCGACCGCAGCAGCTCCAGCTTCACCAGGTACGACTTGCCGGCGCCCGACCGGCCGAGGATCACCGAGTTGTGGTTGTCCAGCGCGAACCGGTCGTGGTGCACGAGGCCCTGGCTGCCGATGTTGAAGCCGTAAAGCACTCCGTTCGGCGCGCCGACCGAGGCCGGGTCCGGTGGTGGCAGGTCCGGTGAGGTGAACGGGAACGCCGCGGACAGTGCGCTGGTGTCAAAGGTGCGGCGCATGCCTACGAGGTCCAAGCCCATGGGCAGGCTGGTGATCCAGCCCTGCAGGCTGCGGTAGGTCGTCGGTTTGCAGTCCAGCAGCAGCGACGCCGCGAGGGAGCGGACTGCGGCGACCTCGTCGGCGAGCGCGACCTCGGTCGGCGCGTGCACGGTCAGGTAGAGGCCAAGCCGGTAGAGCTTGCCCTCGCCGCGGGCGACCCGCGCGGACAGATCGTAGGCGTCCTCGGTGGCGGCCTCGACGTGCGGGTCGGCGAGCCGGCCTTTCTCGCTGGTGTGGCGGCGTCCGGACTCCAGTTTGGACAGCTGTTTCTTGAGGCGGTTCGCCGCGGTGACGGGGTCGACCGGCTCGATGTGCAGCGAGACGTCGACCCGGCCGGGGTAGGTGAGCAACGGCTGCAACCAGCCGGGGTGCACCTCACGTGGGTAGCCGACCACTGCGAACGACGCGACCCACTCGCCACCGACCTCAAGTGCTCGCGGGCGCACCGAGAGCGAGTCCGGCATGAACGCACTGGCTCGGCCGGGTCCCGGCTGCGACGGCTTGACGCGGCGCCTGAGCTTGGTTCTCATCACCGGTTCTCCTCGTCGAAGTCGTCCCAGGCGTCGAGTGCGGAAGTGCCGAACGAGGAGTCGTCCCAGCTCTCGTCCGGAACGCTCGTGATGACCTCGTCCGAGCCGGCGAGACCGGCGCTCGGCGGGATCAGGCTGTCGGGGTTGCATGCGGCCGCGAGCACGGCGGTGGCCTGTCCGGGGTCCAGTGGGCTCACGACGATCCCCGACGGGGAGAGCAGCTCCACCGCCTCGCCGAGCCGCCGCACCAGCCGGGCCTCCGCAGCCCGCTTGCCGGGGTCGTCGACCGCTGGCAGCGGTTCGCGAAGCACCAGCAGGACCTGACGGCGCAGCAGTTCGGTGGCGCTGCCCAACTGGTCGAGGTAGTCGGCGTGCTCGCGTGCTGCTCGTTCGAGCGCTGGGTGCGGCAGACCGCCGGCTTGCTCGCGAAGCTCGGCGATTTGGCCGGACAGGTCCAGTCGCTCGGCTCGCACCAGCACTTGAACCGGCGCGGTCAGCGAGTGCAGGTAGCGGCCGAACGAGCCGACGAGCGATTCCTGCTCGGCGGGCGTGCGCAGGCTGAAGTTGACCGTCGAGCAGACCGCGACCGCGGCCATGCCGTCCTTGTCGAGGTCGATGACACCGGTGTCGGTGACCGCCTCGGCGGGGAGCCGCAGCTCGGCCGGTGCGACCGCGGACGATGATGCGCTCGAAGCACGGCCCAACCACTCGGGCGCAGGCCGTACGCCTTCCGGAGCGGACACCTGGTGCCGCGGAATCATCCGCTGCCGCAGCGCGGCGAGCACCAGGCGGTCCAGAGAGATGCCGTCGCGCTCTCCCAGTGCGAGGAACGCGGCGAGCACGCCGATGGGGATGGCGATGACGAGGAATACCGCGAGCGGGACGAACGCGCGGGTCGTCGAGTAAGCCACGTAAAGCGTCATCCCGGTGGCGGTCAGGATGAGCAGTTGACGTGCGGTCAACGGGCCGATCACGCGGTCCTCGCGGTCGACATCAGCGGGAATCCTGACGGGTTGGCTCACTTCTTCTCACCTCCTGCGGCTGGTTTCGGTGCGCGGAACACCGGGGGCGGGACGGAGTGGACTCGTTGACGTGCGTCACCGATTCGGGGCGCCGGTTGTGCTTGCCTGAATGCCGGAGGCGGAGGTGCGGACGTCGGTTTGCGCGGCGGGGACGGGGGTGTTGGCGGGGCTAGCGATTGGAATCGCAGCTGCGCCGGCACCGCGGCCACCCGGATCGGTGGTACGGGAGCCGAGCCTCGTTGGCGCGGGCGTCCGGCTGTTTGGAACGTCGGCTGCGTTCCTGGCTTCGGCCCTTGCAGGGGGACCGGTGTGGCCGGCTTCGGTGCGGAGCTGAACTCCGGTGTTGCCGCCGCCGGCGTGGCGGGCATGACTGCAGGTTCGTGAACCGTGCGTTGAGGCTGCGGTTGCAAGAACCGCGGGGACTGAGACGGCACACGCGGCTTTTGCGCGGTGCGCAAGCGTTCCGCGTCGTACGCCTCCTTGAGGCGCTTGGTGACCATCTCCGGTGTTGGCGCGAGGCGCGGTTGGGCAGGCCACGGTGGATCTGCTGAACCCGCAGATGCACGCGCGGTTCCTGTGGCGGATGCCTTGACCGCATGCGTGCCAGCAACCCGTCCGTTTATCAGCGCCATGGCTTTGCCGAAGACGAACGCGCGTGCCAGCCCACCCAGGAACGAGCGGCCGCCACCGCCGACTCGGACCTGTTGCAGAACCCAGGTGGGAATCTTCACGAGGATCCACACCAGAGCGATGAGCACGATCAGGTTGACGGTGCCATCGGTGGTCGGCGTGCCGAAGAACGTGAAGCCGCCCGGCTGCAAGAAGACCTTCAGCGCGCAAATGAGCGTCAGACTCTGCCCCACCTGGATTCCGAGCACGCCCGCTCCGGCTCGCCAGAACCAGTGCGCCACGCCCTCTGTCTGCGGCAAGCCGTGGCACATCAACGCCAGCGGAGCACCGGCCAGGAGAAGCACTGTGAGCGCGATCCGCACGACGTAACCGATCAGAAGGCCGAGCAACAGGATCGCCAGCGCGAGCGACAGCAGTCCGGCGAACAGGCCACCGTCGAGCAGCGACCTGCTCACGAGCGCCACAAGCAACTCGGACAGCGCCTGGCCGGCTGTCTGCGGATTCAGGCCGTCGCCGAGCACGGCCAGCGAGGCGGCGTTGGCGAACCTGATCGCCTGGTCACTTAGCAGCAGGCTGAGGTTGGCGGCGAGGAAGCCGACCACGAGGCGCGGCGCGATCTCGCGGATGGAGTGCCGCGTCTGGACGCTCTGGTGGCTCATCACCAGGATCCCGGCGACCAGCACCAACAGTGAATAGGCCGCGACTACGAACAGCCGTGACTGCTCCCAGATCTCGCCGACGCGCGGCAACTGGTCGAGCGTTGGCGTCGACAGCAGGGTGCTGCCGACGAACCGGAGCAACCAGTTCAGCGACTCGCCAACGAGCAGGTTGACGAACGAGCTGAAGCCTTCGCTCACACACGCCGTCAGGTCGGTGATACCGCACTTGGTGTCCACGGTTCCTGGCTGAGGCAGGTCGATGATTGGTGGTGGCGGAGGTGGCGACGGTGCTGTCGGCGGCTGTGCGAAGTACGGGGTGCCGGCCATCCGTCAGGCCCCCACGATTCCTTTGAGGATCTCCACGACGAGCGGCGACAGTGCGGCAAGGCCGTAGCCCCAGCCTGCGGACTTGAAGCAGTCCTTCGCCTTCTCGTGCTCGCCGGGATCGCCGCCGGCCATGACCCGCCGGACGCCGCCGATGGTCAGCAACACCGTCGCGAGGCCCGCGAGGATTCCCATGATCCAGTTGCGGATGTTGTTGAGGACCTCGCTCACGGAGGCCGCGAGGGCGACGACCGCGGTGTCGGCGTGGGCAACGGACGCCGACAGCAGCAGCGCGCCGAGCACCAGCTGGACGAGCAGCGCCGCACGAAGCGATGGCTTCGAGGTGGTGGAGTGGTCGATCAGGCGCATCGCGGCACCTCCGGAGACGAAGCGGAACGCGGGTGTGTCCCGCAGCTCTGAACTCCGGAATTCGCCTCCGCTTTGGACACTCGCGGCTTGGACTTCCGCTGTGACAGAGCCTCTGCGGCGGCGACCTGATCGGCCAGATCGGTCTCCGCGATGCCGTCGCGCAGGTACTCGACGAGCCGGTTCTCAGCTCGTTTGCGCGCCTTGTAGACCGCCCACTCGCTCGTCTGACGCTGTGCCGCCCAGTCGCGAACGGTGACCTCTTCCAACCGAGTGGCGCCGATCAGCGCAGCCTCGATCTGGGTCAGGACTCCGTCATCCACGGCACGCGCGAGCACGAGGTCTGGATGTCCCCACGGAGCGTGCGGAGGTACGGAACGGAACCCCGGCGCCACGGGCGTCGGACTGGCTAGCGCTTCGCTCAGCGCCTTGTGCCCCGCCCGGTAGGCAGCCCAGCGCAGACGCAACATGATGCGCGGCGCGCACAGATCGATGGTCGCCAACGCGCTGAGAAAGCCGCGCAGCACCTCGGCGTGAACGTCGGCCGGATCGCCGGCGAAACGAGCTGACAGCGTGGCGGCGACGGAGGTCAGTGCCGGCAATGCGACCCCGACCGCGGCGACAGTCCACGTCGCGCCTTCGGTGCGCGAGCGCAGCACCAGGTGTGACCACACGGAGTCCCTCGTCGTCTGCGAGCACGAGCGGGCGAGCAGGTGGTCGCGGACCTCGTCCAGCGGCAGCTGCCGGTTCGGCAGGCCCTCGAAGTGGTGCCCGTCGAGTGACACCGGGTGGGGGCCGGTAACCAGCCAGGTGAAGGTGTCGCGAGCGATGTCCAGCGAGTTGGGGGCGCAGTCAGCGCTGCGTCGGACAAAGCGTTTCGGTGCCATGACATGACTCCTCAGGCGTAGAAGCGGAAACAACGACGCCATGGAGCCACGGTGGATACCACGCAAATACCAAGCCATTGCTATGTGTTAGCTTGCTATTTGCGTGCATCTGCTAGTTGTCAACTATTTGATCCACTGCTCTAGTTGCGGCTGCGATCTTGCCATTCGCTGCCCTGAGCAGGGGTTTTAGTCGGTCGATAAGTTTGTCCTAGTAGGGGGTAGGCCGTCTGCGGCAGGTTGTGGGATCTCTGCTTTTCCAGTTGTCCAAAACTGGTCTCGGATCCGGAGTTAAGGGATGTCAGGAAGCGACATCCGCTTGACTGAGGAGATCTGCGATGGTCCCGATTCACTGCCGATCACCGCGTCCACGCACCCAGCGTCGCGTGTTGCGGCGACCTCGCCCGGCACCTCCGGGAACCGTGTGGCTGTGCGGTCAAGACGACCTGCGCGAAGGCACTGGTCTGCTCGCCGACTGGCTGCTGAACGCCGTCATCAAGACCGTCACGACCTACACCGAGCCCGGTCAACGCGTACTGCTTGTCGAACCAGCGCAGTACCTCGCGCGACCGTCGGCAGCCGGTCGCGGTTCGGGTCAGCCCGGCCCGTACGCCGGACTACACGAAGCGGGCTGGACTGTTGTTCGGCTTGGCCGCGGCGTTCAGGCGAGCACAGCGGTCAAGTCCGACTTCGGGCTTCGGTCGGACCCCAGTTCGGATGTCGTGACCGGGGGCTACGACCTCGTGCTCGTCGCCGCCGAACCACACGTCCTCGACTGGCTGCGTCCGGCCGACTGGGCAGATCTACTCAACTCGGCTGGCGCCCTCGCGGTCATCACCCGCGGTACTCACACCGGTGGTCGGTTCAGTGAGCCCGTCGGCCAGCTCGTGCGCGCCGCACACGAAACCGGACTGCGCTACCTCGACCGGATCGCACTGCTGCGTGCACCTGCCCACGATGTGCTGCGCGCTGCTGAGACCCGACTTCGGCACATCCAGGTGCACGACGACCTGCTGCTGTTCGGCCAGCGCGCCGGCTCGGTCAGCACTGTCGAGCAGGAAGGCGATAGTCGGTGACCGCGCGCGTCACGTCGGTGTGGCCGACCGGCCAGCTCAGCCCGCACGCACAGTTGCGGGAGGCAGGTTGCGTGTCCGGTACCGAGTCGGACAGTGAGCGAATTCCGCCTGCTGTTGCGGCTCAGGTCATCGCGACCCATACCCACGCGGGCGACCTCGTACTCGACCCCGACTGCGGCGCAGGCACCGTGCTGACCGCGGCACTTCGTGCCGATCGCCACGCACTCGGCCTGACCATCCACAAGCAGTGGTGGGCGATCGCGAGGGCCAACATCTCGACCGCCAAGAACGCGGGCGCCTGGCGGGACGGGTCCGTCCTCGACGCCCGGCCGAACGTATTGGCGACCTCGTGCGCAGCCGGGTTGGTCGGACGAGTCGGACTCGTACTCACTTCCCTGCGAACCACGCCGGACCGCGACGGAGAACTCGTCAAAGCACTCTCCTACTGCGAGCCGCTGCTGCGAGCCGGCGGACATGTCGTGGTTGTCGTGCGGCCACGCCGTCAACCAGATGGTGCTCTGGCGGACATGACCACGTCGGTCCTCGCGGCAGGCGTCGCCGCGGGACTGACTCCGGTTGACCGATGCATCGCTCTCACCGCCGAGCTGCGCGGCAGTCGACTCGTCACGTACGCAGCGCTCGCCGAGCGCCGTGCCGCTGCTGCCGCGCGGGTCGCCGGTCAGCCGATCGCGCTCAACGCTCATCACGAAGTGCTCGTCTTCCGGCTCGCGCACGAGGTCGAGCTCATGGCAGCGAGCGCCAAGGCACCTCGGTCCGCAACACGCGAAGAGCGGTGTCTGGTTCTCGGGGCCGCGGCATGAACACCAACCGGAGGACTGCTGCTTCGCCGTGGAACCTGGTGCTGGGGGACTGCGACGTCGTCGTGGGCTCGGTGTGCACCGGCTACGCCGGACTGGATCTCGGACTGCTCGCGGCTCTGGGACGTGGACGCCTTGCCTGGGTCGCGGATACCGATCCACACGTCAGAACCATCCTCGAAGCGCGAATGCCGAGTGTGCCGAACCTCGGCGACATCCGGCAGATCGACTGGGCCGAGGTCGAGCCAGTTGACGTTCTCACTGCCGGCTTCCCGTGCCAGGACATCTCCGCGGCCGGTCGGCGCGCGGGCATCGAGAAGGGCGAACGCAGTGGCATCTGGACCGACATCATGGCGGGCGTTCGCGTACTACGACCAGGGCTGCTCGTCGTGGAGAACGTCGCCGCGCTTCGCTGGAAAGACGGAGGCCTCCACCGTGTACTCGGCGACCTGGCCGAAGCAGGGTATGACGCGCTCTGGCGTAGCGTCCGCGCCTCCGAAGTCGGTGCAGCGCACCAACGCGAACGAGTCTTCCTGCTCGCTTGGCCCCGAGACGCTGTCCTCCCGCATGCTGCCGACACCACAAGCACGCGACGGCGACAACCGCGGCGCCGCGGACCCGGTGCGTCGTCGGCTGCTCGGCCATCAAGTCAGCCTTCACGACGTGGTGAGTTCGGTGATCAAGCTCTTTCCGACTCCGACGGCTGCCAACCCGAACGACTACGAGGACCCCGCTCACTGGCTGGAACGCTACGAGAAGCACCGCTGCAAGGAGTCCGACAGCACTCGGGCGGGGATGCCGTTGTCCATCGCGGTCCGGTTGCTGCCGACGCCGACAGCGTCCGATGCGAACGCGTCCACGCACCACGGGCAGGATGGTGGTCCGTCGCTGACCGACCAGTGTCGTCTCCTGCCGACTCCTCGGGCCACCGATGGGACGAAGGGCTGTCCTGCCCAACGCGGGTCGAAGGGCGACATGATGCTGCCGTCGGCCGTCATACAGCTGCTGGCCTGCAACGAGCTGGACAAAGCCGCCTAGCGGACTGGGGCGAATACGACCTGGCCGTGCGCCGGTGGGAACGACTCCTCGGTCGTCCCGCGCCGTTCCCGACACAGCCGGGCCGCCATGGCCGGCCGGTACTGGCACCCGCCTTCGTCGAGCACCTCATGGGCTTGCCCGCGGGATGGGTCACCGACTTGCCGTTGCCCAGGACGGCACAGCTGCGCGCGTTGGGCAACGGTGTTGTGCCTCAACAGGCCGCCTGTGCGCTGGCTCTGCTCCTTGCTGATCTTGCGGAACTCATCAATCAGGCTCACGGCAGGAGTGGGCAGAGGTGACTGCGGCATGAACTCCCGACACTCAGTTCCAAAACCTGGCCCAGCCCTGAGATTGTTTTCGCTCAGCGCAGGAGTCCAGAGCACCGCGGTTTTGCTGCTCGCGTGCGAACGCGTGATCCGGCCATTCGATTGTGCCCTGTTCGCCGACACTCGTTGGGAGCCGCGAGCCGTCTACGCGAACCTTGCTCGGCTTGCCGACTTCGCCGAACGTGCGGGCATCCCGTTGCGCACCGTCTCAGCAGGCGACATCCGTACCGATGCGCTCGACCCGCGGCATCGATTCGTGTCGATGCCGCTGCACGTGCTGAACCCGGACGGTTCAAAGGGACTGGCTCGACGCCAGTGCACTGGCGAATACAAGATCCGCCCGTTCAAGCAGGCCGCTCGGCAGCTGCTTGGCCACCCGTATCCACGCCGAGTCCCACGCGGTGTCTATGCCGAGCAGGCGATCGGGATCCACGGTTACCCACACGCCGCCGACCACGGCCAGCCAGCGCGTGGCCAGTACTTCCTGCACCGGTCCTGCATGCCGCTCGACGAAGTCAACCTTGAGCCACGCACCGCATCACGACGGGGGCTGCATCTCGTCGCCGATGTGGAGGACGTGGCCGATCCAGACGGATGCTCGCCGTGGACGGGCCACTCTGGCACGGCCATCACAGAGGACGCGGCATGATGGCTCCGCGCGTTCACCGGTTGCTGCAGGGAGCAGCACGTTTTCGCGGTCGGTCTTCCGGCGTCGTGGTCCTGAGCCGAATCCTGGTCGTGGCTGCCTACGTAGGATCAGTGGTCTTCGCAAACGTTGCGTCCACATGCTCGCCTGCAGTCGCCCTCGGACCGCTGGTCGTTCCAGCCGGGACAGTCTGGGCGGGCGTGACCCTCACGCTCCGCGATCTGCTGCACGAAACGCTCGGCGTGCCAGGTGTAACTGCTGCTGTTGTGACAGGGGCAGGGTTGTCGTGGCTCCTGGCATCGCCGCAGATTGCGGTGGCCAGCGTCGTGGCGTTCGCAGCGTCCGAGTTGGTCGACTCGGCGCTTTACGCCGTGCTGCGCCCAGGCCCGCAGCTACGCGCGGTTCTGGTATCGAACCTGTCTGGGTTGGTCGTCGACAGTCTGCTGTTCGTGCCGCTTGCGTTCGGCTCCTTCACCGCCGTACCAGGGCAAGTCGCGGGCAAGACCGCTGCAACGGTGCTCACGCTCGCTGTTCTGTGGGCTATGCGGCGTACCCGGTTCCGGGCGGTGCCGCGATGAGGTTCTACCTAGGTACCCATCAGCCCGCCTGGTTGAGCCGCGACCTCGGTGTGCCGCTGCTGGTTTCTCATCGACGGTTGGCTGGCCGGCGCAGCTTGCCACGTGCGAGTGGTCCATGGGCTCTGGACTCGGGCGGCTTCACGGAGCTATCACTCCACGGTCGGTGGAGGTTCGACGAGCGAACCTACGTAACCGCGGTTAGGCGCTACGCCACCGAGATCGGGCAGCTTGCCTTTGCCGCGCCTATGGACAGCATGACGGAACGGTCTGTTCTGGCGCGTACCGGCGCGAGTCTGCGTATGCACCAACGCATGACCGTGACGAACTACTTGCGCCTGAGGGATCTGGCTTCCGAGCTGCCGTTCATACCTGTCTTGCAGGGTGACAGCGTGGCGGACTACCACAGGTGCGCTGACTGGTACGAGCATCATGGTGTCGACCTTGCTGCTCTGCCTTTGATTGGTATCGGCAGCATCTGTCGCCGCCAGCACACGGCCGAGGTCGAATGGATCGTGCGATCGCTTGCCGCCCGCGGATACCGGCTGCACGCCTTCGGTGCCAAAGTGCTCGGGCTTGAGCGGTATGGCAACTCGATCGTCAGCAGTGACTCCATGTCATGGAGCATGCGCGGCCGATACGTGCCCGGCTGTGGGCCCAGTCATCGCAGTGAATCCAACTGCCTGCGCTTTGCGCTCAACTGGCACCGCCGGATCCAGGCAGCGGTCGGCATCGAATCTGCAGACGCTGGTAAGAAGGAGGGCCTCCTGCTGGTGAAGGCGGCATGATCACCGTCAGCCCGTAGCGGGCGTGTCAGGTGGGGGCTGCTCGTTCGCCAACGAGATCTCACGTGGAGCGGTCACTCCGTACAACTCGTTCGGCGTGCACTGGAGCGCGGTGCACAGCGCCTGCAGGGTGTCGGTTTTGACTTGCGTTGGCTCGTTGTTGATCAATGCGTACACCGACGGCCCGGACAGAGTGAAGTCGGCGCGGTCGGCAAGAAGCTCGCGCAGCTCTTTGCCTGTCCACACCTCGCGGGAGGCCATAACCTGCCTGAGCCGCCATCGAAGCTGCACCGTCATGCTCCTTCTGCGCTTGCGTATACCGAGTGCTCATCCTGAGCGCCAAGTGCTGCTCAGTGTCCCCGATCTGTACTCAGAACCCACCAAGCATCTCCGCAAGTACGGGCACTCCGACTGGAAGGTAACCCTGACCTCCTTGGGATAGGTAGCACCTATCTATGATAGGTTCTACCTTGTTAGGTGACCGGCATGAGCGGCGCCTTCCGGTCTGCGTGCGGCGCCTGCGTCCGGCATGAGTACATAGCGCCGTCGACCCGCGATGAGGCGTGAGGAGGTTCGTAGTCCAATCAGGACGCCCTTCGGCAGGGCACAGTTTCGGTCATGCCCATGGGCGGGCGTGCAGTTGAGGTTGACCCAATCAGGGCACGCGAACTGACAGTTCAAATTGCTGATTTCGGTCATTTCTCGTACCCTATTTGCGTTTGGAGAAAATGATGTTCGATGAACGCGGTCCTGCTCTTGTGTCCGTTCCAGAAGCTGCCAGGTTGTTGGGCATCAGCCGAGCCTCGGCTTATCGATACGCTCACTCAGGGCTGCTGCCCGGTGTCCGCCGGATGGGACGCAGGGTCTACGTGGTTCGTGCCCGGCTTGTCGAGTTCCTCGAACCCGGACAGGACGGCGCTGCGGGGGCTGAGGCGGCATGACTGGCAAGAAAAAGCGGTCCCGCAAGCGTCCTGATGGATCGGTGTATCGGCGCGGCCGGAAGTGGGCGTATGCCTTCCAAGGGCCTGAGCACCCTCTCACTGGTGTACGAGAGCAGATCAGGAAGAGCGGCTACGAGACTGAGGACGAAGCGTGGGCGGGGATGGAGGCAGCGCGTGCTGCACTCGCCACCGAGACCTATGTGAAGCCGTCTCGCGCCACGATCAACGACTTCTTCGAGCAGTACTTTCCGTACGTCCGCCTCACTACTGAACCGACGACGGCGGCCAACTATGAGACGTTGGCGCGGACCTACGTGATGCCGATCGTGGGAAAGCGCCTGATGCAGGACTTCGTGCCATCGGTGGTAGCTGCGCTCTACGACTACCTGCTTACGGAAGGGCGTCAGAAGCGCAATACCAACGGCGAGATGTACGAGCTGTGGAAGGAAGCTCGTGCCGCAGATCGGGAGATTCGGCCGCGGGAGATCGCTGACAAGGTAGGTGTGACCTACGCCGCTGCACGCCGTGCCGTCCGGCGCTACGAGGTCGGTCGCATCCCAAAGCCCCATGTACCTGGGCTCGCGCCGAAGACCGTGAAGAGCGTCCACATCATGCTCAGCTCTGCGATGAGCGTGGCGGTGATGTGGAAGTACCTCAGCCTCAACCCGGTTCGAAGTGTGAAGGCTCCATCGGTCCCGAGGCGGAACCACAGCACCTGGACTCCGGAGCAGATGATGCTCTTCCTCGAGCACGCGCGACATCACCGCTGGTATGCGTTGTGGGTCCTGGAGGCGTCGACCGGGGTTCGCCGCTCCGAGTTGAGCGGTGTTGAGATTGCCGCCTTCGACCTGTCGAAGAAGGTGGTTCGTATGGCGGCGACCACACGAGTTATTGCTGGCGGAAGAGCGGTGAAGGGCTCGGGCAAGAGTCAGAAGAGCCGCCGGCTGCTCGCGCTGGACAGCTTCACCACCGGGGTGCTGACCGTGCATTTTCAGCAGGTGGAGAAGGAGAAGCGGGAGTGGGGCGAGGCCTATCGGGACCACGGGCTGGCGTTCTGCTGGGAAGATGGTCGACCGATCTACCCGGACACCATCACCGAGGAGTTCAACAGGCTGGTCGATCTCCTGGGGCTGCCGAAGATTCGATTCCATGACATCCGGCACACCTACGCGACCATCTCGCTGCGAGCGGGTGTGCACCCGAAGATTGTCAGCTCTCGCCTCGGACACGCGACGGTGGCGTTCACGCTCGACACCTACTCCGCGGACATCGAGGACCTTGATCGCGACGCCGCGGAGGCAGTGATTGGTCTGTTCCTGCCGCCCTCGCAGAAGGGGCTGGTCTGACGTGGGACGACACCGGTTTAGCACCACTTTCTGCACCGACGCCTCGGAACCAGGGGTCTACGGGTGCCCGAGAAAGCCGAAAGCCCCCGACCTTCGCAGGTCAGAGGCTTTCGGGGTGTGTGGGCGATACTGGGATCGAACCAGTGACCTCTTCGGTGTGAACGAAGCGCTCTCCCGCTGAGCTAAACGCCCGTGTTCTGTTGTCTTGCTGCCCCGCTCTCGCGGTGTGGTCATAGCTTACAACATCATCAACGAGAACCAAAAATCGGGCTCTGCAACCAGGCCCAGTCGAGGCCGAACCAGCCTCCTACCAGCGCAAACACGTTGAGGAAGTAGCAGGTGACCAGGACGATGGCGCAGACGCCGGCCATCACGAGGCCGCGGACCCACGCCGGTTGGCGCTTCAGCCACTCCACCCAGCGGTCGTAGTAGCGCTTGGCGAACTTCAGGACGCGGCCGGCCCACTCGAACTCGGTCGCGAGGATGGCGAGGCCCGCGAAGACCACTAGCCAGCCGGGGCCGGGGTACGGGATCATGATGACGCCCGCGACCAGCACGACGCCGCCGATCACGCCGACGCCGATGCGGTAGGCGAGGTTCAGCGCCGGGTTGCGGTGGAACCAGTTGCGCCAGCCCTTGTGCTCGGTGGGCTTCGCGTCGGGCTTGGTCATGTGTCGATCATCCTGTTGGGACTCAGGCGGACGCAACCTGGCCGAGTGCCAGCACTTCCGAGGGGCTCGGAGGGGCCTGGCGGCCGGGTTCCAGTGATACCGCGAAGGTCGTGTGCTTGTGGGCGTCGGCCGACCACGAGAGGAGCTGCGGGTCGGTCGAGCCGGCGCGTACGTCGAACACGGCCAACGGTACCGGCGCCTTCGTGCTCGCACCCCACACCACGTAAACGTGGCCCGAGTCGTTCGGCTTCAGGTTCATCGGCATGACGGCCGCGGTGGTCGGGCCGGAGAGGACCACGGCCGCGTCGATGCCGGAGCCGGTGCGCAGCAGGGCGCGGTTCGTGGCCGGGTCGGCGGCCAGGACCAGGGCCTTGTTCAGGTCGTCGGTGCGGGCCTTCGAGGCGGCGACCTCGTCGGAGAGCTGGGTCACGCGCACGCCGAGGAAGCCGCCTGCCGCGAGGACCGCGATTGCGGCGGCCGCTGCCAGCAGGAGCCGGCCGGTGCGGCGGCGCGGTTGCGGGCGCAGCGGGGTCGGGGCCGCTGGGCGCGGGTGGGGTGCGGCCGGGGGCTCCTGCGGGGTGTGCTCGATCTGCTCCAGCAGTCGCGCGCGCAGGTGGGCCGGGGGCTGTTCCTGGCGGACCGCGCCGCCGATGCCCGCGAGGACCTCCTCCGTCGAACGGACGGTGGCCTGGCAGGTGGAGCAGGTCGGCAGGTGGTCGCGGGCCACCGCCTCCTCGTCGGGCTCCAGGGAGTGCATCGCCCAGCCGACGGCGAGTTCCTCGTGAGCGCACAGCTCGCCGTTCACCGGTTCACTCCCGTCGTCTCGCCGGTCTCGCCGGCCCACAGGTTCCCCAACGTGCCTCTCAGGCGTCTTATCGCCGCGAACGTGCGCGATTTCACAGTTCCCAGCGGGACGCCGGTCAGTTTCGCCACCTCGCACTGCGTGTAGCCACCGAGGTAGGCGAGCGTGATGACCTGGCGCTGCTCCTCGGGCAACGTGCGCAGCGCCGCCCGGACCTCGGCGCCCACCACGCTCACCAACGCTTCGTGGTCGGAACCGTCCGTCGGAGGTGACACGTCCTCGGTCAAGGGAACAGTTCGACGGCGCTGGGTGTTTTCCTTACGGACGGCATCCACCGCTCGGTGGTGCACCAGGGTCATCAACCAGGTCCCGAAACCGCCCCGCGCGGGGTCGAACCTGGCGGGGTGCCGCCACAGCGCGAGGAAGGCCTCCTGGACGACGTCCTCGGCGAGCTCCGCGTCCACGCAGATGCGCCTGGCCAGCGAGTACGCGGGCGTGCCGTACCTGTCGTACAGCTCGCCGAACGCCGGCCGGTCGCCCTGCGCGAGCCTCTGCACGAGCTCGAAGTCGGTCGGCCGGTCGCTACGTGGCGCAGCGGTCGGGCCGGGCGAGTCAGCCACCAGAGATGTCCTCACGTCCAACATTCGCGCAACAGCCGGTACCGGGTTCAGGTTAGACCCAGCAAGATGGGGGTCGCTGAACGTGGGCTGACGACGAGGAAGGCACGGAACGCGCACGAATGGTCGCCGAGTGCAGCAAAGCTGACCCGAAGGGGTGATCTGCGGTCGGACGGCGAGCGTTCCTCGCCACATGCACGTCACAACTGAGGTGCTCGGTCGTTTCATTGACCGGGAAGGGAGAAGAGGGTAACGACGATGCGCAACGACCACGTGACGCTCCGCTCGACAGCGGTCTTCGACCTGCTGGCGCCCAGGACCCCGGCGGTCCCGGTCCAGGTGGAGCTGCGATATGACACAAAGGACCCGTACGCGGTCGTGGCCGCGTTCCGCACGGGTCGCGCGGGCTGGGTCGAGTGGGTGTTCGCCCGCGACCTGCTCGCGGACGGCCTGATCGCGGACGCCGGTGACGGTGACGTCCGGATCCGCCCCGCCGCCGACGACCCCGAGGTCGTCGTGATCGAGCTCAGCTCGCCGTCCGGGCACGCCATGTTCGAGGCGTCGGCTCAGGAGCTCG
This sequence comes from Lentzea sp. NPDC036949, assembly GCF_055608075.1. Lineage (NCBI taxonomy): Bacteria > Bacillati > Actinomycetota > Actinomycetes > Pseudonocardiales > Pseudonocardiaceae > Lentzea > Lentzea sp. NPDC036949. Next base: position 413,664 of record NZ_JBVJRA010000007.1, read on the forward strand.
CGGACTTCCTCGACCGGACCTACGACGTCGTCGTGCCCGGCAACGAGCACCTGTGGGTCAACGTCGACGAGGCGCTCACGCACCTGATCTCGAACGACCTGAGCTGAAAACCCGAGGTAGGGGGCCCGCGGAGGCGGTGCGGGTACCCCCGGTGAAAGTGGGTTGCACCCCTCGTATAAGGTTTGTTCAACATCACGAAGTCAGTGATGTACGCGGATGTAGCGCAGTTGGTAGCGCATCACCTTGCCAAGGTGAGGGTCGCGAGTTCGAGTCTCGTCATCCGCTCTGTGGGTTCACGATGGGTGTCCATCGAGGACTCATGCTCCTGGCGGAGTGGCCGAGTGGCTTAGGCAAGGGCCTGCAAAGCCCTGTACACGGGTTCGATTCCCGTCTCCGCCTCGGACGATTAGCTCAGCGGGAGAGCACTACCTTGACACGGTAGGGGTCACTGGTTCAATCCCAGTATCGTCCATCGGATCGACAGCGGGGCGAGGTGCACAACGCACCTCGCCCCGTTCTCGTTCCACGGCCTCTGCATCGCGCTCCGGGGGCCTTCCGGAGGCGCCGGCAGGCTCAAGATCAGCCGATTTGGAACTTCCGGGGAGCGTCGGATAAAGTTCCTCCCGCACCGAGGGAAACCCCACAAGGGAATCCTGAGGGGCACGCGGATGTAGCGCAGTTGGTAGCGCATCACCTTGCCAAGGTGAGGGTCGCGAGTTCGAGTCTCGTCATCCGCTCGGACGATTAGCTCAGCGGGAGAGCACTACCTTGACACGGTAGGGGTCACTGGTTCAATCCCAGTATCGTCCACTTCGCATGAGAAGCCCTCGGTCCACCAGGACCGGGGGCTTCTTGCTGGTTGCAGCCTGCCCGGTTTATGTCCACTTTATGGACAGAATGACCGAAATCGGCCTCTTTTTTGTCTTTTTTTGCCGGATATCGGCATCTATCGTTGGCCGCTGTGTCCGGCTACAAATATGACTTCTTCATCAGCTACAGCCGAACGGGCAGCGTGCAGAAATGGTTGCTCAACCACTTCTACAACAAGCTCGTCGAGTACCTCGCTGACGAGTGTGCGCCGGCGCCCAAGGTCTACATGGACCGGGTGATGCCGCGGGCGGTGGACTGGTCGCACCACCTGGTGAACTCGCTGCACCGCAGCAAGATCATGATCCAGCTCATGACGCCGCACTACTTCGAGTCCCACTGGTGCATGGCCGAGCTGGAGAGCATGCGGGCGCGCGAGGCCGTGCTCGGACTGGCCTCCGCTGACTTCCCGCAGGGGCTGGTCTACCCGATTCTCTACTCGGACTCGCACAAATTCGCGGTCAAAGAACGCATGCGCTCCTGGCAGGACTTCAAGGAGTACTCCTACACCGAACCCGTTTATCAGGACACGGTGGAGTACATCTACTTCTGCCGCCGGGTGAGGGAGCTCGCCCGCGATCTCGTGGAACTGGCGCAGCAGGTGCCGGACTGGAGTCCGGACTGGCCGATCGTCGAGCACCCGGAGCCGGTGCTCATCCCTCCTCCGCCGTTGCCGAGGTTCGAGTGATGACCGGGACCGTGATCACGTTCTACTCCTACAAAGGCGGCGTCGGACGCAGCTTCACCCTGGCCAACACGGCGGTGTTGCTCGCTCGGTGGGGTTATCGCGTGCTCGCCGTGGACTGGGACCTGGAAGCCCCCGGACTGCACCTCTACTTCGACCCGCACCTGCCGGAGAAACCGCGCAGCGGTGTGGTCGACATCGCACACGAGTTCCTGGCCGGGGTGAGGACGCCCGGCGCGCACGAGGTGCGGGTCGCGGTGGACGGCGGGGTGCTCGACCTGATCGCCGCGGGGCGGACCGAGGACCGCCGGCTGGACGGCTCGTACTCGCGCCGGATGCAGTCGATCGACTGGGAGGACCTGTACGAGCGCGGGTTCGCGGCGCACCTCGAGGCCTACCGCGAGGAGTGGACCGCCAAGTACGACTTCGTGCTGATCGACAGCCGCACCGGTGTGTCCGACATCGCGAGCATCTGCACGGCCCAGCTGCCCGACCGCCTGGTCGTCGTGTTCACCGCCAACGACCAGAACCTCAACGAGGTGGTGGACATCGTCCGCCTCGCCGACAGGGCGAGGGACCGGCTGCCCTACGACCGGCCCCGGCACCAGGTGCTGCCGGTGCTGTCCAGGCTGGACAACCGGGTCGAGTACGAGCGGGCAGAAGACTGGCAGAAGAAGTGCGCCGGGGTCGTCGCGCCGCTGTTCGGCAACTGGCTGATCAAGGGCGTGACGCCGGAGCAGATGATGCGGCACCTCACCGTGCCCTACATCTCGTACTGGAGCTTCGGCGAGCAGCTGCCCGTCGTGGCGGAGCAGCCGCCGTCCTCGGACCAGATCTCGTTCGCGCTGGAGACGGTCGCCGCGGTGGTCGCGCAGGAGTTCGACCGGACCGACCTGCTGGCGGACAACCGCGACGCCTACGTGGCCGCCGCGCGTTCCCGGCGCCGCCAGTTCGACCTGGACCTGCTGGTGTCCAGCCCGCGGTCGCTGTGGCAGACCTCGACCGAGCTGATCACCGAGCTGCGCCTGCTGGGGGTGCGCGCGGAGCACTCGCTGTCGGGTGACCCCGGCATCCTCGACCAGGCGAACGATCCCGCCGAGCACCTGTGCCTGCTGGTCGACGGTCGGCTGAGCCGGTGGCAGCAGACCGAGGCGGAACGGTTCGCGCGGCGGGCGCTGGGACCCGACGGAACGGAGCGGCGGCTGTTCTGCCTGGTCAGCCCGCACACGTCACGTGACCTGCTGCCGGGTTTCCTGCGAAACCTGCAGCTCGGGGAGTTCGACCCGGACGTGCGGCCCGTGCGGGTGGCCAGGGAGCTGCACGACCTGCTCAAGGCGGTTCCGGCCACGGAGGCCGAGCCGGACCAGGAGGCGTTGCGGGCTGCGGAAGTGGCGTTGCGGGAGGTGCCGGAGCAGCTGCCGTCCTCCGCAAGGCTGGCGTTGGTCAGGGAGACCGTGCAGGGGATCGCTGTCGCGCTCGACGACGGCGACATGGACGCGGTGCGGGTCCTGACGGCGGATCTGGCCCTGCTGACCAAATCGCACCTCAAAGGGACCGCCGTGGTGGTTCCTGGGCAGCTGCGCGCCGAGGTGCGCGCTCTGCTCGCCCGGATCGAGCGACGAGTCAACGCGTTCACCGACTGAAAGGCGGCGTGATGCCGGAGAAGTACGCGTCCAGTGCCAAAGCGGTGTTGATGGTGCTGCTGCTGGAGAACCGCGAGATGGCGAACACCGAGTTCACCGTCCAGCGCAAGATCAAGTTCGGTCGCGCCGACCGGGAGGCGTTGAACCGGGACAAGTTGATCGAGTCGTCGACGGATGTCACGCCCTACACGCACCGGATCACGGATGAGGGCATTGAGTGGTGCATCACCGACCTGACGGAGAGCGAGATGCCGGCACGGATGGGACCGCAGGCGAGGGCGCTTCTGGAGATGGTGCGGCGGTTCGTGCCGTTCCTGCGGCAGAAGGGGCTGCTCGCTGAAGCGATTCGCTCGAGAGACCTCGAGGACCTGATCAAGCAGGTGTACCTGGAGCTCGGTGACGGCTACCAGGACTGGGTGCGGCTCGCGAAGCTGCGGCCGCGGCTCGACGGCGCGGAACGCGAGGAGGTCGACCAGACGTTGTTGAAGATGGTCAAGGACGGCTCCACGCACCTGGTGGCGAGCGCGAACCGCAAGGTGCTGACCGACGAGGACCACGCGGCGGCCATCCGGATCGGCGGCGAGGACAAGCACCTCGTGGCGATCGAGGAATCATGACCGAGCACCTGCGCGAGGCGCTGGCGGTCGTGCGGTTCAACTCCGCCGAGACACCCGACGACGTGTGGCACACCTCGCCGTTCCACGTCGACGGCCTGCACACGCGGGCGGAGCACCGCCTGCGCGCCGGCATCGCGGACGCGCGGGCCAGCGTCGGGCCGAGCATCGGCGGGCTGGTGCTGCAGGGCGAGAAGGGCGTGGGCAAGACGCACCTGCTGGGGTCCGTGCGCCGCATGGTCCAGCAGGAGGGCGGCTACTTCTTCCTCGTCGAGGTGACGTCGGGGAAGGCGTTCTGGGACGACATCGCCGACGCGCTGCGCAGCGAGCTCCGCAGGGCCGACGACGAGGGCGAGCTGCAGCTCACCGTGCTGCTGCGGCAGCTGTGCATGGGCGCGGACGTGTCCGAGGACGTCGCCAGGGCCGTGGTGGGGCAGGCGGAGCTGACACCGGAGCACCTGCGGGCGTTCCTGAGCGGACTGCGCACTGTGGACAGCCGGATCGCGGTGGAGTGCGGTGACACGATCAGGGCGCTGGTGCTGTACGCGTCCGAGCACGCCGAGATCGCGCGGTCCTACCTCAAGGGCGGCGACGACACGGGCGAGGAACGCAGGCGGTGGGGGCTGCCCGCCGAGCCGAAGCCGTCGCGGGAGCTGGTCCGCGACGTGTCCCGCGTCCTCGCGATGACCGGGCCGTGCGTGATCGCGGTCGACCAGCTGGACACGCTGGTGAACAAGGGCCGCGACGCGGTCGGGGACATCGTCACGAACCCCGAGCTCCGCCAGGAGATCAGTGACATCTCCGACGGTCTGATGCAGCTCCGTGAGACCACGAGGCGCACGCTCACGGTGGTGGCCTGCCTGCCCGACACGTGGACGATGCTGAAGTCGATCGCGACCAGCACCGTCGAGGACCGGTTCACCAGAACCCCGATCCTCGCCGCCATCGCGGACCCCGTGCTGGGCAGGCGGTTGCTGGAGAAGTGGCTCGGCGTGATCTACCAGCGCAACGGGATCACGCCGCCGCACCCGACGTGGCCGGTGGCGCTGAGCGCGTTCGACGCCGCGACGTGGGCCAACCGGACGCCGCGGCAGCTGCTCAAGCGGGTGCACGCGCACGCGGAGGCCTGCCTGTACGGCGAGATCAGGGAGCTGACGTCGTTCGACGAGGCACAGCCGGCCGAGGCGCCGGAGCCCGCCGTGCGGGAGCAGGACCACCTGGCCGAGTTCGACGCGCGGTTCGCGCGGCTGCGGGAGCAGTCCGGGGTCGTCGCCGGGGACATCCGGCCGCACAACGAGGACGAGGTCGTCCCGCCGCTGCTGCTGGCCGGGCTGAAGTCGTGGATCACCGAGGTGGGCAACGACGACCTGAAGTGGCACCCGGAGCCGCAGTCCGAGGACGGGCGCCTGCACGCCGGGCTGCGCCTCACGGTCAACGAGGAGCTGGACACCCAGGAGCGCTGGGGGCTGGTGTTCATCGCGAGCAGCCACGGCAACCGGGTGTTGCGCAAGCTGCGCGACGCCCGTGCCGCCGCCGAGGGCACGCACGGCGGGCAGGGCCGGCACCTGGTCATCATCCGCAACGGCGCCAAGGGCTGGACCGGTGCGAAGACCCGGCAGGAGGTCGCCGCGCTGGAGCAGGCGGGTGGCCGGTGCGTCGACATCAGCGACGACGACCTGCGGACGTTCAGCGCCCTCAAGGAGATCTGCGCGATGCAGACCCACCAGCTGCTGTCGTGGCTGGTGGCGCGCAAACCGGCCAGCGGTGCCACGTTCCTGCGTTCGGTCCTGCCCGCGCAGGAGCGGACGGCGGCCTCGCACCAGGAGACCCGGCCACCGCCGGTGCCGGAGGCGGCGCCGGGGGAGATCGTGCTCGGCATGGACGGGGAGATCCGCATCGAGCTGGAGTCGTTGCGCAAGCACGCCATCGTGTTCGCCGGGTCCGGCAGCGGGAAGACGGTGCTGCTGCGGCGGATCGTCGAGGAGTGCGCGTTGCGCGGGGTGTCGGCGATCGTGCTGGACCCCAACAACGACCTGGCGCGGCTGGGGGACGCGTGGCCGGAGCCGCCGGGGGAGTGGCGGCCGGGGGACGCGGAGCGCGCGGCGGAGTACCTGGCGCACACCGAGGTCGTGGTGTGGACGCCGGGGCGTGCGGGCGGGCGGCCGCTGAGCTTCCACCCGTTGCCGGACTTCGCGGAGGTGCGGGGAGATCCCGACGAGTTCGGTGCCGCCGTCGAAGCGGCGGTGGCGCGGTTGGTGCCGCACGCGCGGGTGGCCAGCGAGTCGCGGTTCGCGGTGCGTGGGCGTGCAGTGCTCAGAGAGGCGCTGACGTACTACGCGCGCAGGGACCGGCGTGACCTCAACGGGTTCGTCGAGGTGCTGGCCGAGCTGCCGGACGGGGTGAGCAAGCTCAACTCGGCGCCGGCGACGGCGGTGGAGCTGGCGGAGACGCTCAGGGCCGCGATGGTGAACGACCCGCTGCTCGGCGGGCAGGGCGAGCCGACCGACCCCGGGGTGCTGCTCACGCCGTCGGACGGCAGGCGCGCGCGGGTGTCGGTGATCAGCTTCGTCGGGTTGCCGTCGGAGGAGCAGCGGCAGGGGTTCATCAGCCAGCTGCAGCTGGAGGTGTTCGCCTGGATCAAGCGCAACCCGGCGGCCGACCGGCCGCTGGGCGGGTTGCTGGTGATGGACGAGGCGCAGACCATCGCGCCGTCCGGGGCGTGGACGGCGAGCACGCAGAGCACGATCCTGCTGGCCTCGCAGGCGCGCAAGTACGGGCTGGGGCTGCTGCTCGCCACGCAGGCGCCGAAAGGCGTGCACAACCAGGTGACCGGCAACGCGACCACGCAGTTCTTCGGCCGGCTCAACAGCCCGGCGCAGATCGCGGCGGCGACGGAGATGGCGCGCGCGAAGGGCAGCACGGTCGCGGACATCTCGCGGCTGGAACGCGGGCGGTTCTACGTCACCGGGGACACGTTCGGGTTCCGGCGGATGCGCGCGCCGCTGTGCCTGAGCCACCACCCGCCGAGCCCGTTGCGGCTGGAGGACGTGGTCGAGCGCGCGCGGAGGTAGAGCGCGGACTGTGGTGAACGAGGCGGTGCCCTGAACCGGGGCACCGCCTTTCTGCTGTCCTGGTGGATGAGAAGTGGAACAGGTGTGGAGGCCGTTGCCCGCTGTGCCGGGCAACGGGAAACATCTGGTTGCGCGCTTTTCGGTGATGGATTCTCGAAGTAGCCCGAAATCGAACGGGCGAAATCCAGAAATCAAACTGCGATTTCCTTCGGAGGATTCGTCATGTCCAAAACCCTGTCCACTTTCGGTGTGACCGTCGCCGCCCTGGTGACCGCGCTCAGCTTCGCCGCCGCCGTTTCCGGGCCCGCGGCCACCGCCGACGGCACCCCGCCGCCGCCCACCACGACCACCACGGACGCGCCCAACGGCGGTGGGAACCCGTGGCACGACTGAGCTGAGAGCAATTCGCCCCGGTCGACCGCCGTTATTCGGTGGAAGGCCGGGGCATTGCGCTGAACTCGTCGGGGTGTTGTACTCGGGGAACGTCTGAGCGGGAGGCAGTCGTGGCGGAGAACTTTGGTGAGCTGTTGCGGGAACGACGTCTCGCCGCGGGATTGTCGATGGGGCAGCTGGCAAAGCTGGTGCACTACAGCAAGGGATATCTCAGCAAGATCGAGAATGGGCTGAAACCGCCGAACACCGCGTTCGCCCGGCTGTGCGACAGCGCGCTCGGCACCGGCGGGGAGCTGGTCGCCGCCGCCACCCGGCCGCAGCCGACGCGGCGCCAGCTGCTGGTGGCGGGCACGATGCTCGGCGTCGGGGCGCTCACCGGCACCGGGCAGGGGCCCGACCTCGCGGTGCGGATCCGCGACCGGTTCGAGCACCTGCAGGGCCTCGGGCTGCGGACGAGTCCGACGATGCTCCTGGAACCGTTGAAGGAGCTGCAGTACAAGGTCGACGCCACCGCGCGCAGGGACGGCAGCGTCGCGTTGCAGCGGCTGGCCGCGCGGATCGCCGAGTACACCGGCTGGATGAGCCAGGAGGCGGGCGACGAGCAGAACGCGCTGTGGTGGACGCGGCACGCCTCCGAGCTGTCCCGCGCGGCCGGTGACCCGGAGATCGCCTGCTACGCGTTCGTGCGGGAGGCGGGGCTCGCGCTCTACCGGCAGGAGGCGGCCACCACGATCAACCTCGCCCAGCAGGCGCAGTGGATCGGACGGGCCGGAGCGCGCACACTCGCGCTGGCCGCACGCCGTGAGGCACAAGGCCACGCGTTGGCGGGAGACCGTTATGCGGCCGAAAGCGCGTTCGAACGCGCGGCCGAGCTGATGCAGGACGCACCACGCGACGACCGGCCGTACCCGGTGCTCGGGTCGAGCGTGCCGGACCCGCTGGAGCTGGCGCGCGGCTGGTCGTTGGTGGACCTGGGGCGCAACGCCGAGGCCGCGGAGCTGCTGGACCGGCAGATCGAGCTGATCCCGGCGCAGTCACGGCGGTCCAGGGCGCGGTTCGGGGCCCGGCGGTCGCTCGCCCACGCGTTGGCGGGCGAGGTGGACGAGGGCTGCCGCACGCTGGCCGCGACGCTGACCGACGCCGAGGCCGTGGACTCGGCGACGATCAGGACCGACCTGCGGCAGCTCGCGCGGACGCTGGGGCGCTGGCACAACCACGATGCCGTGCGCGCGGTGTACCCCGATCTCAAGCGGCTGGTTCACCGCTGACCGCAGGCGCACGTCATGTCCGCGCGCTGGGCCCGCACCTCCCGCACCTCCGGCTGGTCGAGCGCCGCGTACACCTCCTCCGCCACGTCCCAGTGCGCCGCGGCCTCCCGGTGCCGGCCCAGCGCGTGCAGGGCGCGGGCGATGCCGGCCTCCGCGTGCGAGCGGTGCGTCGGGTTGCCGGTGGCGTCGGCGACGTCCAGTGAGGACTGGAAGAGCCGCAGCGCCGCCAGGTGGTCGCGGCCGTCCAGTGCCACGAGGCCGCGGTCGCGGAACAGGCGGGCCCGCAGGTCCGCGTCGACGACCTCGGACGCGTGGGACGTGGCGAGCTCGTGGTGGCGCACCGCCTCGGTGAGGCGGCCCGCGAGCCGGTGCGCGTCGGCGATGTTCGTCAACGCGTAGGCGGCCAGCACCGAGTCGCCGAGCTCGGAGGCGATCTCGTAGGCCTCGACGTGCTCGGGGATCGCGTCGTCGAGCCCGCCGAGGTGCTGGCGGCTCGCGCCGAGGTTGTTCAACGCGTGGGCGAGACCGCGCCGGTTGCCGATCGAGCGCTGGATGCGGACGGCGGCCTCGTGCCGGCGCAACGCCGTCTCGAACTCGCCGTGCTGCTCGTCGAGGTAACCGAGGTGGCTCAGCATGTGCGCCTGGCCGCGCAGGTCGTCGCACTGCTCGTACTTGCGCAACGCGGTCTCGAACTGCCCGGTCGCCTTCTCGTGGTCGCCGAGCTGCATGGTGCAGATCGCCATCGTGGCGAGCGTCGCGGCCTCGCCCCGCACGTCGGCCAGCTCGGTCCACAGCGGCAGCGCCTTCGTGGCCAGCTCCAGCGCCTGCGCGTGGTGGCCCAGCCGGTCGTGCGTGGAGGCGAGCCGCAGCAGCACGTGGGCCCGGCCGTACCGGTCGGTGCCCACCGCCTCCCGCGCCAGCTCCGTGGCCTCGATCCAGTCGTGGAACCGGTTGGCCGACGCGAACCGCCGCCACACCAGCACGGCGACCCGCCACGCGTGCCCCGCCAGCCCGGTGCGGCTCGCGTGGTGCACGGCGGCCACCAGGTTGTCGCGCTCGGTGGTCACCCACGCCAGCGCGGTCTCCTCGCTCCCGAACTCCAGCGCGTACGGGCTCGTGCGGTCCACCGACGGCCGGCCGGCCTGGTCGAACGGGTACGCGGTGCCCACCGCCGACGCGAGCGTGACGACGTAGAAGTCGAGCAGCCGCAGCAACGCCTCCGGTCCCGTCGCGGGCGGGTCGGCGGAGGCGTACTCCTTCAGCACGTCGAGCATCTGGTAGCGGTCGGGCGCGACCTCCTCCAGCAGGCACACCTCGTGCAGGTCGTCGAGCAGCTCGCGGGTGACAGCGATGTCGCGGCCCAGCAGCGCGGCCGCACCCCTCAGGTCGACGTCCGGTCCCGGCAGCTGCCCGAAGAGCCGGAACGCCTCCTGCTGGGCGGCGTCGAGCTGGCGGAACGACGCGCGGACCGCCGCGGTGCCGTCCTCCTGCCACGGGCCGCTCTCGTCGATCAGGCCCAGGAGGTGGTCGAGCGACCACCGGTCGTGCCTGCGGAACAGCGCCGCGGCCACGTTGATCGGCATCGGCAGGTAGCCGCAGCGCTTGACCAGCCCCGCCACGTCGGCGGAGCGGCCCTGCACGCGGAACGGGTCGATGAGCGCGGTGAACAGGGAAAAGGCGTCGTCCGGCGGCAACGGGGACAGCCGGACGTGGGCGCTGATGTCCGGCTCGCCCATCTGCCGGCTCGTCACGATCGCGAAGCAGCCCTCGGCCTCGGGCAGCAGCGGCCGCACCTGCTCGGCCGAGACAGCGTTGTCGAGCACCACCAACGTCTTCGTGCCGTAGAGACGCGTCTGGTAGAGGGTGGCCTTGCGGTTCACGGTGTCCGGGATCTGCTCGGGTGGCACGCCCAGCTCGGTCAGCAGCTGGGTCAGCGCGTCGGAGACCGACGTCGGGGCCACACCGGGCGTGAACCCGTTCAGGCGCACCTGCAGCTGACCGTCGGGGAACCGGCGCTTGAGCCGGTGCGCGGCCTCGACCGCCAGTCCCGTCTTGCCGACGCCGGGAGCGCCGCTGACCCACACCGCGCGCCGCTCGCCCGTTCCCGCCGCGGCCCGTTCGACCGCGGCCAGCTCCGCCGCGCGCCCGGTGAACCGGCCGGGACGGGAGGGCAGCGAGCTCACCGGTTCGCCGCGGCGGGCCCGTTCGGCGAGGTTGCGCAGCAGCGGACCCGGTTCGAACCCGGCCTGCGCCAGCGCCTCACCGGCCGCCTCGAACACCTTGACCGCACCGACCTGGTCGCCGCCCGCGATCAGCGCGCGCATCAGCAGCTCGGCGTACTTCTGGTGGTCAGGGCGGGAACGCACGGCGCGGCGCATCCGGTCGCGCGCCGAGCGGTGGTCGCCGATCACCAGCTCCTGCTCGGCCAGGTCACCGATCGCGTCGTGGTGGCCCTCGTCGGAGAAGACGACGTCGGCGCCACCGACCCGGTCGATGTCGATGTCCTCGATGAACCGGCCGCGCCACAGCGCCACGGCCTCCCGCAGCAGGTCGACGGCACGGCGCCCGTCGTTGTCGTGCACCGCCCGCGCGGCCTGGTCGCGCAGCCGGTCGAACCGGACGGTGTCGATCTTCTCCTCGGCGACGCGCAGCACGTACCCGGTGGGCGTCGTCTCGATCACGACGTCGTAGGCACCGGCCTCGGCGAACGCCTTGCGCAGCTTGTTCACGTACCCGCGGACCAGGTTCTTGCGCTCGGGCTGGTCCGGCCAGACGATCTCGGTGATCCGCTCCGGTGTCATCGGCCTGTTCGCGTTGAGGAGCAGGACCACGAGGACGTAGCGCTGCTGGAGGTCCCCCAGTGGTACCGGCGCGCCGTCCTGCCACGCCTCCAGCGGACCCAGCATCCGGAATTCCACTCCGCCTCCTTCGAGCCAGCTTCACTTCTGGCATGGATGTCGCACAAGGGCCCTTTGGTGTGTCGCGAATCAGCATTCTTTCCACTTTTGGTCTACACGGGAGCGGAAAGCTGGGGTCACGTGAAGTGACTTGGGGGAGACGCATGGTGTCCGAAGTGCTGCCGTGTTACGTGGTCTGCGACGTGTCGTTCTCGATGACCGACCACCTCGACGAGGTCAACGCCGGGCTGCGCGAGTTCCGCGGTGCCGTGCACGCGGAGGGCTTGGGCCTCACGCAGGTCCGCGTGTGCGTGGTGGCGTTCGCGCGGAGCCCGTGCGTCGTGCAGCCGCTGAGACCCGCGCTGGAGGGCGTGGAGATCATTCGCCCCCGCCAGGAATCCGGAACGGACTTCGGCGCGACGTTCACCCTCATGCGCACCACCATCGACCGTGACGTGACGGTGCTGAAAGCGCAACAGATCCGAGTCCGGCGTCCCGTGCTGTTCTTCATCTCGGACGGACGGGCCACCGACGCGGTCTGGGAGACACCGCTCTCCGGCCTCACCACCTCGGACAACGGCCCCGAGATGATCGTCTTCGGGGTCGGTGCCGTCGACGTGCCCGCGCTGGACCGCATCGGCGTCTCACGCGTCTTCCTCGCCCGCGACGGCGTCCGGCTGGGCATCGCGCTCGCCGCGTCGGTGCTGCGTCCAGAACACCACTGATCAATCCACGGTGTGTCCACTTCCCGTCCACGCCCCCGTCGCACGCTGCGCCGCACACGAAGGGGAGGGCGAACGGTGACGACGCACAAGAACCTGGTCCGCGAGCTGAAGAGGGTGCGCAAGGGGCGTGGTGTGCACGCGGGAGGGATCGACGAGAAGATCGGGCCGACGCTGCGCGCCGCGTGCGGCATCACCCGCTCGGACGGGCCGCTGGCCGCGCGGCAGAAGCTGATCACGCGGCTGACCGAGCTGGTCGAGCAGCTGCCGGACGACCTGCAGCTCGCCGCGCGCGCGGCGTTCGCGCTGACCCCGGAGACCCGCCTGCCGCTGTACCAGGACCGGGTCGTCTGGGTGGCCGCCGAGGTCGACCGTGACGCGCGCACCGTGCGCCGCCGCGTCGACGAGGCCGTCGAGCAGCTGGCCGAGCTCGCCGCCACGACCACGCGCCGCGAGACCGGGGGCTGGCACCTCGCGGAGCTGAACGTGTCGGTGGTCCTCGACCACGGCAGGCCCGAGGTCGTCGAACGGCACCGGCTCGTGATCGACGCCGAGCACGTCGACGAGGTCGAGTTCACCGCGCTGTTCGCGGTGCCGCGCCGCGACACCCGGCTCCTCTACGGCGGCACGCTGCAGGACCACGGCGTCGTCACCCACGCCCGGCCCGGGTTCACGGTGGTGCCCGCCGAGCCGTTGCCGCGCGGCGAGACCTTCGAGTTCGCGCTGCGCTACCCGCTCGACCGCGAGTCGCTGCTGCCCGAGCTGCTGCACGTGCCGGAACGCCCGTGCGAGCAGTTCGACCTGCGGGTGCGCTTCGGCCCCGACCACAAGCCGCAGGTACAGCGCTTCGACGGCGCCTACCGCCGCGACCCGGCAGGGCAGCCGTTCCCGGTGGACGCCGCGGGCGAGGTGCACCTGCGGTTCCGGCGGCTCCTGCCGGGCCTGATCTACGGCGTGCGGTGGGAACGGCGCGGCTCGTACCAGGAGGCCACGGCCGGCTCACCGGCCGTGTTCCACGCCCGGGACGCGGTCGGCCTGATGCGGCAGTAGCGGCCCGGCCGGGCCGGGGGCCGTCTCCCGTCCGGGAAACGGTCCCCGGCCCGCCGGGTCAGATCGACTGGAGGTTCCAGCGCTGGTTGAGCGCGGGGTTGTCCAGGCAGTCCCACATCTGCACGCGGGCCCCGTTGTTCGTGCCACCGCCGAACGTGTCGACGTCGAGGCACTTCTGGTTGAGCGCCGACACGACCTCGTAGTGGCCGGCCCCGTCGAAGCCGAACCCCCACTCCTGGTGCTTCGCCCCGGCGGTGCAGGTGAACTCGATGACGTCGGCGCCGGTGGCCGGGTTGGCGCCGCGGATGTCGAGGCACCTGTTCGTGGAGACGTTCCTGATCCGGTGGTTGCCGTTGGGCAGCGGGTCCAGCACGAAGATCTGGTTCTGCTGCTGGAAGCCCCCGCACGTCGACTGCACGGCGGTGGTGCCGCCGCTGACCTGCAGGCACTTCAGCGTGTGCTGGACCTTGAGCTGGAAGAAGATCGTGCCGGCCGAGGCCGAGGTCGCGAACCCGGTGCAGAGCGCGACGACGGTGGCGAGCAACAAGGTGATCCTGCGCAATTCGGTTTCTCCCCTTGGGTGTTCTTGCGGACACCACCGAGGTTGGCGTGCTCGCCGCGGCACGGCACGGACCTTCCGGCAGGGCGGAAAGTCGGAAAAGCACAGGACAACGCCCGGTGGTGTGTGCTGCACTCGCGCGCGTGCTGAGGATCCGGTTCACGGCCGAGGACCTGCTGCGCACGCGGTTCCTGCCCGCGCCGGCGCCGCTGGTGGAGCTGTCGCTGGCGGCCGGTGCGCTGTGCGGGAACGGCCGCGGCCTGCTGGGGCCGTGGGTCGCCCGGACCCGGAGGGCGCTGCCGCGGGAGGCGCTGCCGCTGCTGGAGCTCGTGTCCGACGCGGGCGCCGTCGAGTACCTGTGGGCGCTCGACCACGACTTCGACACCGCCGTCGACCGGGTGCTGGCCTCGCCACCGGCGTACGTGCGCGAGTCGCTGGCCGCGGTGGGCCGCCCCGGCTCGGCGTGGACGCGCGGCCTGGCCTCGGGCGACCGCTCGGCGCAGGCCGTGCTGGAACGGGCGTTGCGCAGCGCCCGGCCGGTGCTCGACCACCAGCGGGTGCGGGCGGCGTGGCACACGGACGTGGCGCACCGCAGGGAGGTGCTGATGACCGCCGGACTCGGCGCGGCGCTGGAGAGCGTCTTTCCGGCGGCGCGGTGGCACGGTGACGTGCTGGAGGTCCCGCACGCGCGGGAGCTGGCGATCGACCTGGGCGGGGAGGGGGTGGTGCTCCTGCCGACGGCGTTCCGGCTCGGCTCGACCCTGCTGGGCAGCGCCATGCCCGGACAACCGCGGGTGGTCGTCTACCCGGCGCGCGTGCCGATGCCGTTGATCGAGGCCAGCGAGCGGACGCCGGCACTGACCCCGCTGCTCGGCCGGACGCGGACCGCGGTGCTGCGGACGATCACGCACAACCCGTCGAGCACGACCAGCCAGATCGCGGCGGCGCTGGGGATCTCGCCGGGACGGGCCAGCGAGCACGCCGGGGTGCTGCGCGACGCCGGGCTGATCACGAGCCACCGGCACCGCAACACCGTGCGGCACGTGCCGACGCCGCTGGGGCTGGAGATCGGGTGACGTCCGCCCACCTCGCCGTTCCGCCTGCGGCTCCAGTTGAGACGGCCCTCCCGGGGTCGTCGGCGGCCGGCCGGCCGGGCAGGGCCCGGGTTCGTCTACAAGCGACGGTGCCGGACCGGTTTCCCGGTACGGCACCCGCGCGCCTCCGAGAATTCACCGCAGGAGTCGAGAAGGTCTCAACCGGCGCGGCTGGCTTGACAACGAAAGCATCCCGCGCGAATCCTCCGCTCGTGCTGAAGCGACGGAACGTCACGACGAAGTTGATCGGCGTCGGCGCGGTGGTGCTGGCGGTGGCTGCCTGTGGCGCCCCGCCCGCCAAGGAGACGCCGGCCGGTGCTGCCGGAACCGCGAAGTCGGCGAGTGAGCTCGGCGGCATGGACAAGCTGGTCGAGGCGGCCAAGAAGGAGGGCAAGCTCAACGTCATCGCGCTGCCCCCGGACTGGGCGAACTACGGCAAGGTCATCGAGGCGTTCAAGGCGAAGTACGGCATCGAGGTCAAGTCGGACCAGCCGGACGCCTCCAGCCAGGAGGAGATCAACGCCGCCAAGCAGCTCAAGGGCACCGACCGGGCGCCCGACGTGTTCGACCTCGGGCTGAACGTGGCGCTGGCCAACAAGGACCTGTTCGCGCCCTACAAGGTCAGCACCTGGGACGACATCCCCGCCGAGCTCAAGGACGCGGACGGCGCCTACTACGGCGACTACGGCGGCTTCATGTCGATCGGCTACGACGCCGCGAAGGTGCCGGCGCCGGCGAGCGTGAAGGACCTGCTCAAGCCCGAGTACAAGGGCAAGGTCGCGCTCAACGGCAACCCGACGCAGGCCGGTGCCGCGTTCGCCGGTGTCGTGATGGCCGCGCTGGGCAACGGCGGGTCCGCCGACGACATCGCGCCCGGTGTCGAGTTCTTCAAGCAGCTCAAGGCGGCCGGGAACTTCCAGCCGGTCGACCCGTCGCCCGCCACGATCGAGTCCGGTCAGACGCCCGTCGTCATCGACTGGGACTACACCAACGCCGCCCAGACCGACAAGCTCAAGGGCAAGCTCGACTGGAAGGTCGTCGTGCCGGCCGAGGCGCAGATCGGCGGCTACTACAACCAGGCCATCAGCAAGGACGCGCCGCACCCCGCGGCCGCGCGCCTGTGGCAGGAGTTCCTCTACTCCGACGAGGGGCAGAACCTGTACCTGCAGGGCCTGGCCCGGCCGGTGCGCCTCGACAAGATGGGGGACAAGGCGGACAAGGCGGCGAAGGACAAGCTGCCGAAGACCGACGGCAAGCAGGTGTTCCAGACGCAGGCGCAGGCCGACAAGGCCAAGGCCGTCCTGACCGCGACCTGGGCCCAGGCCATCGGATGACCTCCGTCGCTCCCGTAGCGGCGACGCCCGGCGGTTCCACCCGGCAGAAGGGTGGGGCCGCCGGTCGGCCGTCTGCGGCCGCCTGGCTCGTCGCGGTGCCGTTCCTCGCGTTCGTCGGCACGTTCCTCGTCTACCCCACGGTGCTCGTGCTGGTCGGCGCCTTCCAGGACTCGGACGGCGCGTTCACGCTCGGCAACCTCTCCACCCTGTTCACCGGTGTCGTCTTCGACGCGTTCGTGCTCAGCATCGAGCTGTCCGCGCTCACCGCGGTCATCGGCGCGATCTTCGGCGCCCTGCTCACGTGGGCGGTCGCCGTCGGCAACCCCGACGGGATGCTGCGCAGGACCGTCGTGGCCGGGTCCGGTGTGCTCGCCCAGTTCGGTGGCGTGCCGCTGGCGTTCGCGTTCCTCGCGACGATCGGCTTCGAGGGGCTGGTCACGAAGTTCCTGCGCGACAACGCCGGCGTCGACCTGTTCGCCGGCAGCGCGTGGCTGTTCGAGCTGCCCGGTCTGACGCTCGTCTACACGTTCTTTCAGATCCCGCTGATGGTGATCGTGTTCCTGCCCGCCCTGGAGGGCCTGCGCCCGCAGTGGCGGGAGGCCAACGCGAGCCTCGGCGGCACCACCTGGACGTTCTGGCGGCACGTCGGCGGGCCGATCCTCACCCCGCCGTTCCTCGGCGCGCTGCTGTTGTTGTTCGCCAACGCCTTCAGCGCCTACGCCACGGCCGCCGCGCTCGTGTCGCAGGGCAGCCCGATCGTGCCGCTGCAGATCCGCGGGTTCCTCACCGGCGAGGTCGTGCTCGGCCAGGAGAACCTCGGCAAGGCCCTCGGCCTGGGCATGGTCGTCGTGGTCAGCATCGCCATGGGCGTCAACGTGCTGCTGCAGCGGAGGGTGGCCAAGTGGGTTCGCTAGTCAGGCAGCGCGTCCTGCGCACGGTCGTCCTGCTGGTCCTGGGCGTCTACTTCGTCCTGCCGCTGATCGCGATGGCGGAGTTCTCCACCCGCGGTGCCGGCGGCACCCGCAGCCTCGGCTCCTGGACGTCGATCGTCGAGGACGAGGGCCTGATGGCGGCGCTGGGCAACTCGCTGCTGCTGTCGGTCACGTCCGCGGTGCTGATGCTCGTGCTGCTGGTGCCGACGATGGCGTGGATCCGGCTGCGGCTGCCGCAGCTGCAACGGCTCGTGGAGTTCCTCTGCCTGCTGCCGCTCGCGATCCCCGCGATCGTGCTCGTGGTCGGCATGGCGCCGCTGTACGCGTGGGTGAACTACTTCCTCGGCGACTCGGCGCTGACGCTCACGTTCGCGTACACCGTCCTGGTGCTGCCGTTCGCCTACCGGGCGATCGACGCCGGTCTGAGCGCCATCGACCTCAAGACGCTGTCGGAGGCCGCGCGCAGCCTGGGCGCGTCGTGGCTCACGGTGCTGTGGAAGGTCGTCATGCCGAACATCCGCGTCGCGCTCATCGGCGCGTCGCTGCTGAGCGTCGCGTTGGTGCTCGGCGAGTTCACCATCGCGTCGCTGCTGAACTTCGACACGCTGCAGGTGCAGGTCAACCTGCTCGGCAAGCGCAACGCAGGCGTGTCCATCGCGGTGTCGCTGCTGTGCCTGGTCTTCGCGTTCGTCCTTCTGTTCGCACTTTCCTATGTCGGCCAGCGGCGCCGTCAGACCGTGGTCGAGGAGTGAAGATGGGTCATCTGGAACTGAAGGGGCTGCGGAAGTCCTTCGGCGGCAACACGGCGCTGGCCGGTCTCGACCTCGACCTGGCCGAGGGCGAGCTGGTCTCGCTGCTCGGACCGTCGGGCTGCGGCAAGACGACGGCGCTGCGCATCGTCGCGGGTTTCGAGACCGCCGACTCCGGCACGGTCACCGTGGGCGGCAAGGACGTCACGAAGGTCCCGGCCAACAAGCGGGACATGGGCATGGTGTTCCAGGCCTACAGCCTCTTCCCGAACATGACCGCCGCGCAGAACGTCGCGTTCGGGCTGAAGCTGCGCAAGGGCGACACCAAGCGGACCGGTGAGCTGCTGGAGCTGGTCGGCCTGTCGCACCTCGGCGGCCGCTACCCGCACCAGATGTCGGGCGGTCAGCAGCAGCGGGTCGCACTGGCGCGGGCACTCGCGATCCAGCCGCGCGTGCTGCTGCTGGACGAGCCGTTGTCCGCGCTGGACGCCAAGGTCCGCGTGAACCTGCGTGACGAGATCCGGCGCATCCAGACCGAGCTCGGCATGACGACGCTGTTCGTCACGCACGACCAGGAGGAGGCGCTCGCCGTCTCCGACCGCGTCGGCGTCATGTCGCACGGCCGGCTGGAGCAGCTCGACACGCCGTCGGTCGTGTACCGCGAGCCCGCGTCGGCGTTCGTGGCGCAGTTCGTCGGCGTCACGAACTCGGTGGAGGCCAAGGCGCAGGGCCAGACCGTCGTGATCAACGGCGTCACCGTGCCCGTGCCGCACGACCAGCCGTCCGGCAGCGACGTGCGCGTCATCGTGCGCCCGGAGGACATCGGGGTGTCCGAGCAGACCGGCGACACCGGTGGCAAGATCGTGGGCGACGTGCTGACCCAGTCGTTCCTCGGGCCGGTCACGCGGATCTCGGTGAGGGTCGGTGAGCAGGTGCTGCGCGTCGACCAGCCCTCCAACACCGCCTCCGCGTACCAGCCGGGCACACGGGTCGCACTGGACCTCACCGAGTCGAGGATCATGGTGGTGCCCGGATGATCAGGAAGCTCCTCGCGCGCGACACGGCGGAGGCCCACCGGGTCGCGACGCCGTTGGAGCTGTTGTTCGACCTGAGCTTCGTGGTGGCGGTCGCCCAGGCCGCCGCCTCGTTGCACCACGCCGTCTCCGAGAACCACGTCGGTGCCGGTGTCGTGGCGTTCTGCATGGCGTTCTTCGCGCTGTGGCTGCCATGGCTCAACTTCACCTGGTTCGCGAGCGCGTTCGACAACGACGACACGCTCTACCGGATCATCACGATGGTCCAGATCGCTGGCGTGCTCGTGGTCGCCTCGGGCATCCCGGCCGTCTTCGAGCACCAGGACTACCGGGTCGTCGTCGGCGGCTACGTCGTGATCCGCCTCGCGATGGTCGCGCACTGGCTGCGCGCGTCGCGGGACAACCCGGAGCACCGCGCCTGCACCCTCCGGTACGCGGCCGGGATCACCTTCATGCAGGTGCTCTGGGTGCTGTGGGTGCTCGTCGCGCCGCCCGCCCTGCAGATCCCGCTGTGGGTGCTGTTCATGCTCGGCGAGCTGGTGGTGCCGGCCTGGGCGGAACGCGCGTCGGCCACGACCTGGCACCCGCACCACATCGCCGAGCGGCACGGCCTGTTCACGCTGATCGTGCTCGGCGAGTCGATCCTGGCGGCGACCCTCGCGTTCCAGAAGGGCTTCGACAGCGGCGTCAACCTGATCTCGCTGGCCGCGGCGTCGCTGGTCATCGTGTTCTCGGTGTGGTGGCTGTACTTCGAGGCACCGACCAGCCTGCTCGACCTGCGCAGGGCGTTCCTGTGGGGGTACGCGCACCTGTTCGTCCTCGGCTCGGTCGCCGCGCTCGGTGCCGGTCTCGCCGCGAGCGTCGACTACGATCTGCACGTCTCGCACGCACCGGGCACGACGGTGGCGGCGTTCACCACGGTGCCGCTCGCGATCTTCCTGCTGTGCGTCTGGTACGTGCAGGACTGTCCCGGTCAGGACGGCCTCCGCAAGTACCTGCTGCCGGCCGGTGCGGTGGCGGTGCTGGCGGCGACGTTCGGGCCGGCGCCGATCCACGTGACGGCGGGGATCGCGCTGGTGCTGGTGGTGGCGACGAGGGTGGTGGCAGGTTCCGATGACTGATCTCGCGGACTCGATCGAGTCGGTGCGGCAGCTGACCGCGGGCTGGCGGCCCGTGGTGCTCGACCGCGACCCCGCGGCCGACGTGCGGGACCTGCCCGGTGTCGCCGTTCGCTGGGCCGACAGCCGGTTCCCGTTCTGGAACGCCGTCACGCTCACCGAGCCGGGACTGGCCGCCGGGCTGCTCGACCAGCGGCTGCACACGGCGGCGGAGGTCATGCGCTCCAAGCGGCGGCCGGGTTTCCTGTGGCTCTTCGAGGACCTGCTCGACGACGGCGCACGCGCCGCCCTGCTCCCCGCGGCGCAGCGGGCGGGCCTGGAGCGCGCCTTCCCCGGAACGGGCATGGCCGCGGACCTGCCGTCCATCCCCGAGCCGGTGCACCCCGAGCTGACGTTCGCCCGCGTGCGGACCGACGACCAGCTGCTGACCTACGCGGACATCAACTCCGCGGCCTACGGGTTCGCGCCCGAGGACGGCCGCGACGGGCTCGCGGGCTCCGCGCTGTGGAAGAACGACGTCCACGCCTACCTGGCGCTGAACGACGGCGTCGCGGTGGCGTGCGCGGCGTGCGTGGAGGTCGAGGGACGGCTGTTCGTCGTGCTCGTCGCGACCCTGCCCGGGTGGCAGCGCCGGGGCTACGGCGAGGCCGTGACCAGGAAGGCGTTGTACGAGGGCGCCCGTGCCACGGGGATCACCCGCGCGACCCTGCACGCGACCGAGGCCGGTGCGCCGGTGTACCCGCGGATCGGTTTCCGGCCGGGCTCGCGGATTCACTTCTTCGCCCTGCGGGGCTGAGGCGCCGGACTTTCGGCGGGCACCGCTCCCGCGGTCGCGGGTGGTGAAATGATCGTCACCATGACCGGTGTCCGCGAACCCCGTGCAGTCGTCACCGCCGCCGACTGCGCCGATGCCCCCGACGTGCCGGGCCTGCCGGAGCGGGCGGCGCTCAGCCAGGGCGGCGCGCGGTGACGATCTCCGCCGCGGGCTACCGCGACCTCGCCAACCGCGACGTGCTCACCACGGCCGTCGTCACGGTCGCGGCGAAGCTGCCGATGTCGATGACGCCGCTGATGATGGTGTTCCTGACCAGGAACCTGCCCGGCGGCTACGTCCTCGCGGCGTCGCTGACCGCCGTCTACGTGCTCGGCGAGGTCCTCGGCGCCGGGGTGCTCGGCCTGCTGCTCGACCCGTCGCGGATGCGCGGGCAGCTCAGCGCCGGGCTGCTCGTGGGCGCGGGCGCGTTCACGACGCTCGCCCTGACCGGCAACGTGACCGTCATGGTGGTCGCGGCGTTCATCGCGGGCGCCGGGCCGTCGACGACACCGGGCGGGCTGCGGGCGATGCTGCTCGGGCTGGTGCCGGACGCGCTGGTGCCCAAGGCGATGGGCTTCGACGCCATGATCACGCAGGTGGTGTGGGCGGTGGCGCCCGCACTGGTGACGGCACTGGCGCTGGGCGTCGACCGCCGTGCGCCGGTGGTGGTGTCGGTCAGCCTGATCGTCGTCGCGGCGTGGCTGGTGTTCATCCTGCCGCGCGGGCACGTGACGTCCCGGTCGGGCACGGCGAAGGTGCGCGTGGTGGCGTCGGCGTGGCCGATCTACCTGGTGAGCGCGGCGGCGCTGGCGCAGCTGGCGGTCGCGGAGCTGGTGCTGCCGGCGTTGCTGGAGCACCGGGGGATCGGCATCGGCTGGACCGGCCCGCTGCTGACCGGGTTCGCGGCGTGCAGTGCGCTCGGGGCGGTGCTCTACGGGTTGCGGCCGTGGCCGGGATCGCTGCGCACGCAGGGGCTGGTGCTGCTCGTCGTCACGGCGACCTGCGTGGGCGCGGTGGCGTTGTTCCCGAACCTGCCCGGCATCGCGGGCGCGCTGCTCGCGGCGGGGTTGTTCCAGTCCGGTGTGCTCGTGACGCGGAGCCTCGCGTTGCGCGAACGGCTGCCGGTCGGCGCGCACGCGGCCGGGTTCTCGATGATGTACGCGGTGACCGGCGCGGGCTACGGCCTGACCGCCGTGGTGGCCGCGTGGGCGCTGGACGCCGGCTCACCGGTGTGGGCGGTGCTCGGCGGCGTCACCGTCACCCTGGTCCTGACAGCGATCAGCGCGGCTGCCGAACGCCGGCAGCCGCGCTGATCTGGGTGGGAACCCCTACCCGCGGTAGAAGTTGCCCTGGGTCTGCACGTTCAGCTCGTCCGTGCGGAACAGCTTCGCCACGAACGTGCGCGGGTCGCGCATGTCGATGACGTCGAAGCCGCGGCCCATCTCCGAGGAGTAGATGTAGCCGTTGTACCAGTACGTGGACCACGTACCGCCGCCCGCGCCGTTCGGCATCGGGCCGCGCTCGAAGAAGCCGATCTCACGCGGCTTGGTCGAGTCGGTGAAGTCCCACACCGAGATGCCGCCCTGGTACCAGGACTGCACCATGATGTCCTTGCCGGGCACCGGGATCAGCGATCCGTTGTGCGCGACGCAGTTCTCGGTGTCGCCCTGCATGCGCGGGATCTTGTAGTAGGACTTGAAGACCAGCTTGCGGTTCTTGCCCTTGCCCACGATGTCGTAGATGCCGTTGGCACCGCGGTTCGGGCCGATCTTCTCGTTGCACGTCGCGGCGCCACCGCCACCGAGCTCGTCGGTGAAGACGACCTTGGTGCCGCTGTTGTTGAACGTGGCGGAGTGCCAGAACGCGAAGTGCGCGTCGTCCTGGACCCGGTTGATCTCGACCAGCTTCTCCCGGTCGGAGATGTCCCACAGCACGCCGTCACCCATGCACGCGCCGGCCGCGAGGTCGAGCTGCGGGTAGACGGTGATGTCGTGGCAACCGGTGGTGGCCGAGGTGTAGCCGTCCTCGATGGTGCCGGGGACGCCGGGGTTGGCGCCGTCCGGGAACACGACCTGGGCCTTGAGCAGCGCGGCCGCGGCCGGGTTCTTCACCGGGACCTTGACGATCGAGATGAGGTCGTGCGGCGGCTGGCAGTCGGGGAACGTCGCGTTCGGCGAGTAGGACGAGACGTAGAGGTACACGTCCTTCTTGTTCTTGCCCGGCACCATCGTGTGGGTGTGCGAGCCGCACGCGGTCTCGACGGCGGCGACGTAGCGCGGGGCGCTCTTGTCGCTGATGTCGAAGACCTTGATGCCCTCCCACGACTCCTTGATCGTCGCCGACTGGGCGACGCTGGAGCAGGAGTTGTCGCTGCGCGACGAGTCAGTCGACAGGAACAGCAGGTTCCCGTACACCGAGATGTCGTTCTGCGAGCCGGGGCACAGCACCTGCGACTTGATCGTCGGCTTCTTCGGGTTGCGGATGTCGTAGATGACGAAGCCGTTGTAGTTGCCGACGAACGCGTAGTTGTCCTGGAACGCGATGTCGGTCTGCGTCGAGTCGAGCGGAGCCTGCTTGTCCAGGTGGGCGACCGGGACCATGTTGCGGCTGCGGGAGATCTCGTCGACACCGGGGAGGCCGTCGACCGCTTCCGCCTGCGCTTCGAGTTGAGCCTCGGTCAGACCCCTGCCGTCAGCGGGCAGGTCGGGCTCGGCGTACGCGGGCGCGGTCATCGTCGACAGCGTCAGCGCGAGCGCCCCCAGAACCGCCAACGGCGCTCTGCGCCGCCGGGCCGTTGCGCGTGAAGTCACTGCTTTACCCCCTCATCACAGGTTGGTGAGGGGGAGTATGACCCTTCGCCTTGCTAAAGGCCAGCGTCTTTCGGAGGGTTGTGGGGGTGTTCGTCCCCCTCGCGAAAAGCCGGGCAACGCCCGCCGCCGCGGACTGTATTGTCCGGTGCATGCGTTCTGGGCTCGTGGCGATCGTGGCGGCATTCGCCCTGCTGGCAGGCTGTACGTCGGAGCCGGAGCAGGCACCGGTCATCGCGCCGGACACCCCCGGCGGGTCGGCGCCGACCATCGCGGCGTCGGAGGCGACGGCCGCCGTCGTGCCGCCGCCCAACGACGCGGACCGCGAGTACGTGTCGATGATGATCGTGCACCACGAGCAGGCGCTGGCGATGACCAGGTTCGCGCCCGACCGCGCGGAGAACGCGACGGTCAAGGGCCTGGCCGACCGCATCCGGTACAGCCAGGAACCCGAGATCGGTGCCATGAAGCAGTGGCAGCGCACCAACAACATCGTCGGCTCGCACGGCGACCACGGGTCGATGCCCGGCATGGCCACGCAGGACCAGTTGACCGCGCTGGGGGCCGCACGCGGCAAGGACTTCGACCGGATGTTCCTGGAGTTGATGATCAAGCACCACGAGGGTGCGATCAAGATGGCCACCGACGTGCGCGCGGCCGGCCACAACGTCCAGGTCGAGGAGATGGCGGACGACGTGGTGGCCACGCAGTCCGACGAGATCAACCGGATGAGGGCCCTGCTGTCCACCCTGTGAGACGGTGCAGGGCTCGCTGCCCGGTCAGGACGCCTCGGTGCGCTGCCGCGGCAGCACCAGGTCCTCCGCGTGCGTGAACCGCTCGGGCTCGTTGCCCGTCACGAGACGTGCGATCGTGCGGTGGCCCTTGTGCGCCTCGCGGAACGCGTCGGAGGCGACCCAGGCGTGGAAGGCGTCCTCGGACTCGAACTCGTTGACCGAGACGTACGGCTGGTCGTCGCGCACCGGCTTGAGCAGCGTGCTGCGCAGCAGGCCGGGGACTCCGGGCAGGTGGGTGCGCATGGTGCCGCGGAAGTAGCGCTCGAACTCCTCGGACATGTCCGGGTTGACGAACATCCGGTTGGTCGCGATGAACATGCTGGCCTCCCTGATCCCGACGCTCTGTCGGGAACTATTCCAACACCCCGTCGGGAAAGCAAGCGCGATACGATCCACGGGTGCCGAGGATCAGCGCCGACACCGTTGCCGAGCACCGCGCCAACCGGTTGCGCGCCCTGCTGGACGCGGGGCGCGACATCGTGGCGTCCGAGGGCGCCGAGGCGCTGACGCTCGCGTCGCTGGCCAGGCGGGTGGGCCTGTCCCGGCCGAGCCTCTACGAGTACTTCCGCTCACGCGAGGAGCTGGTCGCCGCGATCGTGTCCGACGCGCTGCCCGAGTGGGCGGACAAGCTGGACGACGCGGTCAACAGCGCGGACAGCGTGCCCGCCAAGATCGAGGCGTACGTGCGGACCGAACTCGCGATCATCACCGACGGCAGCCACGGCGCGGTCGTCGCGTTGTCCGCGCACGCGCTGCCGGACGCCTCGCGCGAGCAGATCAGGGCCGAGCACGAACGGCTCCTGGCGCCGCTCGTGTCGGTGTTCAAGACCGCGGGGGTGCAGCGCGCGCAGCTGCGGGCGATGCTGGTGCACGCCATGGTCGAGGCCTCGTCGCGCATGATCACGCCGGGGCGGACCGAGCACAACGAGGCCGTCATCCAGACGTTGCTCGACCAGGCGGTGCACGGGTTGCACCAGCCGCTCAGCTGAACGGCACGACCTCGCCGTACCGCACCAGCTCCCCGTAGTGCGCCGGCTCGACCGGACCCAGCGCCAGGTCGAGCAGCGGTCCGGCGGCCCGGTCCGGGGTGGGTGCGGTGCTGACGTCCCACCACAGCGCGGACGTCGGCGTGTTGATCATCCCGGGGCAGACCGCGGCGACCAGGACCCCGCGCGCCGCATCGGTGTCCCGGCGCAGGGCGGCCAGCGCCCGGACGGCGGCGACCTGGCCGATCTTCGACGGGATGTTGACGAACGCGGGCCACGCGCCGGGACGGCTCGCCTTCACGTCGTCGCGCCACCGGGCGATCTGCGCGTCGACCTCGTCCACTGTGGACGGGTCGGCGAACCGCCCGTGCAGCACGGGTGCCAGGTGGTGGAGGGTGCCGAGCGAGCTGGCGACCACGAGCAGCCGGCCGCCGTCGTTGAGCATCGGCGCGAAGGCGTTCAGCAACCTCGTGGTGCCGAAGTTGTTGACCTGCGTGTACTCGTCGATGATCGCGCGCGGGTCGTCGTCGGGGCCGATGCGCATGACGGCGTTGCCGAAGATGACGTCGATGCCGCCGTGGCGCTCCTGGACGCGTGCCGCGAACCGGTCGATCGGGCCCGCCACGTCGAGCACCTCGCCGCGGACCTCGGCCCCACCCGCGGGGACGGCCGCGACGGCGTCGGCGACCCGCGTGGCGTCGCGGCCGGTCAGGTAGACGGTGTCCCGCGGGGTCAGCCGCCGCGCCAGGCCTTCGGCGAGCGCGCGGCCGAGGCCCTGGGTGGCACCGGTGACGAGGGCGATCATGCCTTCGCCAGCAGGGTCTCGGAGTACGTCCACAGCCGGGCGGCGGCGTCCGGGTCGAGTGCGAAGCGGGCGACCCCGCGCATCGGTGGCGTCTCGTCGCGGTGGTCGGCGACGCGCGTCTCGGCGCAGTCGTCGAAGTAACGGCCGCCGATGCCCTCCAGCAACGGTGAGGTGGCCACGAAGACCGAGGTTGCCGCGCCCTGCTCGACCGTCTTGACGATGGCCGGGTCGACCTCGCTCTGACCGATGTGGCGTTGCAGGCCGGTGAGGACGGCACCGGGCATGACGGCGTTCGCGGTGATGCCGTCGGCCGCCCACCGGCGCGTCGCCTCGACCGCGAACAGGACGTTGGCGGTCTTGCTCTGGCCGTAGGCGCCCCACGGTTCGTAGGGGCGGAACGCGTAGTGGACGTCGTCGAACACCACGGGCGAGAGCATGTGGCCGCGCGAGGTGAGGGAGACGACGCGGGCGCCCCCGGCGGCCCGCAGCGCGCCGTGCAGACCGGTGGCCAGGGCGAAGTGCCCGAGGTGGTTGGTGGCGAACTGCCACTCCCAGCCCTGCTCGGTGTGCCGCTCGGGGCTCGCCATGACACCGGCGTTGTTGACCAGGACGTGCAGCGGTCCGCTCCAGCTCCGCGCGAACTCCTCGACGGACACCAGGTCGGTCAGGTCGAGGCGGGCGACCCCGGCCGCGCCGACCTCCCTGGCGACCCGCTCCCCGGCGGCGACGTTGCGCACCGCGAGGGTCACCTCGGCGCCCGCTCCGGCCAGTGCGCGGGCGGTCTCGACGCCGATGCCGGACGACGCGCCGGTCACGACGACGCGCTTGCCGGTGAGGTCGATCCCGTCGACGACCTCGGCGGCGGTGGTGCTGAACCCGAACTCCGTTTCGATCACGCCCTCGACGCTAGGCTCGGCCCAGCCATGCCGGTAGCGAAAGTTCAGCAGACGGGGTATGCGTAAAAATCATGTCTTTGGCCAATGCGTCGCTGACCGCGCTGAGGGTGTTCCGCGAGGTGGCCGAACGCGGCACGCTGACGGCGGCGGCCACCGCGCTGGGGTACACGCAGTCCGCGGTGTCCCGGCAGATCGCGACCCTGGAGCGGGCGGCCGGTGCCGTGCTGCTGGAACGGCGGCACGACGGCGTGCGGCTCACCGCGGCCGGCCGGGTCGTGCTGCGCCGGGCCGCTGCCGCCCTGGACCAGGTCGACGCGGGTGCGCGCGAGCTGGAGGGCCTGCCGGCCTCCGGCGAGAGCACGGTGCGGCTCGGCTGGTTCGCGACGGCCGGGGCGTGGCTGCTCCCGCGGGCGCTGACGGCGCTGGCGCGCACCCACCCGTCGATCACGGTGGTGACGCGGGAGGGCAGCACGCCCGCGCTGGTGCGCGCGGTGCGGGCGGGCACCCTCGACGTCGCGCTGATCGCCTCGGCGCCGCCGTTCCGGGCCCCGGACGACGAGATCCCCGCGCTGGCCGTCGACACCCTCGTCGAACGCAGCCTGCGGGTCGCCGTCCCGACCACGCACCCGTTGGCGCGCAACGACTTCATCGACGTGGCCGACCTGCGCGGACAGCGCTGGATCTCCGGGCCCGGTGACCCGTCGGTGATGGGCGTGTGGCCGGGGCTGCCCGAACGGCCCGTCGTCGCGCACACCGCCCGCGACTGGCTGGCGAAGCTGCAGCTGGTCGCGGCGGGCCTCGGCATCACGACGGTGCCCGCGTCGCTGGTCCAGGTCGCGCCCGCCGGGGTGCGGGTCCTGCCCGTGCGCGGTGGGTCCGCCGAACAGCGCCGGGTGCTGCTCGCCCGGCTGCCGGGACCGGTGCCGGACCCCGTCGCGCGCCTGGCGGCCGCGGTGCGCACCGCCTTCGTGGAGACCGAGTAGCGCATCGACCGATCGGTTGATGCCGGTGCCGCCCGTCGTTCGATGATCCCCGGCGCACGCTGCCCCATCGTGGTGGCATGGCGATCATCGAAGTGCGCGACATCGGGAAGAGGTACGGGCCGAAGGTCGCGGTGGACTCGGTGTCGTTCTCGGTGGCCGAGGGGGAGATCTTCGGCGTGCTCGGGCCGAACGGCGCGGGCAAGACGACGACGGTCGAGTGCGTGGCCGGGCTGCGGACACCGGACCGGGGGAGCGTGACCGTGCTGGGGCGGCCACCGGCGCACTCGCGTGCGGCGATCGGGGTGCAGCTGCAGGCCTCCGAGCTGCCCGAGCGGATCAGGGTCGGGGAGGCGCTGCGGCTGTTCTCGTCGTTCTACCCGAAGCCGGTCGACTGGTCGGAGCGGCTGGGGCTGACCGAGCACCTGACCGCGGAGTACGGGCGGCTCTCCGGCGGGCTGAAGCAGCGGCTGTCGATCGCGCTGGCGCTCGTCGGCGGGCCGCGGGTGGCGATCCTCGACGAGCTGACCACCGGGCTCGACCCGCAGGCGCGGCGGGACACGTGGTCGGTGATCGAGGACGTGCGCGCCGCCGGCGTGACGGTCCTGCTCGTCACGCACTTCATGGAGGAAGCCGAGCGGTTGTGCGACCGCGTGGCCGTGATCCGCGACGGACGCGTTGCCGCACTGGACACCCCGGCCGGTCTCGTGTCGCGCGTGGACGGTTCGACGCGGGTGCGGTTCGTGCCCTCGGCGCCGGTGGACGTGCCGGCGCTGCTGGCGTTGCCGGACGTGGCCGGGGTGGACCTGGCGGGGGAGCAGGTGGTGGTCACCGGCGGCGAGAACGTGCTGGCGGCCGTGACGTCGTGGCTGGCGCGCAACCAGCTCGTGGCGCGGCGGCTGCGGGTGGACCAGGTGTCGCTGGACGACGCGTACGTGGAGCTGACCGGGGGTCGTGATGATGCGGATCGTTGAGGTCGAGGCGCGGTTGTTCCTGCGGGACCGGCTGAACTCGTTGTTCGCGGTGGTGTTCCCGTCGCTACTGCTGCTCGTGCTGGGGGCGGTTCCGGCGTTGCGGACGCCCGCGCCCGAGTTCGACGGGATGCGGTTCATCGACGCGTACATGTCGTCGTTGGTCGTGTTCACGTTGGCGTTCATCGGGTTGCAGCGCGTGCCCACGGTCGTGGCGACCTATCGGGAGAAAGGCGTGCTGCGGCGGCTGTCCACGACGCCGATGCACCCGGCGCGGTTGCTGGTGGGGCAGCTGGTCGTGAACTCCTGCGCCGCGATCCTGTCGGTGCTGCTCACCATCGTGGTGGGGTACCTGGTGTTCGGCGTGGACCTGCCGCACCACCCGGTGGGCCTGGCGGCGGCGGTGGTGCTGGGTGGCGCGGGCACGTTCGCGCTGGGACTGGTGATCGCCGCACTGGCCCCGAACGCGCGTGCGGCCGGTGGCTGGGCGACGGCGGTGTTCATGCTGCTGATGTTCTTCGGCGGCGTGTACCTGCCGCGGTTCATGCTGCCCCCGGTCGTGCAGGCGATCGGTTCCTTCACACCGCCCGGTGTGGAGGCGTTGCACCAGGCGTGGCTCGGCACCGCGCCGGGGTGGGGGCATTTGGCGATCATGGGGCTCGTGGGCCTCGTGGCGGGTAGCGTCGCGGCCACGACGTTCCGCTGGGAGTAGCTCGTGGACCAGGCCGCGCTGGACAGGTGGGAGCACAGGCTCGCTTCCGTCGCACACGTGATCCCGTACTTCGTGCTGACCGTGACAACCGCGCTGTACGCGATCTTCACCGAGCAGCCGGTGGCGGAGCGCTGGTTCACGTACGGCGTCGTGGCGTTCGGGTACGCGTGGATGCTGTGGTGGTTCACGCTGCACCCGCAGTGGCGCGGCCGGACCGAGCTGATGGCCGTGTTCGTGGCGGGCATGGTCGTCTTCTACGCGGTCCTCGGCATGCGCGAGCACTGGTTCGGCGCCGTGTCGTACGCGGTGTACGTCTTCGCGAGCGAGCTGCTGCGCCCGCGCTGGATGTTCCTCGCGACGGCGGGCACGGCCGTGCTGGCGACCCTGTCGTTGTTCGGCGGCTACCCGCCACCGGAGGCGCGGCCGGCGTTCTGGTTGCTGCTGCTCGTGTTCGTGGTGGTGGCGTCCGTGTTCACGTTCGTCGGCCACGTGACGACCGAGCAGGCCCGGCTGCGCAAGGTGCTCCTCGACGAGAACTCCGGGCTGCAGGCGCAGCTGCTGGTGCAGGCGCACGAGGCCGGCGTGCAGGACGAACGCCAGCGCATGGCCGGCGAGATCCACGACACCCTGGCCCAGGACCTGGCCGGGATCGTCACGCAGCTGTCCGCGGCCACCCCCGCGGACTGGGAACACCGCGTCACGACGGCGGTGTCGCTGGCGCGCTCCGGCCTCGACGAGGCCCGCCGCTCCGTCCACGCCCTGCGCCCGCCCGCGCTGGAGGAGGCCGCCCTGCCGGAGGCGCTGGGCGAGGTCGCGTCCGGCTGGTCGGTCCTGCACGGCGTCCCGGTGGCGGTGACCTGCACCGGTTCCGCCCGCGCCATGCACCCCGAGGTGGAGGTCGCCCTGCTGCGCACCGCCCAGGAAGCCCTCGCCAACGTCGCGAAGCACGCCTCGGCCTCGCGCGTCGGCCTGACCCTGTCGTACATGGAGGACGTGGTGACCCTGGACGTGCGCGACGACGGCATCGGCTTCGACCTCGCGGAGCCCTCCGCGGGGTTCGGCCTGACGGCGATGCGGCACCGGGTGTCGCGGCTGTCGGGCGACCTCGACGTGGAGTCGGAACCGGGTGCCGGTACCGCGATCTCGGCGCGGGTGCCCGCGTGATCCGCCTCGTCATCGTCGACGACCACCCCGTCGTCCGCGACGGGTTGCGCGGCATGCTGGCCTCGCCGTCGTTCGAGGTGGTCGGCGAGGCCGCGTCGGGGGACGAGGCCGTCGCCGTGGTGCGCGCGCTCTCGCCCGACGTGGTGCTGATGGACCTGCGGATGCCCGGTTCCGACGGGCTGTCCGCCATCGAACGCCTCCGCGGCCACCCCTGCCGCATCCTGGTGCTCACCACCTACGACACCGACCGCGACGTGCTGCCCGCCATCAAGGCGGGCGCCACCGGCTACCTGCTCAAGGACACCCCGCGCGACGAGCTGCACCGGGCGGTCGTGGCGGCGTCGGCGGGGGAGGCGGTGCTGTCGCCGGCGGTGGCGACGCGGTTGCTGGGGCAGGTGCGGGAGCCGGCGTCGGAGGCGTTGTCGGCGCGGGAGCTCGACGTGCTGGGCCTGGTCGCGCGCGGGTCGACGAACCGGGCGGTGGCGGCGGCGCTGTTCATCTCCGAGGCGACGGTGAAGACGCACCTGCTGCACGTCTACGCGAAGCTGGGGGTGTCGGACCGCGCGGCCGCTGTCGCCGTGGCGTACGAACGAGGGCTGCTGAGCAGCCGCGGGCGCTGACGCGGCGGCGAGCCGTCGCGGGTGCGGCCGGAAGGAGGTCGAGCGGTGGTGCCGGGTCTGGGTGGTGGTCAGACCCGGTCGAGCAGCGGCGTCGCCGTCCCCCCGCGGCGGGACCACCGTCGGTGGTCCCGCCGCCTGCGGCAACTCCCCCTTGCCACTCCCTCACCCCTCGACGTGTAAGAAGGCCCGCCAGTCGCCGAGATACGAGATGTCCTCGATGTCACCCGATCGGAGCAACGGGTCGACGACCGCGTCGCGCAGCACGGTGGCCAGGGCGGCGCTGCCGTCCTCCAGCTCGATGACGCCGATCTCCAGCTCCGGCGGTTCCGCGGGGACGAGGTGGTCGCGCAGGACCTTCAGCGGCAGGTCGTAGAGCTCACCGACCACCGCCGCCGTGCCCGACTCGTGCATGGCGGGGAACGTCCCCCGCACCGAGAAGTACCGGTACCTCGGGGCACTGCGGGCTCGGCACACCATCGGCGTGCCCTGCAGCTGGGAGTGCAGCGGGCCGCCCCGCATGCCGCCGCCGTTGAGGAAGATCAGTGCCATCTCGCTCCTCGTGGATCGGGGTGGTCAGGTCGGACAGGGGCGCGCCGGTGCCGCCGTGGCGCAGGGCCACCAGCTCGGCCGCGATGGACACCGCGGTCTCGGCCGGGGTGCGGCCGCCCAGGTCGAGACCGACCGGGGACCGCAGGCGGGCCAGCGCCGCGGCGGGAACACCGGCCTCGCGCAGGCGGTCGAGGCGTTCCAGGTGCGTGCGACGGGAACCCAGCGCGCCGACGAACGCGAGCGGGCGGGACAGGGCCTCGGTCAGCACCGGCACGTCGAACTTCGGGTCGTGGGTCAGCACGACCACGGCGGTGGTCGCGTCGGTGCGGGTCGAGGCGAGGTAGCGGTGCGGCCAGTCGACGACGACCTCGTGCGCCGCGGGGAAGCGCTCGGGGGTCGCGAAGACGGGGCGGGCGTCGCACACGGTGACGTGGAAGCCGAGGAACCGGCCGATCTCGGCCACGGCGGCGGCGTGGTCGATGGCGCCGAACACCAGCAGCCGGGGCGGCGGCAGCCAGGTCTCGGTGAACACGCGGTCCTCGAACGAGAACCGCACCGACACCGGCAGGGCGTCCACCGAGGCCCGGAGCGCTGCCCGCAACGACGGGTTGTCGCGCTGCACCAGGACGTCCAGCGAGCCGCCGCACGTCAGACCGGCCGCGAACGCCGTGTCGTCGGAGTACCCGAACGTGGCGAACGCGGGAACGGACGTCCTCAGCACCTCGCACGCCAGCTCGTAGACCTCGGCCTCCACGCAGCCGCCGGACACGCTGCCGGCGACCTCACCGGACGGGCCGACGGCCAGCGCGGCGCCGACCGGACGGGGCGCGCTGCCCCGCACGGCCACCACCGAGGCGACCGCGAACCGGTCCCACGACAGCAAAGTCGAAGCGAGCTCACGCATCGAACCTCCCCACACGGTCGCCCGGCCGCCCGAGCGTCACTTGCCGGTGATCACGTCCACGCCGAAGTACACGGCGAACATCAGCGCGAGACCGGTCATCAGCCAGCCCGGCCAGCGGCCCTTGCAGATGCGCAGCACCACGTAGGACACGAGGCCGGCGCCGATGCCGTTGGTGATCGAGTAGGTGAACGGGATGACCGCGACGGTCAGGAACACCGGGATGGTGAAGTCCGCCTCCTGCCAGGGGATGCGGCGGATCTGGGTCATCATCAGCCCGCCGATCACCACCAGCGCCGGTGCCGCGGCCTGGGCGGGCACCACGGTCGCCAGCGGCGTGAACAGCAGTGCCACCAGGAACAGCCCGCCGGTGACCACCGAGGCCAGGCCGGTCCTGGCGCCTTCGCCGACGCCCGCCGCCGACTCCAGGAACACCGTGTTCGGTGCCGATCCCGTGACACCACCGGCGATCGCGCCGGCGCCGTCGACCACGAGGATCCTGCCCATCCCCTCCACGCGGCCGTCACGGGTGAGGCCCGCCTCGTCCGCCACCGACGTGATGGTGCCCATGGCGTCGAAGAAACCGGACAGCACCAGCGTGAACAGGAAGATCGTCGCCGCGATCACGCCCGCCGACACGAACCCGCCGAACAGGTCGATCCGGCCGAACAGCCCGAAGTCCGGGTGCCCGACGACCGACGAGGGCAGCCTCGGTGTCACGAGTCCCCAGTTCGGCACGGTGAACGCGGAGTTCACGACGACCGCCACGACCGTCGCCACCACGATGCTGATCAGCACCGCGCCGGGCACCCCGCGGGCCATCAGCACGATCATCAGCAGCAGCCCGAGGCAGAAGATCGCGATCGGCCAGCCGCTGAGGTGGCCGTCGACGCCCATCCGCACGGGCACGGTCGAGCCGGCGGCGTCCGGCGTGCGGGTCACGAACCCCGCGGACACCAGTCCCACCAGCGCGATGTAGAGCCCGATGCCCACGGTGATCGCGATCTTCAACGGTTCCGGGATCGCGTTGATGATCCGCTCGCGGACACCGGAGGCCGCCATGACCACGATGCACACGCCCTCCAGCACCACCAGCCCGAAGGCCTGCGCCCACGTCATGGCCGGTGCCATCTGGAACGCCACCACGCCGTTCACGCCGAGGCCGGCCGCGATCGCCAGCGGTGCGTTGCCGACCAGTCCCATGAGGACGGTCATCACACCGGCGGCGAGCGCGGTGGCCGTGGTGATCTCGGCGGTGGTGAGCTTGACGCCGGTGATGTCGGCGGAGGCACCGAGGATCAGCGGGTTGAGCAGGACGATGTACGACATCGCGACGAACGTCGTGATGCCACCGCGGACCTCGCGACTGACCGTGCTGCCGCGTTCGGTGATGCGGAAGAACTGGTCGAAGGCGGACGACTGCCGCGTCCGTAACTGGGTCATGACGGCCTTTCCCATGCCGGTGGGCGCGTTCCAGCGCCGGAACGCAATTGAGCGATGCAAGCTCCGGTCAGCGAATAGCAGGCTTGTGGCCCTGGTGGTCGAGCTCAGTAGTCGATTCGGGTCGCGAGTGACGTCCAGGCGGTGAACGGGGCGGTGTCCTCGCCCGTGGAGATCTGGTGCACCGGCAGGTCCCACTCGTCGCGGGACCTGCTGAACAGCTCGTAGAACTCGCGGTCGTCGAACCCGGCCGCGGCGGCGTCGTCCCGGTCAGCGGCGTACACGACGCGGTCCACGCGGGCCCACAAAGCGGCCGAGAGGCACAGCGGGCACGGCTCGCACGACGAGATCAGCGTGCAGCCGGTGAGCTTGAAGTCGCCGAGCACCCGGCAGGCAGCGCGGATCGCGACGACCTCGGCGTGGGCGGTGGGGTCGAGCGTGGGCGTGACCTGGTTGACGCCGGTGGCGACGACCTGGCCGGCGCGGACGATCATCGCGCCGAACGGGCCACCGCCGGCGGCCACGTTGCGGGTGGCCAGGTCGATGGTGGCGAGCAGATGTGCGTTCACAGCAACGAACTCCAGGAACTCAGGTACCGGTGAGGTGTTCCGGGCGGACCGGGACGCGGGTGAGCGCCAGGCCGGTCGCCGCGCGGATCGCCGCCACGATCGCCGGGGTCGACGAGATGGTGGGCGGTTCGCCGACTCCACGGATGCCGTACGGGGCGTGGGGGTCGGCCAGTTCGAGCACGTCGATGCTCATCGGGGGCATGTCGAGCACGGTCGGGATGAGGTAGTCGGTGAACGACGGGTTGCGCACCTTGCCGCCGGAGGTCTGGATCTCCTCCATCACGGCGAGGCCGAGGCCCTGCGCGGACCCGCCCTGGATCTGCCCGACGACGGCCTGCGGGTTGAGCGCCTTGCCGACGTCCTGGGCGCAGTCCAGTGCCACCACGCGCACGAGTCCGAGCTCGACGTCCACGTCCACGACGGCGCGGTGGGCGGCGAACCCGTACTGCACGTGCGCGTTGCCCTGGCCGGTCTCGGGGTCGAGCGGTTCGGTGGCGCGGTGCCGCCACTCGACCGTCTCGTCGATGACCTCGTCGCCGATGTCCGCGCGGTCGCCGAGCCTGTCGCGCACGGCCAGGCACGCGGCACGGACCGCGCCCCCGGTCACGTACGTCTGGCGGGACGCGGACGTGGAACCGCCGTTGCCGATCGTGGTGTCCATCGGCAGCACGGTCACGGTCTCGATGCCGAGCTCGGTCCGCACGATCTGCTGCATGATCGTCACCAGGCCCTGGCCGACCTCGCACGCCGCGGTGTGCACGGCGGCGACCAGCGAACCGTTCACCATCGAGACGCGCACCCGCGCGGTCGAGTAGTCGTCGTAGCCCTCGGAGAAGCAGATGTTCTTGATGCCGACGGCGTAACCGACGCCGCGCACGACGCCCTCGCCGTGCGTGGTGTTCGAGACACCGCCGGGCAGCTCGCGGATGTCGGCCGACCTCCCGGCCGGCAACGGCTTGTCCTGCACCAGCTTCAGCAGCTGCGCGACCGGTGCCGCCGAGTCGACGACCTGCCCGGTCGGCATCACCGAACCCTCGGTCATCGCGTTGCGCACGCGGATGTCGACCGGCGACATCCCCAGCGCCTCTGCCACTTTGTCCATCTGGGACTCGTAGGCGAAACCCGCCTGCACGGCACCGAACCCGCGCATCGCACCGCAGGGCGGGTTGTTCGTGTAGACGCCGTACGCGTCGACCGTCACGTTGTCGACCTCGTACGGCCCGACGCCCAGCGTCGCCGCGTTGGCCACGACAGCGGGGGTCGAGGAGGCGTACGCGCCGCCGTCGAGGTACATCTTCGTGCGGACGTAGACCAGCTTGCCGGTGCGGTCGGCGCCGTGCTCGTAGTACAGCACGGCCGGGTGCCGGTGCACGTGCCCGTAGAACGACTCCTCGCGGTTGTAGACCATCTTGACCGGCTTGCCGGTGTGCAACGCGAGCAGGCACGCGTGCACCTGCATCGACAGGTCCTCGCGGCCACCGAACGCGCCACCGACGCCGGACAGCGTCAGCCGCACCTGTTCCTCGGGCAGTCCCAGCGCGGACGCGATCTGCGCGCGGTCGACGTGCAGCCACTGCGTCGCGATGTACAGGTCGACCGAGCCGTCGGTCGCCGGCACCGCGAGCCCGGACTCCGGCCCGAGGAACGCCTGGTCCTGCATGCCGACCTCGTACCGGCCGGTGACCACGACGTCCGCGGTGACGTCCTGCGCGCCGCGCCGGATCGGCACGTGCCGCACGAGGTTCCCGCCGGGGTGCAGCGGGGTGTCGTCGACCGCGGTCTCCATGTCCACCACGGGTGCCAGCACGTCGTAGGTGACGACGATCTTCTTCATCGCCCGCAGCGCGGTCTCCGGGTGGTCCGCGCCGACCAGCGCGACCGGTTCACCCTGGTAGCGCACGACGTCCACGGCCAGCACCGGCTGGTCCTTGTGCTCCAGCCCGTACAGGTTGCGGCCCGGCACGTCCGAGTGCGTGAGCACCGCGTACACGCCCGGTACCTTCAAGGCCTCGGTGAGGTCCACCGACGTGATGCGGGCGTACGGGTGCGGTGAGCGCAGGGTCGCGCCCCAGATCATGTCCTCGTGCCACAGGTCCGACGCGTACGCGAACTCGCCGCGCACCTTGAGGTTGCCGTCCGGGCGTTGCGGTGACGTGCCGATGCCACCCGAGACCGCGGAGGTGAGCTCGGTGGGGGTGAGGGTCATCGCGCTGCCTCCTGGAGCTTGGTGCCGGCCGCGGCGAGGTCCCGCGCCAGCTCGTCGGTCGGCGCCGTGAGCAGGACCCCGTCCCGCACCACGACCTCTCCGCCCACGACCAGCAGTTTCACCGGCGGCGGCGGGCCCAGCACCAGTGCCGCCACCGGGTCCGCGATGCCCGCGTGGTCCAGTCCGGACAGGTCCCACACCGCGAGGTCCGCCACCTTGCCCGGTTCGATCGAACCCAGCTCGCCGGCCCTGCCGAGCACCTGCGCGCCGCCCATCGTGCCCATCCACAACGCCTTGCGGGCGTCGAGCGCACCCGGCCCGCCGCGCTGCCGTGCCTGGTAGAGCGCCGACCGCAGCTCGACGACCAGGCCACCGTCCTCGTTGGACGCCGCGCCGTCGACCCCGAGACCGACCGGCGCACCCGCGTCGAGCAGGTCCCGCACCGGCGCGATCCCGGTGCCCAGCCGGCCGTTGGACGTCGGGCAGTGCGCCGACCCCGTCGAGGTCGCGCCCAGCCGCTTCACCGCGTCGGCGTTGAGGTGCACGGTGTGCGCGAGCCACACGTCCGGTCCCAGCCAGCCGAGCTGCTCGGCGTACTCGGTCGGCGTGCAGCCGTTCTCCGCCAGGCACTGCTCTTCCTCGTCCAGCGTCTCGGCGAGGTGCGTGTGCAGCCGGACGCCGTGCCGCCGAGCCAGCGCGGCCGCCCCGGTCATCAGCTCCTTCGACACCGAGAACGGCGAGCACGGCCCCACGGCCACGCGGACCAGCGCGTCGTCCGCGGTCGAGTGGTAGGCGCCGATCGCGCGTTCCGTGGCGGCCAACGCGGCCTCGGTCTCCTCGACCAGGTTGTCCGGCGGCAGGCCACCGGAGGACTCGCCCCGGTCCATCGACCCGCGGACCGCCTCCAGCCGGATGCCGATCCGCCGCCCCGCCGACACCAGCGCGTCGAACACGTCCCCGCCACCGGAGGGGAAGACGTAGTGGTGGTCGGCGGCGAGCGTGCAGCCGGTCAGCGCCAGCTTCGCGAGCCCGGCCGACGCCGCCGCGTGCGTCACGGTGTCGTCCAGCCCGCGCCACACCGGGTAGAGCGCGGTCAGCCACTCGAACAGCGTCGCGTCGGTCGCGAGGCCCCGCGTCGCCCACTGGTACAGGTGGTGGTGGGTGTTGATCAGACCCGGTGTGACCAGGCACGACGACGCGTCCACGTACGTGTGCGGCTCAGCCGGCCGCGGTGCGGGACCGGAGCCGACGGCCTTGATCCGCCCGTTCTCGACGACGACGTGCCCGGACGCGTGCTCGGTCCCGGCCTCGTCCACAGTGGACACCGCGCAGCGGTCCAGGACGATCATCGGCGGGCCGCCGCGAGCCGCACGGCGTCCAGGATCTTCTCGTACCCCGTGCAGCGGCACAGGTTCCCGGCCAGCGCCTCCCGGATCTCCGGGTCGGACGGGTTCGGCACCCGGTCGAGCAGGTCGTGCGCCTGGACCACGAGACCGGGCGTGCAGAACCCGCACTGCACCGCGCCCGCCTCGACGAACGCCTCCTGCACCGGGTCGAGCCGGTCACCGTCGGCGAGGCCCTCGACCGTGCGCACCTCCCGGTCCTGCGCCTGTCCGGCCGCGACCAGGCACGCGCACACCGGCGCGCCGTCCAGGTACACCGTGCACGAACCGCACTCACCCTGCTCGCAGGCGTTCTTCGAGCCGGGCAGCCCGAGGCGCTCGCGCAGCAGGAACAGCAGCGACTCGCCCTCCCACACGTCGTCGGCCTGGCGCTGCTCGCCGTTGACCGTCAGGTTCACGCGCATGCCTGTTCCCCGTCCAAGAGTTCCTGCCACACCCAGCCCAGCGTCCTGCGTGCCAGCACGGCCAGCGCGTGCCTGCGGTACTCCGCCGACCCGCGCACGTCGTCGATCGGCGCGGCCGCCGTCGCCACCAGCTCCCCGAACCGCCGCTTCACCGAGTCCAGCAGCGGCGCCGGAGAGGAGAAGTCCAGCTCGGCGGCCAGGAACTCCTCCGCCTCGTGCGCCCGCCGCGGTGTCGGCGCCGCCGACCCGACCGCGGCGCCGGCCCGGTTCTCCGCCGGGAACAGCGAGATCGCGAACGAGCACACCGCGATCACCATGGCGTTGCGCGTGCCGACCTTGGAGAACTGCTGCGGCCCCTGCGCAGGGGCCAGGTGCACGGCCACGATCAGCTCGTCCGGCTCCAGCGCGTTCCGCTTGACCCCCAGGTAGAACTCGGCGGCCGGGATCATCCGCGTGCCGCGTGCGGAGGCCACCTCGACCACCGCGTCCGACGCCAGCAGCACCGGGTGCGTGTCCCCGGCGGGCGAGGCGGCGCCCAGGTTGCCGCCGACCGTGCCGCGGTTGCGGATCTGCGGCGAACCGACGGTCCGCGACGCCATCGCGAGCCCGGGGTGCGTGGTCCCGAGCTCGTCGATGATCCGCGCGTACGGCACCCCGGAGCCGATCCGCGCCTCGGTGACCGTGCGCAGCTCCTCGACGCGCGTCAGGTCGAGCAGCGCGGCCGGTCTGCGGTGGTCGAAGTTCAGTTCCACCATCACGTCCGTGCCACCGGCGATCGGCACGGCGTCGGGGCGCGCGGCCTTCAGTTCCAGCGCTTCGGCGAGCGTGGCCGGTCGGAGGAAGTCCATCGTCAGCTACCTCGGTAGGTGGAGTAGGCGAACGGCGAGAGGAGCAGCGGCACGTGGTAGTGCTGCGCCGGGTCGGAGTAGTCGAACGTGAGCACGACCTCGGGGAAGAACGGCGCGGCCTGCGCCGTGTCGAACACCAGCCGGTACACCCCGGCCTCCAGGCCGTCACCCCACCCGGTGACCCGGCCGTCCGCGTTCGTCTCGGCGGCGGCCACCTCGGTCCCGTCTCGGCGCTGCAGCGACACGGCGATGCCGGCGAACGGCCTTCCGCGGGCCGCGTCCAGCACGTGCGTGGAGATCGTCACTCGCCCTCCCCTCCGGTTGTGAGCCAGTACACAGACTCAGTGGTACAGGCAGCTACGGCGTGGCACATGAATCCGAGGACTCCTGGAGGTAACGAATTTGTGCTTTCCTACAAACCCGGATGGACGAGAGTGACACCCCATGTTGCTGCTGCGGACGTTGCTCGGCATGACGGAACTGCGGCTGAGCCTGCGGACCGGTGCGGACCAGCTCGACCGCGCGGTCACCCGCGTGTACGGAACGGAGCTGCCCGACCCCAGCCGGTACCTCTCCGGCGGTGAGCTGGTGCTGTCCGGGCTGCTGTGGCACCACGGCCCGCGCGACTCCGAGACGTTCGTCCGCTCACTGGCCGCCGCGGACGTCGCCGGCCTCGCCGCCAGCGAGACCGAGGACAGGCAGCTGCCCGCCGACCTCGTGACCGCCTGCGAACGCCACCGCGTGCCGTTGCTGGAGGTCCCCGTCGACCTGTCGTTCGCGACGATCACCGAACGCGTGTCGACGGAGCTCGTCGGCCTGAGCCGCCACCGGCGCCTGCTGAACGTCGTCGCGGAGGGCGCCGGACTGCCCGCGCTGCTGACCGCGGGCAGCCACGAGCTCCGCGCCCGCTGCTGGGTGCTGTCCACGACCGGCCGGGTCGTCGCGGGCGGCGAGCTGCCGGACCGGGTGGCACTGGTGAAGGAGTTCCTGCAGGCCGACCGGTTGCCGAAGGCGGTCAGGGGCACCACGCTCGTGCCCGTCTCCGAACGCGGCGGCACCCGGCTCACCAGCTGGATCCTCGTCGTCGCCGGCGAACCGCAGCCGGAGGCCGCCGCCGAGCTCGCCTCGCTCGTCGCACTCGAACGCCTGCGCCAGGCCCAGGGCCGCCGGATCGAGAACCGCACCGCGGCACCGCTGCTGACCGCCGTGCTCACCGGCGCACCCGACCTCGACTCCCGCCTCGCCGCCGCCGGTCTGGAGAACACCCCGCTGCGCGTCCTGTGCGCGGTCACCGGGGACCAGCGCGCCGACCTCGCCGCCGCCGTGCTGGAGGAGGCGCTGCCGCAGGCGCTCGTCACCCCGGTCGGCGACACCGTCTACGCCGTCGCGAAAGCCGATGACTCGGTGCCCGCCGAGGTGCGCGAGGCGCTGAGGGTCGTGGAACCCGGCCTCGGCTCGTCCCGCGTGCTCGTCGGCATCAGCTCCCCGGTCACCGCACGAGGCCTGCGCGGCGCGGCCGAGGAGGCGACCCACGCCCGCCGGCTCGGCGAACGGCGCGGCGGCCGCACGTGCGTGGTGGCGGGCGAGGAGATCGCCCTGCACCAGCTGCTGCTCGCCGGGGTGCCCGAGGAGCTGCGGTCCTCGTTGCGGCGCAGGCTCCTCGGCCCGGTGCTCGACTACGACGCCGAGCACGGGTCCGACCTGGCCGGGACGCTGCGGGTGTTCCTCGGCTGCGGCGGTTCGTGGACGACGGCGGCGCAGAAGCTGCACGTGCACGTCAACACGCTGCGGTACCGGGTGGGCCGGGTGGAGGAGCTGCTCGGCGTCGACCTGACCGAGTTCGAGTCCCGCGTAGACCTGTTCCTGGCACTGCAAACGCACTAGAACCCGTGTCGCGTTGTCAGTCTGACGGCTGATCCCGGTCGAGCCTTCAGGCTGATGCCGCCGGACACCCGCGTTTCCTACCGTTCCCGGACATGAGGATCGTCGTGGTCGCCGTGCTGGTGCTGATGAGCGGCTGCTCGGCCACCACCGACGCCCGGCTGGTCGTGGAGGGGACGGGAACCGCCGACCAGCTCACGTACATGTTCCCCGGCGAGGACGAGCGGACCCTCAAGAACCCGGACGTGCCGTGGCAGCGCAGGGGAGCGCGCAAGGGCCGGTTCGTGGTGCGGCTGGAGGGCGTGCGGGGCGAGCTGACCTGCAAGATCATCATCAACGGCCGCCAGGTCAAGACCGCGACCTCCGCCTCCGGTGCCGCGCTCGCGTGCGATCACTCGATGGCCGTCTGATGTAAGCGGTGCGAAAGACCGTAGCTTCACCTACTCGGGGAGGTTACCGGTGATGAGTGACGTTGTGGCTGGTAGGAACGCTGCCGGCGAGGTTCGTTCCCGCGGTTCGCACGGCATTCCGGCGCAGTTGCGGCCACCGGCGCCGCCGAAGCACTTCGTCGGGCGCGCGGGAGAACTCGAACAGTTGCGGCCCAACGGGGTGACGGTCATCAGCGGCCCTGCCGGCGTGGGCAAGACCGCGCTGGCCCTGAAGTGGCTGCGCGACCGCGGCAGCGGCGACCAGCTGCACGTCGACCTGACCGTGCGCGAACCGGTCGAGGTCCGGCTCGGCCGCCTGCTGCGCGCACTGCGGCTCACCCACGTCGACCGCGCCGACCGCTCGGCGGCGTTCCGGTCGATCGTGCTGCGGCAGAGGATCACCCTGCTGCTCGACAACGCGAGCAGCGCCGAGCAGGTGCGGCCGTTCCTGCCTGCCCGCGGCACGGTCCTCGTGACGAGCCGCGCACCGCTGGACCTCGACGCGCCCGTGGTCGAGCTCGACCCGCTGACCGACGAGGACGGCAGCCTCCCGCCCCTGCTCGACCTGTCCTACGTGGAGCTCCCGGAACGGCAGGCCCGCCTGTACCGGCTGTGCGCGTGGCACCCCGGCGCCCACTTCGACGTGCCCGAGGCGGCGGCGATCGCCGGCGAGTCCGAGTGCGACGTCGAGGACGCGCTGGACGACCTCGTCGAGAAGGCATTGCTGACCGAAGTGGGCGACGACGCGTTCCGCTTCCATGACCTCGTGCGTGCCCATGCGCGCGCAAAACGCCATGCGAGTTAAATGTCTTTCGACGCGATCTAACGGCATTGCTCATCAGTGAAGGAACAGGTCGGCCATTTAACGGTTGTCCACAGCGGGTGGCCCATTCGGGAATCCGATTCGGTCTTATCCTTCGCGGCATGCCGAAGGATTTCCGGGCCACGACCCTCGAACGCGCCATCGGCCGGCGCCTGGCAGGGTGGCGGGACGAGCGGCAGCTCAGCCTGACCGAGGCCGGGCAGCGGGTGGGCTTCAGCAGCGCCAAGCTGTCGATGATGGAGAACGCCGTGCAGCCCTCCGCGGTGCTCGACATCATGGCGCTCGGATACGTGTACCAACTGCCGTCCGAGGAATGGCAGGCCGTGGTGCGACAGGCGCAGTATGCGGAACAGGTGCGCGCGCTCGACAATGCGCCGTTGTTCGACCCGGCCGCCGACTTCGCGAATCTTGTGTTCGAGGCAACGGTGTTGCGGACGTTCACGACGGACCTCGTCCCACCCCTGTTCCAGCTCGCCGACTACGCGAGGGCCGTGCTGCACCACGACCCGCCGCGCGCCGAGCACCAGGCGGCGGCGCGGGAGGCGTGGACGAGCCGCG
Source organism: Lentzea sp. NPDC036949 (assembly GCF_055608075.1). Classification (NCBI taxonomy): domain Bacteria; kingdom Bacillati; phylum Actinomycetota; class Actinomycetes; order Pseudonocardiales; family Pseudonocardiaceae; genus Lentzea; species Lentzea sp. NPDC036949. Next base: position 457,253 of record NZ_JBVJRA010000007.1, read on the forward strand.
TCGGTGGCCGCGACCCGTTGCGGGTGCAGGCGGTCCTCGCCGAACCGGTGCTGCGGCCCGTGGTCGGCGGCCCGCGGGTGATGAAGGCGCAGCTGCTGCACCTGATGGAGCTGAGCGAGCTGGACGGGGTGTCGCTGCGGATCGTGCCGCACAGCGCGGGCGCACACCCGGCGATGGGCACGCCGTTCACGTTGCTCAGCTTCGCGCACCGCCAGCACAACGACGTGGCGTACTTCGAGACGTTCGTCCAGGGGACGTACGTCGAGGACCCCGTGCAGACCGAGGGGTGTGCGCGGAGGTTCGGGGCGGTGAGCGACCTCGCGCTGGGGGAGGGCGAGTCGCTGGAGCTGATCGCGGAGGCGGCGGCGGAGCTGTGAAGCACGCCCCACCAGCGGTGATGTCGGGTTGCTGAGAAAAGTCCGGATCAGCTGCTGACCTGCGACAGGATCGGGACGCACCCCACCCCGACTCCAGGAGGCGGCATGTACCGCAGATTCGGTGTCCTGTTCGCGGCGATTCTGGGCGTCACGCTCACCGCTGCCGCGCCGGCCACCGCAGACGCGTCCGGGCAGCACGGGCGGTTCCCGGCGGAGTTCTCCCTGCCCGCCGGGTGGCAGCCCGAGGGCATCGCGATCGCCGGGACCACCGCCTACTTCGGTTCGCGGGCCGACGGCTCCATCTACGCGGCCGACCTGCGGACCGGCAAGGGCGCGGTGCTGGCCAAGGGACCCGGCACGCCCTCGCTCGGCATGAAGGTCGACGAGCGCAAACGGCTGTGGGTCGCGGGCGGTGCCGGTGGCGACGCACGGGTCTATGACACGCGCACGGGTGCGCTGCTGGCGAAGTTCCAGTTCGCCACCGCGGACACGTTCGTCAACGACGTCATACTCACGGACAAGTCGGCGTGGTTCACCGACTCGCGCAAGGCGGTGCTGTACCAGGTGCCGCTGAGCCTCACGCCGCACTCGACGCTCGACCTCACCGGTGACCTCGTCGTCACCCCCGGCGCGACGAACCTGAACGGCATCGTGACCGGACTCGACGGCGGCCTGATCGTCGTCCAGAGCAACACCGGAATGCTGTTCCGCGTCGACCCGCGCACCGGTAAGACCACCGGCATCGATTTGAACGGTCAAACACTCACCAATGGTGACGGTCTGTTGCGTGAGGGACGTCAGTTGTACGTGGTGCAAAACCGCTTGAACAAAGTCGCGCGCTACACGCTCAGCCGTGATGGCGCGACGCTGGCCGCGGAACGAACTGACGCGCGGTTCGACGTGCCGACCACGGTGGCCGCGTTCGGAAAGCGCCTGTACCTGCCGAACGCCCGGTTCACGACCCCGCCCACGCCGGAGACCACCTACGACGTGGTCTCCGTGACCCGCCCGTAGAACTAGGCCGTCCGGGGGTTCTCGCAGGGCAAGAACCCCCGGACTGGGTGTTGCGGCAGTCACCTGACTGGGTAGCCTGCTGACCGCGTACAGCAGGTGATCGCTGCCATTCGGTGACGAAGATCTTTTCTTGTTACCATTTTGCAGCCGAAGGAGTGACGTGGATAACCCGCAGCGCTAGCCGTGGGACACATGGAGACGAAGAGCGCTGTGAACGAGAAGAGCGGCTACGCACCGACCGACTACCGGACCATTAGGTCGCGGTTGGCCGGAGTGGTCGTCGTTCCCAGCGTCGTCCTGCTGGTCATGTGGGCGGTCTTCTCCTCGTACACCGTTTTCGACGGTTTCCACATGCGCTCCGCCGCGGCCGAGGTGAAGGACGTGACGATCCCGTCCGTGCAGGCGTTCGTCGGCCTCCAGCAGGAACGCCGGCTGAGCCTCGTGCTGCTCAGCAAGGCCGGCGGCACCGACGCGAGCGCGCTGCGGCAGCAGCAGGCCGAGACCGACGAGTCCGTCACCAGGATGAAAGCGGCGTTCGCGGACCTGACCGACGGCGCGCCGCAGGACGTCATCGACCGGGTCACCGCGCTCACCACCGCGCTGGACGAGCTCGGGCAGCACCGCTCGCGGGTCGAGTCGGGCACCGGCAACCCGCAGGAGGTCTACGACTACTACAACGGTCTCGTCGACGCGGGCGTCGCGCTGTTCTCCCGGCAGGCGCGGCAGGTGCCCGACGCCGAGGCCGGCCAGTCCACCGTGCAGGCCGTCACGATCTTCCAGTCCGCCGACTGGATGTCCCGCGCCGCCACCGTCGGCTCCCGCGGCCTGCTCAACCGGTCGTTCACGCCCGCGGAGCGCGTGGAGTTCGCCCGCCTGGTCGGCGCCTACCACTCCGGTGTCGACGCCACGATCCCGTTTGCGCTGGAGCAGCCCCGCCTGCAGTACGACGCGCTGCGCACCAGCTCCGAGTACCGCGCGCTGACCGACCTCGAGGGCCGCATCATCAACGGCGACACCGCCGTCAGCGACCAGCAGTGGCGGGCCGCTGCCGGTCCGGTGCACGAGCGGCTCGTCGCCATCGCCGTCCGGCAGGCGGAGGACGCGACGAACCTGGGGCTGGAGAAGGCCGGCAACCGGTTGACCGCCGTGCTCGTCGGCAGCCTGATCGCGTTGCTCGCGGTCGTCGTCGGCATCGTGCTCGCGCTGCGCATCTCCCACCGGCTGGTGAGCCGGGCGCTGGTCACGCGGCTCGCCTCGCTGCGGGAGGACACGCTGCGACTGGCGCAGGAACGGCTGCCGCACATCGTGGCCCGCCTGCGCGGGGGCGAGCAGGTCGACGTCCACCGCGACATGCCGCCGCTGGACTACGGCAACGACGAGATCGGCCAGGTCGCCGACGCGTTCAACACCGCCCAGTACACGGCGGTCGCGGCCGCGGTGAAGGAGACGCAGGCCCGCGAGGGCGTGAACCGGGTGTTCCTCGACATCGCGCACCGCAACCAGGGGCTCGTGCACCGCCAGCTCAAGATCCTCGACAAGCTGGAGCGCGAGGAGGAGAACCCGGACCAGCTCGACTCGCTGTTCCAGCTCGACCACCTCGCCACCCGCGCCCGCCGCAACGCCGAGAACCTGATCATCCTCGCCGGTGAGCAGCCCGGCAGGCAGTGGCGCAAGCCGGTGCGGCTGAGCGACGTTCTGCGCGCCGCCGTCGCCGAGACCGAGCAGTACGTCCGGGTCAAGGTCAACCCGGTGCCCGACCGCGCGCTCGTGGGCGTGGCCGTCGCCGACACCATCCACCTGCTCGCCGAGCTCGTCGACAACGCCACGGCGTTCTCCTCGCCGCGCTCCGAGGTCGTCGTCCACTCGAACGCCGCGCCGCACGGCATCGTGATCGAGATCGAGGACCACGGGCTCGGCATGACGCGGGAAGAACGCCTGCAGGCCAACGCGAAGCTCTCCAACCCGCCGGACTTCGAGACCATGGCGTTCCGCGGCGAGTCGCGGCTGGGCCTCTTCGTCGTCGCCCGGCTCGCCGCCCGCCGCGGCATCAAGGTGGAGCTGCGCGACTCGCCCTACGGCGGCACGGTCGCGCTGTGCGTGCTGCCGCCGCAGCTGGTGGCGCCGCACAACACCGCGGGCGACATCAGCGAGACCACGCAGATGCCGGTGCGGTCGTTCCACGACCAGCACCACGGCCACGCCGAGGAACACCCGAGCTTCCCGGTCAGGCTGCCGCAGAGGACGGTGAGCGCGGCGGCGCCGGACGAGGTGGCGGAGGCGCTCGTGAACCCGCGGCCCGTCCCGTCCGTTCCCGAAGCGGGTGGTCCGGTGGCGCCGGAACAGACGGCGCCGCAACCGGGTACCCCGGAACCGGCCCCGGACGGGAAGCCTGCGCTTCCCCGCAGGAAGAAGCGGCAGAACCTGGCGCCGCAGCTCGTGCAACCGGGCGAGGTGCCGCATGCTGAGCCGGTGACCGGCGAAAGGTCGGCCGAGCGGACCCGTGACGGGCTCGCCGCGTTCCAGCGCGGCACCCGTGACGCCCGGCTGACCGACGACTGGAGATCAGAAGGAGCCCCCTCGTCATGAAGGACAAGACCAGCCAGCACGGTGAGCTCAACTGGCTGCTGGAGGACCTGATCCAGCGGGTGGTCGGCGCGCGGCACGCGGTGGTGCTGTCCGCCGACGGACTCCTGCTCGGCCGTTCGGCCGGGCTCTCCCGCGACGACTCGGAGCACCTGTCGGCGATGGCGTCGGCGTTCCAGTCGCTCGCCCGCGGCACTGGGCGCCACTTCGGCGGTGGCGCGGTGCGGCAGACCATCGTCGAGATGGAGCACGCCTACCTGTTCGTCACGGCGGCGGGGCACGGTGCGTGCCTCGCGCTGCTCGGCGAGGAGGACGCGGACATGGGCATGATCGCCTACGAGATGAACATGCTGGTGAAACGGGTGGGCACGTACCTCTCGTCGGCCCCCCGCGCAGAAACGGCGCCCGTGCCCTCGGCACGAGAGTCCCGCTGATGTCCTCCCGCGAGGACTGGTGGTACGACGAGGCCGCGGGGCCGCTGGTGCGGCCCTACGCCATGGTGCGCGGCCGCACCCGGCCGAACGCGCCGGACCTGCACCTCGTGACGCAGGTCCGCACGTCCTCGTTTGCGTCCGACCAGACGTCGCTGACGGTCGAGCATCGCGAGATCATGTCGTTGTGCGTGCGCCCGCTGTCGGTCGCCGAGGTGGCCGCCTACCTCGACGTCCCGCTCGTCGTGGTCAAGGTGCTGCTCTCGGACCTCATCGAGCGCGGCGACGTGATCGTGCAGAACTCCGCACCGCGAGTTCCCGACCGGGATCTCCTGCAGGCCGTACTGGATGGTGTTCGTGGGATCTGACGACCAGCTGACCGTGCCGACCTCGGTCAAGATCGTCATCGCGGGCGGTTTCGGCACCGGCAAGACCACCATGGTCTCGTCGGTCTCCGAGATCCCGCCGCTGAAGACCGAGGAGCTGCTCACCGAGGCCGGTGTGCACGTCGACGACCTGGCCGGCATCGAGGGCAAGAACACCACGACGGTGGCGCTCGACTTCGGCCGCATCACGATCAACGCGAGCGTGGTGCTCTACCTGTTCGGGACGCCCGGCCAGAACAGGTTCTGGTTCATGTGGGACGAGCTGGCCCACGGGGCGATCGGCGCCGTCGTGCTGGTCGACACCCGCCGGCTCGACTCGTCGTTCCCGTCCATCGACTTCTTCGAGCACCGCGGCATCCCGTTCATCGTGGCGGTCAACTGCTTCGACGGCGGGCAGCTCTACACCGTGGACGAGGTGCGCCACGCCCTCGACCTCGACGACGCGATCCCGGTGCTGCTGTGCGACGCCCGCGACCGCGAGTCGTCGAAGGCGGTGCTGGTCGGCCTGATCCAGCACTCGATGAACCGCCTGGCGCCGGCCTGAGGGTCAGCTCGTCAGTGCGGAGGACAGCAAGCCCGGCCTCCGCAACACCGGCACCCCGCCCCCTGCCTGCGAACGCACGCGGGGACCTTTCGTACCCTCTGAGAGTACGAAAGGTCCCCGCGTGCGTTCTACCGGGCGTAGTTGTGGAACCCGCGGCCGGACTTCTTGCCCAGCAGCCCCGCGTCCACCATGCGCAGCAGCAGCGGCGGCGGCGAGTACAGCGGCTCCTTGAACTCCTCGTACATCGACTCGGCGATGGCCTTCGTGGTGTCGAGGCCGATCAGGTCGGTCAGCCGCAGCGGCCCCATCGGGTGGGCGCAGCCGAGCACCATGCCGTTGTCGATGTCGTCGGCCGAGGCGAACCCGGACTCCAGCATGCGGATCGAGGAGAGCAGGTAGGGGATCAGCAGCGCGTTGACCACGAAGCCGGCGCGGTCCTGCGAGCGGATGACCTCCTTGTGCAGGGTGCCGCGCACGAACGCCTCGGCGCGCTCCTGCGTAGCGGCGCCGGTCAGCAGCGACGGCACGATCTCGACGAGCTTCAGCACCGGCACCGGGTTGAAGAAGTGCACGCCGATGACGTGCTCCGGCCGGTTGGTGGCCATGCCGAGCTTCATGATCGGGATCGATGACGTGTTGGAGGCGAAGATCGCGTCCTCGTCCGTCACGACCTTGTCGAGCGCGGCGAAGACCTCGGTCTTGACCTGCTCGTTCTCCGCGACCGCCTCGACCACGAACTGCCGGTCGGCGAAGTCGCCGATGTCCGTGGTGAACCGGATCCGCCCCAGCGCGGCCGCCCGGTCGTCCTCGGTCAGCTTGCCCGACTTCACGCCCCTGGCCAGCGACGAGGCGATCCGCCCCTGCGCTGCCTCGGCCGCACCCGCGTTGACCTCGACGACGATGACGTCGAGCCCCGCACGAGCGCTCACCTCGGCGATCCCGGAGCCCATGAGGCCGGAACCGACGACTCCCACACGTTGAATGTCACTCACGGGCCCGATCCTGCCACGACCGGCTCGAAACGAGGTGGTGCTGGTCCGGACGGGGGTGTGGTCCTCCGCAGTTCCGCAGCTGCGGACGAGCACCACAAAACGAACGGTCTTCCTCATGGTGACCGGAAAAAGGAGTTGAAAAGATCGAGCTCACCGAAAAGGAATTGGGGGAGTTCGATGTTCTCAGTTGTCGCGCCCACCGCCCACGAACCGGTCGGCGGACTCGCCGGGTGGGCCGTGGGCCTGATGGAGTCGCTCGGCGGCGTGGGCGCTGCCGTGGTGGTCGGCCTGGACAACCTCTTCCCGCCCATCCCGAGCGAGATCGTCCTGCCACTGGCGGGTTTCTCCGCGGCCAGGGGCGTGTTCAGCCTGGGGGAGGCGTTCTTCTGGACCACGGTCGGCTCCGTCGTGGGCGCGGTCGTCGTGTACCTCGCCGGAATGCTGCTCGGCCGCGAACGCACCCGCACCCTCGTCGCGAAGATCCCGCTCGTGCAGGTCTCCGATTTCGACCGGACCGAGAAGTGGTTCGCCGAACACGGCGCGAAAGCGGTTTTCTTCGGGCGCATGGTGCCGTTGTTCCGCAGTTTCATCTCGCTGCCCGCGGGAGTGGAGCGGATGGGCTTCGCGAAGTTCCTGCTGCTGACCACGCTGGGCAGCCTGATCTGGAACACGGTGTTCGTGGGCGCGGGGTACCTGCTCGGCGCGAACTGGTACCTGGTCGACGAGTACGCCGGGGTGTTCCAGAAGGCCGTGCTCGCGGCGGTCGTGCTGGCCGCCGGGTGGTTCGTGGTCATCCGCCTGCGGGAACGGCGGTCGGCGCGTGCCCGGTGACGGCTACGCTGCCGGGGTGCTGTTCGACCGCGGTGGGCTGCTGCGCCGTGCCGCGCGCCGGACGGCCGGGCTGGCGGTCGGGGGAGCGTCCGCGTTCGCCGAGCTCGCCTTCGTGGTCTGCGCCGCGGCCCTGCTGGGGGTGAGGTCCGCGCGACCAGCGGTGTTCACGACGGCCAGGGTGCTCGCCGAGTTCGAGGGCCGGCGGATCGAGCGCTTCCACGGGCAGGGCAGCGCGGGGGACTTCACCGGCCGGCGGGCGTTGCGGTACCTGGGTGTGCGCTGGCTCGTCGGCGGGCTCGGCGCGGGCGTGCTGCTGCTGGTCGTCCTCGGTGCCGGCACGGCCGCGGTCATGGTGTGGCAGATGGTCTTCGGCACGGGCAGCCCGAGCCGGATGAGCTGGTACGACCCGATCACGTTCGTGCTGTTCGGCACGCTGCTGGTGTTCATGACGGTGCAGGCGCTGCTCGGTGTGGAGCGCCTCGACCTCGGGCTGGCGCGCCACTTCCTCGGCCCGACCGCGCAGGAGGTGTTGCGGCGCAGGGTCTCCGAGCTGACCGTGAGCCGCGCGGAGGTGGTCGAAGCGATCACCGAGGAGCGCCGGCGCATCGAACGCGACCTGCACGACGGCGTGCAGCAGCGGGTGGTCGCGCTGGGCGTGCTGCTGGGCCGCGCGAGCCGCCGTGCCGACCAGGCGCCGGAACTGCTGGAGCAGGCCCGCGAGGAGGCCGGACGGGTGCTGCTGGAGCTGCGCGAGGTGAGCTGGCGGGTGTACCCGGCCGGGTTGGACAGCGGCGGGCTGCACGCGGCACTGGAGTCGCTGGCCGAACGCGCCGGCGTTCCGGTGCGCCTGCGCTACGCGCTCACCGAACGCCCTCCCGGCACCGTCGAGGTGCCCGCGTACTTCGTCGCCTCCGAGGCCGTCACCAACGTCGGCAAGCACGCCGGCGCCACCCGGATCGACCTGTCGGTGAGCAGGCGGGGCAGCATGGTCGTCGTGCGGATCGAGGACGACGGCGCGGGTGGCGCCGACCCGGCGGGCAGCGGGCTGTCCGGACTGGCGCGGCGGGTGGCCGCGGTGGACGGGGTGTTCACAGTGGACAGTCCGCCCGGTGGCCCGACCGTGATCACCGCGGAGCTGCCGTGCGCGTCGTGATCGCCGAGGACTCGACGCTGCTGCGCGAGGGCCTGGTCCGCCTGCTGGCCGAGGAGGGGCACGAGGTGGTGGCCGCCGTCGGTGACGCCACCGCGTTGCTGGAGCGGACCGAGGAGCACCGGCCCGACCTGGTGCTCACCGACGTGCGGATGCCGCCCGGCCACACCGACGAGGGGCTGCGGGCGGCGCTGGAGATCCGCCGGCGCTGGCCGGAGGTCGCCGTCCTGGTGCTGTCGCAGTACGTCGAGAAGCGCTACGCGACCGAGCTGATCACCACCGGGGGTGGCCGCGTCGGGTACCTGCTCAAGGACCGGGTGATGGACGTCGGCGAGTTCCTCGGCGCGCTGGAACGGGTGGCCGCCGGCGGCGAGGCGTTCGACCCGGACGTGGTCCGCGCGCTGATCACCCGCAGCGCGCACGCCGACCCGCTGGCCGGACTGACCGCGCGAGAACGCGACGTGCTGGAGAAGATGGCGCAGGGGCACAGCAACCCCGGCATCGGCCAGGCGCTCAGCATCTCGCGCAGCGCCGTGGAGAAGCACATCAACGCGATCTTCGAGAAGCTCGGCCTCACCGACAGCGCCGCCTACAGCAGGCGGGTGCTCGCGATCGTGCGCTACCTGCAGGGCTGACCGCCGCACGAAACCGCGCGGCGGCCGGCCCAGGCCCTAATCCAGCTCCGCCTCCGCCTTGGCGATGGCGGCGAACTCCTCCTCCGGCGCGTTCGCCACGAGGTGGTGCCGGCTGTAGAACCAGAAGTACGCCACCGCGATGAGCACGATGCCCGCGGTGACACCCGCCGCGACCTCGTCCACGAAGAACGTCGCGATGACCGCCGCGACCGCCAGCACCAGCGCCACACCGGTGGTCGCGGTGCCACCGGGGGTCCGGTAGGGCCGCGGCAGGTCCGGTGCTGTCTTCCGCAGGACGATGTGCGACACCATCATCAGCACGTACGACAGCGCCGCGCCGAACACCGCGATGTTGATGATCCGCGCGCCGCCGTTCACCGGGTCGACCGTCTTCATCGTGGTGGCCAGGACGAAACCGATGGTGCCCGGCACGATCAACGCGAGGTACGGCGTCTTGCGCTTGCCGGTCTTCGACAGCCAGCGCGGCAGGTACCCGGCGCGCGACAACGCGAACAGCTGCCGCGAGTAGGCGTAGATGATCGAGAAGAACGACGCCACCAGACCGGCGAGGCCGACGTAGTTCACGAGCTGTGCCAGGAAGGTGTCCCCGCCGTAGGCCGCGCGCACCGCCTCCGGCAACGGGTTGCCCGACTCCTTCAGCGCGTTCGCGCCCGCGCCGCCCGGTGCGACGAGCAGGATCGCCGCCGCGAACACCAGCAGCGCGATCATCGCGGCGATGATGCCGCGCGGCATGTCGCGCTTGGGGTCGCGGGCCTCCTCCGCGGCGAGCGGAACCCCTTCCACCGCCAGGAAGAACCAGATCGCGAACACGATCGCGCCCCACGCCCCCGTGACGCCCATCGGCAGGAACGAGCCGTCGCCGATGTCGAACAGCTTCGCGGAGTCGAACTTCGGGATCATGCCCGCCACGAACGCCACCAGCGCGACCACGGCGACACCGGTGATGACGAACATCAGCCGCAGCGCCTCGCCCACGCCGTACAGGTGGATGCCCACGAAGACCACGTAGCACGCCAGGTACACCGGCCACGTCGCGTCGAGCAGGCCGAGCGCCTTGACGTAGTCGCCGATGAACACCGAGATCGCCGCGGGCGCCATGGCGTACTCGATGAGGATCGCGATACCCGTTGCGTAGCCGCCCAACGGGCCGAGCGCGCGCCGTGCGAAGCCGTAGCCCGCACCGGCGACGGGGAGTGCGGAGGCGAGCTCGGCCAGGCCGAACACCATGCACGTGTACATCGTGGCCATCAGGACGGTGGCGACGAGCAACCCGCCCCAGCCGCCCTGCGCGAGGCCGAAGTTCCACCCGGCGAAGTCACCGGAGATCACGTACGAGACACCCAGCCCGGCGAGCAGGACCCAGCCCGCCGCCCCTCGCTTCAGCTGCCGGTGCTCCAGGTAGTCGCTGCTCACCTTCTCGTACTCGACATGCTTGGCCATATGGACTCCCATTAGTCCTTTAAGCAGTGGTTGAGGGTGGCGCTCATCACCCGGCGGTGTCAAGATGATGCCGCCAATGGCTCGCATGCATACCTTTGGAGGAACGCGGAATGCTGACCGTCGAGGAGTTGCGCGCGGCCGTGGACACCGGGGAGATCGACACCGTCCTCGTCGCGATCGTGGACATGCAGGGGCGCCTGCAGGGCAAGCGGTGCGCGGCGCGGTACTTCCTCGACGAGGTCCTCGGGCACTCCGCGGAGGGCTGCAACTACCTCATGGCGGTCGACGTCGAGATGAACCCGGCCAGCGGCTTCGCGATGTCGAGCTGGGAGCACGGGTACGGCGACTTCGTGATGAAGCCGGACGTGGACACCCTGCGCCGGGTGCCGTGGCAGGAGGGCACCGCGCTGATCATGTGCGACGTGGTGTGGGAGAACGGCGACCCGGTCGTCGCCTCGCCGCGGCAGGTCCTGCGCAGGCAGCTCGACCGGCTCTCGGAACTCGGCCTGGAGGCCCACGTCGGCACCGAGCTGGAGTTCATCGTCTTCGACGACACCTACGAGCAGGCCTGGAACTCCGGCTACCGCAACCTCACGCCCTCCAACCAGTACAACGTCGACTACTCGTTGCTGGGCACCGCGCGCGTGGAACCGTTGCTGCGCGCCATCCGCAACGGCATGACGGGCGCGGGCATGGTCGTCGAGTCCGCCAAGGGCGAGTGCAACCCCGGCCAGCACGAGATCGCCTTCCGCTACACCACGGCGCTGCGCACGTGCGACCAGCACGCCATCTACAAGAACGGCGCCAAGGAGATCGCCGCGCAGCAGGGCAAGTCGCTCACGTTCATGGCGAAGTACAACGAGCGCGAGGGCAACTCGTGCCACATCCACCTGTCGTTGCGCTCCCGGGACGGCGACCCGGTCTTCGCGCAGGGCCACGGCATGTCGGAGCTGATGCGGCACTTCCTCGCGGGCCAGCTGGCCGCGCTGCGCGAGCTCACCTACTTCCTCGCCCCGAACGTCAACTCCTACAAGCGGTACGTCGAGGGCTCGTTCGCGCCGACCGCGGTGGCGTGGGGCCGGGACAACCGCACGTGCGCGTTGCGGGTCGTCGGCCACGGCCAGTCGCTGCGGTTCGAGAACCGCGTGCCCGGCGGTGACGTGAACCCCTACCTCGCGGTGGCGGCGCTGATCGCGGCGGGCCTGCGCGGTGTGGAGCGGAAGCTCCCGCTGGAGGACGAGTTCGTCGGCAACGCCTACGTCTCCGACCGGCCGACCGTGCCGACGACCCTGCGCGAGGCGGCGGACCTGCTGGCGGCCAGCGAGCTCGCCCGCGACGCGTTCGGCGCCGAGGTGGTCGACCACTACCTCAACGCCGCGAAGGTGGAGCTGAAGGCGTTCGACGCGGCGGTCACCGACTGGGAGAAGGTGCGCGGTTTTGAGCGCCTCTGAGCCCCTCGTCGGCATCAGCACCTACCTGGAGCGCACCCGGTTCGGCCACTGGGACGTGGAGGCCGCCGTGCTCCACCGCGGCTACCTCGACTGCGTGGTCGCGGCCGGTGCCAACCCGGTGATGCTGCCGCCGGTCGGCACGTGGACCGCCCAGAGCGTCGCGTTCCTCGACGCGCTGGTGATCGCCGGCGGCGCCGACGTCGACCCCGCCACCTACGGCGCCGAACCGGACCCGCGCACCGGGCCACCGCGCCGCGACCGCGACGAGGCCGAGTTCGCGCTGGTCGAGGCGGCGCTGAAGCTCGACCTGCCGGTGCTGGGCGTGTGCCGCGGCATGCAGGTGCTCAACGTGGCGCTCGGCGGCACGCTGCACCAGCACGTCGAGGGCCACAACCCGGCGCCCGGCGTGTTCGAGCACACCGACGTCGCGGTCGAACCGGGCACCGCGCTGCATCGGGTCCTCGGCGACCGGACCACCGTGCAGTGCCACCACCACCAGGCGCTGGACCGGGTCGCCGACGGCCTGCGGGTCACGGCGCTGGCCCCGGACGGGACGGTCGAGGCCGTGGAGCTGGAGGGCGCGCGGTTCGTCGTCGGCGTGCAGTCGCACCCGGAGCAGGACATCGAGGACCTGAGGCTGTTCGAAGCACTCGTGGACGTGGCAAGGAGCGCAACGCTGTGACCTTTGACGTCATCAACCCGGCCACCGAGGAGGTCGTGCGGTCCGTGCCGCACACCACCCTCGGCGACACGGACGCGGCGATCGGCCGGGCGCACAAGGCGTTCCAGGGCTGGCGCGCCGTCGCCCCCGGTGACCGCGCGCGGTTGCTGCGCCGGTTCGCCGAGGTCGTCGACGCGCACGTCGAGGAGCTGGCGCGGCTGGAGGTCGAGAACTCCGGGCACACCATCGGCAACGCCCGCTGGGAGGCCGGCAACGTCCGCGACGTGCTGCAGTACTACTCCGCGGCACCGGAGCGGTTGTTCGGCAAGCAGATCCCGGTCGCCGGCGGGCTGGACGTGACGTTCCACGAACCGCTCGGTGTCATCGGCGTGATCGTGCCGTGGAACTTCCCCATGCCCATCGCCGGCTGGGGCTTCGCACCCGCGCTCGCCGCGGGGAACACGGTGGTGCTCAAGCCCGCGGAGGTCACGCCGCTCACCGCGATCCGGCTCGGCGAGCTCGCGCTGGAGGCGGGCCTGCCCGAGGGCGTCTTCCAGGTGCTGCCGGGCAAGGGCAGCGTCGTCGGCACCCGGTTCGTCACGCACCCGTTGGTGCGCAAGGTCGTGTTCACCGGCTCCACGCAGGTGGGCAAGCAGATCATGGCCGGCTGCGCGGACCAGGTGAAGCGGGTGACGCTGGAGCTCGGCGGCAAGTCGGCCAACATCGTCTTCGCGGACTCCGACCTGGAGAAGGCGGCCGCGACCGCGCCGTACGGGGTGTTCGACAACGCCGGGCAGGACTGCTGCGCCCGGTCCCGGATTCTGGTGCAGGCGAGCGTCTACGACCGGTTCATGGAACTGCTGGAGCCCGCGGTCAAGGGCGTGAAGGTCGGCGCACCGGGCGACGAGGCGACCGAGATGGGGCCGCTGATCTCCGCTGCGCACCTCGGCAAGGTGGCGTCCTACGTGCCAGACGACACGCACGTCGCGTTCCGCGGCGAAGCCCCGGCCGGTCCCGGTTTCTGGTTCCCGCCGACGGTCCTCACGCCGGGCTACGGCCACCGCACGGTCACCGAGGAGATCTTCGGGCCGGTCGTCGTCGTCCTGCCGTTCACCGACGAGGAGGACGCGGTCCGGATCGCGAACGACTCCGAGTACGGCCTGTCCGGTTCGATCTGGACGAACGACGTCGGCCGCGCGATCCGGGTGTCGCGGGCCGTGGAGGCCGGCACCCTGTCGGTGAACTCGCACTCGTCCGTCCGCTACTGGACGCCGTTCGGCGGGGTGAAGCAGTCCGGGCTCGGCCGTGAGCTCGGACCCGACGCGCTCGACGCCTTCACCGAGGTCAAGAACGTCTTCATCGCCACCTGACTTCCGGCACGTCTGACAGGAGAACAACACATGGTGCAGCGACTCGAGGGCCGCGTGGCCGTCGTGACGGGTGGCGGCAGCGGCATCGGTCTCGCGACCGCGCGCAGGTTCGCGAGCGAGGGCGCGGAGGTCGTCGTCGCCGACCTCGACCCGGCGACCGGCAAGGCAGCGGCCGACGAGGTGGGCGGGCTGTTCGTCCAGGTCGACGTGACCGACGAGGAGCAGGTCAAGGCGCTCTTCCAGACCACAGTGGACACGTACGGCAAGCTGGACATCGCGTTCAACAACGCCGGGATCTCGCCGCCCGACGACGACTCGATCCTCACGACGGGACTTGAGGCGTGGGAACGCGTGCAGAAGGTGAACCTCACGTCGGTCTACCTGTGCTGCAAGTACGCCATCCCGCACATGCAGGCCAACGGCAAGGGCTCCATCATCAACACGGCGTCGTTCGTGGCGACGATGGGCGCGGCGACGTCGCAGATCTCCTACACGGCGTCGAAGGGCGGCGTGCTCGCGATGTCGCGTGAGCTGGGCGTGCAGTTCGCACGCGAGGGCATCCGCGTGAACGCGCTCTCTCCCGGCCCGGTCAACACGCCCCTGCTGCGGGAGCTGTTCGCGAAGGACCCGGAACGGGCCGCGCGCCGGCTCGTCCACGTGCCGCTCGGCCGGTTCGCCGAACCCGAGGAGATCGCCGCGGCGGTCGCGTTCCTGGCCTCCGACGACTCCTCGTTCATGACCGCGTCGAACTTCCTCGTGGACGGCGGCATCGCCGGCGCCTACGTGACCCCCCTCTAAGGGAGACGTCACAGCAGATGGAGCAGGCGCAGGAGGCGTTGTTCCGCCCGGTGCGGGCGGGCAACGCCTTCGAGGAGACCGTCGAACGGCTCATGCAGGCCATCCGGCTCGGCGTCGTCGCGCCGGGCGAGCGGCTGCCGTCCGAACGGGAGCTCGCCACCCGGCTCGGCGTGAGCCGGGTGACCGTGCGCGAGGCCATCAGGTCGCTGCAGGAGAACAACTACGTCGAGTCGCGCCGCGGCCGCTACGGCGGCACGTTCGTGACCGAGGAGGTCCCGGAGTCCGCGCCCGGCAAGGAGCTCGGCGACCTGCACGACGCGCTGACGCTGCGCAAGGTCCTGGAGACCGGTGCGGCGGAGGCGGCGGCCGGCCGGTCGCTGGGCCCCGCCGAACGCCGCGGTCTGCGGAGCAGGCTGGCGGAGGCGTCCACGGCGGCGCTGGCCGAGTACCGGCGCAAGGACTCGCGGCTGCACCTGGCCATCGCGGAGGCCACCGGGTCGGCCTCGCTCACCGCGGCGGTCGCGGACTCGCGGATGCGGGTCAACGAGCTGCTCGACACCATCCCGCTGCTCGAACCGAACCTCGCCCACTCCAACGCCCAGCACGAGCGCATCATCGCTTCCATTTTGGACGGTGACCCGGCCGCGGCGCGCAGGGAGATGGCCGAGCACCTCGACGGGACGGCGTCACTGCTGCGGGGCTTCCTGGTCTGACCGCCCAGACCGCCTCTTGGGGCGCTCACAGCGCGCCGGTCCGGCCACTCCGCTAACATGAAAACGTTTGCAGGTTCGGTTGTCGTGTTGTCATGCTCATTCCGCGCGGAACAACACTTGGCGTCCGGCTTGCCGACAGTTACCGTCCGAACACCTCGGGGGACTTGCAGCGCGAGGAGCTGTTGATGCCAGGGTTGCGCAAGGTGTTCCGCGACGCCGTGGGCCGGGTGCACTCACTCCGCGTCTTGTCCGACGCGGGCATGGTCAACCTCACGAACGTCAAGATGTCCGTGCAGGCGTTGCGCGAGGTGGCGGTCTGGGGCCCGAACGTCACGGCGCTGCGCCGTGCGGTGCGGCTGAACCCGGACGGCATCGCGCTGGTCGACGACCGCGGGTCCGTCACGTACCGGCAGCTCGACCGGCGGTCCACCGCGATCGCGCAGGGCCTGCGGTCGCTCGGCGTGCAGCACACCCACGTCGTCGCGCTGATGTGCCGCAACCACCGCGGCATGGTCGAGTCCCTGCTGGCGTGCGCGAAGCTCGGCGTCCGGGTGCTGCTCGTCAACACCGGCTTCGGCGCGCCGGTCGTGCTGGACCTCCTGCAGCGCGAACGCGCGTCCGTCGTCATCCACGACGAGGAGTTCACCCCGCTGTTCCACCAGCTGCCGCCGTCGGTCCCGCGCTGGCTCGCCTGGTCGCGCGACGGGCTCGACCGGCGCACGCCGACGCTCGACCAGCTGGTCGCCAAGGCACCGCGCGGTGAGCTCGACCCGCCGCGCGAGCCCGGTGTGGTGATCCAGCTGACCTCCGGTACCACCGGCGTCCCCAAGGGCACCGCGCGGGAGATCAAGTCGGTGCTCACGGCGTCGGACTTCCTCGACCGCATCCCGATGAGGGCGAACGAGTCGACGTTCATCGCCGCCCCCATCTTCCACTCCGTCGGCTACTCGCACCTGACGCTCGCGATGTCGCTCGGCTCGCGCGCGGTGCTGCACCGCCGGTTCGACCCGCGCAAGACGCTGTGGTCGGTGCAGGGCCAGCGCTGCACCACGCTGGTGCTGGTCCCGACGATGCTGCAGCGGATCATGGAGCTGGACCGCTCGGTGATCGACTCGTTCGACCTGGGCCACCTGAGGGTGGTGTTCTCCTCGGGCTCGCCCATCGCGCCCGAGCTCGTCCAGCGCACCATGGCCGTGCTCGGCCCGGTGCTCTACAACCTCTACGGCTCAACGGAAGTCGCCGTCGCCACCGTCGCCACCCCCGAGGACCTGGCCGCCGCGCCGTCCAGCGTCGGCATGCCGCCGCACAACTGCCTCGTGCGGATCTACGACGAGTCCGGGCAGCGGATCACCCGCTCGTTCGTGACCGGCCGCATCTACGTGCGCGGCTCGCTGACCGTCGACCTGTACACCGACGGCACGCAGAAGGAGTCCATCGACGGGCTCGTCGCGACCGGCGACCTCGGGCACTTCGACCCCAACGGCCGGCTCCACTTCGACGGCCGCGAGGACGACATGATCGTCTCCGGCGGCGAGAACGTGTACCCGGTCGAGGTGGAGAACCTGCTCATGACGCACTACCGGGTGCGCGACGCCGCGGTGCTCGGCGTGCCGGACCCCGAGTACGGGCAACGGTTGCGCGCGTTCGTGGTGCCGGTGGCCGGCACGCGGATCGACGTGCGGGAGCTGCGCGAGTTCGTGCGCACCCGGCTCGCGCGGCACAAGGTCCCGCGCGAGGTCGTGGTCGTGCCGAAGCTGCCGCGCAACGCGACCGGCAAGGTGGTGCGGCGCCAGCTGCTGGCGATCCGGCTGGGACCGCAGGCCCAGTAGCCGGCGGCGTGCGTTCCCGGCCCCGGGTGAGCGCGCGACCCGCGGTCGGGGACTCGGTGCGCGAGTCGCGCGCTCGGCCGGTGTCACCGCTCGAAGCGGTCGCCCCGCTGGTCGAGCGGGCCGCGCTGGTCGAAGCGGTCCGGCCCGCGTTCGCCGCGGTCGTGCACGCGGTGGTGACCCGGTCCGCCGCGGTCGTCGAAGCGGTTGGCGGTCACCGCGCCGACGATGCCGCCGCCCAGCACCAGGCCCAGCAGGCCCACGGCGACCAGCTGGGTGGCCCGGTGGCGCGCGAACCTCCTCAACCGGGACCGCGTGACCGGCGGCGCCGGGGGAGGCGGGGCAGCGGCCGGTGTGGCCGCGGCCGGGTCCGGCTGAGGCGGTGCCCGGTGGGGCGTCGTCGGCTGGTCCGCGGCGGGCTGGTCCTCCGGTGGTTCGTTGCGCGGCGGCTCCGGTGGGGGAGGCGCCTGTCCCTGCTCGCTCATGGCACCAACGATGCGCCGCTCGACTGAGCACAGCCTGACAGCTGCCTGTTCGTTTCCTGAAGCCGCGAGTTCATGATCGGCCGGGAGGCCGCGAAGACGTGGCGCTGGTCGGCGTAGGTGGCGCCGAACAGCTCGGCGTCCAGCACACCCGACCACAGGAAGTGCAGCGTGGTGCGGGTGCCGTCCCGGGCGTCGCGGCGGGCGTAGTGGTCGCGCAGGTCGGCGTAGAGCAGGCGCAGCTCGTCCCGGTTGGACGCCGTGCGGCGGACTGGGCATTCGACCACGGGATCGTGCATGTCAGCGCTCCTCACATCGGCGGACGGGCCCACAGCGTGCCCGCCCCGGCCGCTGGAACGCATCCGGAAAACCACTCAGACGAGCGTGCGTATGACAAACCGGTTGCGTCGACCGGCTTCAATCGAAGGCATGGAACTCGTACCCCTCCGCAAGGAGTTCGCCCAGGCCATGGCCGACGGCGGGCCGTACGCCGACGAGGTCAACCGGTTCACCGGCACGCACGGCACGTTCACCCTGGAGGACTACGAGGCCTACATCGACCGCACGCTGGCCGACCCGCACCGCTACACCCGCGCCATCACCGTGGACGGCAGGTACCTGGGCGAGGTCGTGCTCAGCCCGATCGACGACGTCAACCGCAAGTCCGGGCTGCGGATCGCGCTGCAGGACGGGTTCGGCAAGGGCTACGGCACGGCGGCGGTCAAGCACGTCCTGCACCACGCGTTCACCGAGCGCAACCTCCACCGGGTGGACCTGGAGGTGTACGAGTTCAACGAGCGGGCGCTGCACGTCTACCGCAAGTGCGGCTTCCGCGAGGAGGGCCGGCTGCGCGACGTGCTGCTCTGGGACGGCGTCTTCCACGACGCGATCGTCATGTCGGTTTTGAGCACCGATAACATCTGACCTGCTGAACACAAAGTTCCAGCCCGAGAGTCACACCGAGGAGTCATCGTGTCCGAGTCGCGCCCAGCAGTCGCCCAGAACCCGCCGCGCGTGGTGGTTCCGGCTGGGACGACGGCGGGCACGGCCGTGCGCGAGGCCGGTCTGCCCGGCAAGGGCGCCGACGCGATCGTCGTCGTGAAGGACGCGGAGGGCCACCTGCGCGACCTGTCGTGGACCCCGCAGGTCGACGTCGAGGTCGAGGCGGTCGCCGCGGACACCGAGGACGGCCGCAGCGTCCTCCGCCACTCCGCCGCGCACGTGCTGGCGCAGGCGGTGCAGCAGCAGTTCCCCGAGGCCAAGCTCGGCATCGGCCCGCCGGTGAAGGACGGCTTCTACTACGACTTCCAGGTCGAGAAGCCCTTCACCCCCGAGGACCTGCAGGCGCTCGAGAAGCGCATGAAGCAGATCATCAAGTCCTCGCAGCGGTTCTCCCGGCGCGTCGTCGAGTCGGTCGACGCCGCGAAGGCCGAGCTGGCGTCCGAGCCGTTCAAGCTGGAGCTGGTCGACCTCAAGAGCGACGTCGACACCAGCGAGGTCATGGAGGTCGGCGGCGGCGAGCTGACGATCTACGACAACCTCGACCCGCGCTCCGGCGAGCAGGTCTGGGGCGACCTGTGCCGCGGCCCGCACGTGCCGACCACCAAGCACATCCCGGCGTTCAAGCTCACCCGCGTGGCCGCCGCGTACTGGCGCGGCAACGAGAACAACCCGCAGCTGCAGCGCATCTACGGCACCGCGTGGGAGTCGCAGGAGGCGCAGGACGCCCACCTGGAGCGCCTGGCCGAGGCCGAGCGCCGCGACCACCGCAAGCTCGGCGTGGAGCTGGACCTGTTCTCGTTCCCCGACGAGATCGGCTCCGGCCTGGCGGTGTTCCACCCCAAGGGCGGCATCATCCGCAAGGCCATGGAGGACTACTCCCGCCAGCGGCACACCGAAGAGGGCTACGAGTTCGTCTACTCGCCCCACATCACCAAGGGCAACCTGTTCGAGGTCTCCGGCCACCTCGACTGGTACAAGGACGGCATGTACCCGGCGATGCACCTCGACGCCGAGCTGAACGAGGACGGCACCGTCCGCAAGCCGGGCCAGGACTACTACCTCAAGCCGATGAACTGCCCGTTCCACGACCTGATCTTCAAGTCGCGCGGGCGGTCGTACCGCGAGCTGCCGCTGCGCATGTTCGAGTTCGGTGGCGTGTACCGGTACGAGAAGTCCGGCGTGGTGCACGGCCTGACCCGCGTGCGCGGCATGACGCAGGACGACGCGCACATCTTCTGCACCCGCGACCAGGTCCGCGACGAGCTGGCCTCGCTGCTGGAGTTCGTGCTCGGCCTGCTGCGCGACTACGGCCTCGACGACTTCTACCTGGAGCTCTCGACCAAGAACCCGGAGAAGTACGTGGGCGAGGACGAGATCTGGGACGAGGCGACCGAGACGCTCGCGTCGGTGGCGCGGGAGTCCGGCCTGGAGCTGGTGCCCGACCCCGGTGGCGCCGCGTTCTACGGCCCGAAGATCTCCGTGCAGTGCCGCGACGCCCTCGGCCGCACCTGGCAGATGTCGACCATCCAGCTCGACTTCAACCTGCCGGAGCGGTTCGAGCTGGAGTACACCGGGCCCGACGGCTCGCGCGTGCGCCCGGTCATGATCCACCGCGCGCTGTTCGGGTCGGTGGAGCGGTTCTTCGGCGTGATGACCGAGCACTACGCGGGCGCGTTCCCGGCGTGGCTCGCGCCGGTGCAGGTCGTGGGCATTCCGGTCACGTCCGAGAACGCCGACCACCTGTTCGCGGTGCGCGACGTCCTCAAGCGCCAGGGCATCCGGGTCGAGGTCGACGCCTCGGACGACCGGATGCAGAAGAAGATCCGCAACCACACCCTGCAGAAGGTGCCGTTCATGCTCCTGGCCGGCGCCAAGGACGTGGAGGCGAACGCGGTGTCGTTCCGGTTCCGCGACGGCACGCAGATCAACGGCGTCCCGGTGGAGCGCGCCGTCGAGCAGATCGTCGAGTGGGTCGGTCGCCGCGAGAACGCCTCGCCGACGGCGGAACTGCTCTCGTGACGTCCGAGTTCGAGCAGCCGGAACTTTCCGGTCAGGAGGGTGTCGGTGTCCACGACGCATTGCAGCGGTTGTGGACACCGCACCGCCTGTCCTATGTGAAGGGCGAGGGCAAAGCGGTCGGCGATGAACCGGCCGGTTGTCCGTTTTGCCGAGTGGTCGAACTGGACGACGAATCGGGCCTGATCATCGCCCGCGGGTCGGAAGTGTTCGCGGTGCTGAACCTCTACCCGTACAACCCGGGGCACCTGATGGTGCTGCCGTATCGGCACGTGCCTGACTACGCGGACCTGACGGTTTCCGAAACCGCCGAGTTCGCCGCGTTCACGCAGAAGGCGATGCGCGTGGTGCGCCGGGTGGCCGCGCCGCACGGGTTCAACATCGGCATGAACCAGGGCGTCGTCGCCGGTGCCGGGATCGCCGCGCACTTGCACCAGCACGTGGTGCCGCGGTGGGGCGGGGACGCGAACTTCATGCCGGTCATCGGGCACACGAAGGTGCTGCCGCAGCTGCTGGGGGAGACCAGGCAGCTGCTGGCCGACGGCTGGCGGGCGCTCGACTGACGCTGCGGGCATAGATCGACTACCACTCGCTATCTATTGACTTTCGATAGCTGCTGAGTGATAGTCGATCTATGCCTCGACTGCTGCTGCCCCTGCTGGGCTGTGTCCTGCTCATCGCGCTCGGCGTGAGCGCGCTCCTGTACGCCCAGGCCGACGACGCGCCGGGGCTCGGGCTCATCGCGTTCGCCCTCGTGTTCGGCGGCATCGGACTGGGTGTGCGCGCGGTATTGCGCTGGCGAAAGCCGGTATGAGCGCGCGGCCGCGCGTGCTTGAAACCCGTACCATTTCTTGGACAAAAAAGTGACAAAAAGCACCCCCGTTGTCCTGGTAGGACAATCGGCGGAGTTTCCATGCGGTGCGGAATAGGTTGCGTTGCAACTTTCGGGTGCATTTAGTCGGGTGATCGAGACATTCGGCCAGCGCATAGCGATTCCAGGTAGGTGAGATCACCCACCTGGAGGTGTCAACTGGAAGTCAAGTCCCCGCCTATGGCCGATCGTCTCAGCGTGTCCGAATGGTTACGGTGCGAACATGACCGCACCTGAGCGTTCGCGATTAGCGAGAGAACGGCTTTCGCGTGAACTACGCCGGTTGCGCACCGAGGCGAAGATGACCGGCACGGCCACCGCCCGTGCCACCGGGATGAGCCAGTCCAAGCTGTCGAAGATAGAGAACGGCATGCTGCTCCCGTCCGTCACCGACGTGGAGCGCCTCGTCGCGGAGCTCGCCGCGACGAGGGAGACGCGGGTCGAACTGGTCGAACTCGCCCGGTCGCTGCACGCGGAGGCGGAGACCCGCCGCGTCGTGCTGCACCGGGGTGCGCACCGCCACCAGCAGACGATCAGCCGGGTCGAGGCCCGCGCGGCGACGTCGAGGTTCTTCCAGCTGAACCTCGTGCCGTCGCTGCTGCAGTCCGAGGCCTACCTGCGCACCGTGCTGGCGACGATGCCGCCGTCCGAACAGGAGGCGGCCGTCGCGGCGCTGCGGGTGCGGCGGTCCCGGATGGACGATCTGGCGAAGCAGTTCGTGTTCGTGCTCACCGAGAGCGCGCTGCGCTGGCGGATGGGGTCGTCGGAGCTGATGGCGGAGCAGGTCGAGCACCTGGCCGCGATCCAGCGCCGGCCCAACGTCCGGCTCGGCGTCGTGCCCTGGTCGGCGGACACGAACGTGGTGGCGCTGCACGGTTTCCACATCTACGACGAGCGCGTCGTCACGGTCAGCGTGCTGACCGGCAACGCCACCATCACCGACCCGCTGGACGTGCGCGAGTACCTCGCGCTGTTCGGCCGGCTGGAGCGGACGGCGGTGCGGGGAGAGGAGCTGCAGGGGTTGCTGAAGAAGATCGCGGAGGACCACCGCAGGTTCACGTAGCGGCCGAGGGGCCGCGGCAGCCGCTGCGGCCGGCGCCCGCTCACCCGCGGGAGGCACGTTTCAGCAGTCCAGCTAGGCTGCGAACCGCCATGCTGAACATCTTCGCTCGCGCGTCCGTCTCGCGCGTCACCGATCCGATCGGGGCGTGGCTGCTGGCGCGTGGCCTCACGCCCAACGTCGTCACCGTCGTCGGCACCGTGGGCGCCGTCGCGAGCGCGCTGTGGTTCATCCCCCGCGGGCAGCTGTTCCTCGGCAGCGCGCTGGTCGCGTTCTTCGTGCTGCTCGACCTGATCGACGGCGCGATGGCCCGCGCGGCCGGCCCGACGAAGTTCGGCGCGGTCCTCGACGCCACCTGCGACCGCATCGCCGACGGCGCCCTGTTCGCGGCGCTCACCTGGTACGCGCTCGACTCCGGCGCCCGCTGGACGGCGGCCGCCGGGTTCGTCTGCCTGGTCGCCGCGCAGGTCATCTCGTACGTGAAGGCGCGGGCGGAGGCCACCGGGCTCTCCGCCGACGGCGGCATCGCCGAGCGGGCGGAGCGGTTCATCGTGGCCCTCGTCGGCGCCGGTGTGCAGGGCCTGGGCGTGCCACACCTGCTGGACGTGGCGTTGTGGCTGCTCGCGGTCATGACGGTCGCGACGGTGGTGCAGCGCGTCCTCGCCGTGTCGAGGTCGGCGCGGGAGGCAGCGTGAACCTCGCGACGCTCGGGTACACCGCCGGCTGGCAGCTGATCCGGCTGCTGCCGGAGCCGTGGGCGCGCGGCCTGTTCCAGGCGGGCGCCGACCACGCGGCCCGCAGGGGCGGTGCGAGCGTCCAGCAGCTGCGCAAGAACCTGAGCCGGGTCGTCCCGCGGGCGGGCGACGAGGAGCTCGACGAGCTCGTGCGGGAGTCGCTGCGGTCGTACGCGCGCTACTGGCGCGAGGCGTTCCGCCTGCCGACGATGGACCACCGCGCGGTGGTCCAGAAGTGCGACCAGCTGATCTCCGGCACGGAAAACCTGGACGCGGCACTGCGTGAAGGCACCGGCGCCGTGGTGGCGTTGCCGCACAGCGGGAACTGGGACATGGCCGGTGTCTGGCTCGTCGCCCACTCCGGCACGTTCACCACCGTCGCCGAGCGGCTGAAGCCCGAGTCGCTGTACCGCCGGTTCGTGGAGTACCGCGAGACCCTGGGCTTCGAGGTGCTGCCGTTGACCGGCGGCGACCGTCCGCCCACGGCCGTGCTGACCGAACGCCTGCGCGCCAACAAGGTCGTGTGCCTGCTCGGCGACCGCGACCTGACCTCTTCCGGCGTGCCCGTGACGTTCTTCGGCGAGCAGACCCTGATGCCCGCGGGCCCCGCGCACCTGGCCGCCACCACCGGCGCCGCCCTGCTGCCGGTCGGCTGCTGGAACACCGAGGACGGCTGGCAGTTCCGCATCCACCCGCCGATCAAGGTGAGCACCGTCCCCGCCGCCACCCAGGCCCTCGCGGACGTCTTCGCCGCCGACATCGCCGCGCACCCCACCGACTGGCACATGCTCCAGAAGCTCTGGCTCGCGGACCTGCCGGAGAGCCGCCGCGCCGCGCTGGCCCGCCGGCACGTCCGGTGAGACCACGGGATCCCGCCCAGGTGGAGGTCGTGCCCCGGTGAAGATCGGAATCGTCTGCCCGTACTCGTTGGACGTGCCCGGCGGAGTGCAGGCCCACGTCGTCGACCTGGCCCGCGCCCTGATCGGCCTGGGCCACGAGGTGAACGTCCTCGCCCCCGCCGACGACGACCAGTCGCTGCCCCCGTTCGTCACCTCCGCGGGCCGCGCCGTCGGCATCCCCTACAACGGCTCCGTCGCACGCCTGTCGTTCGGCCCGGTGTCCTACGCGCGCGTGCGCCGCTGGATCGACGAGCACTCCTTCGACGTCCTGCACCTGCACGAGCCGACGGCCCCGTCCCTGTCGTTCCTGGCACTGGTGGTCGCCGACGGCCCGATCGTCGCCACCTTCCACACCTCCACCCCGCGCTCGAAGATGCTGGCCGCCTTCCAGGGCGTGCTGCAGCCGTTCCTGGAGAAGGTCACCGCCCGCATCGCCGTCTCCGCACTGGCCCGCCGCGTCCAGGTCGAACACCTCGGCGGCGACGCCGTGGAGATCCCGAACGGCGTCGACGTCGACTTCTTCGCCTCCGCCTCCACTTTGGACGGCTACCCGCGCCCCGGCGGCACCATCGGCTTCGTCGGCCGCTACGACGAACCCCGCAAGGGCATGCCGATCCTCTGGGAGGCCTTCGGCCTGATCGCCGACGAGTTCCCCGACCTCCGCCTGCTCGTCGTCGGCCGCGGCGAACACGAGCTCACCGGCCCCCTCGCCGCCCGCGTCGACCTGCTCGGCCAGGTCAGCGACGAGGACAAGGCCCGCATGCTGCGCAGCATCGACGTCTACGTCGCCCCGAACACCGGCGGCGAGTCCTTCGGCATCATCCTCACCGAAGCCATGTCGGCGGGCACCGCGGTCGTCGCCTCCGACCTCGACGCCTTCCGCCGAGTCCTCGACGACGGCAAGGCCGGCGCGCTGTTCCCGGTCGGCGACGCCGCGGCCCTGGCCGACGCCCTCCGCTCCGTCCTGCGCGACACCGCGCTGCGCGCCGAGTACGTGGCCGCCGCCTCCGACCGCGTGCAGACCTTCGACTGGTCCGTGGTCGCCAGCCAGGTCCTGCGCGTGTACGAGACCGCCATCGCCGCCGACCCGCGCCGGGTGGCCGAGGCATGACCCGCGCCAACCGCTGCCCGCTCGCGGTGCCGGGTGCCCGCGTGGTCGCGGTTCCGGCCGCCGCGGTTCCGGCCGCCGCTGTTCCGGGTGTCACTGCTCGGGCTGCCACTGCTCGGGCTGCCACTGCTCGGGCTGCCGCTGTTCGGGCTGCCGCGGTTCCGGCTGCTACGGCTCGGGTGGCGTCCGTGGTCCCGGCCATGGCGGGTGCCGCGTCCGCCGGTGCACACGGCCGCCGTCCCGCTCTCGGCCACCGCCTCTGCCGTCGTACCGCGGCTGCGTTGGCCGCGCTTTCGACCGCTGCGCCGAGCCCCCGCCTCTGCCGTCGCACCGCGGGTGCGCTGGCCGCGCTCCCGACCGCTGCGCCGAGCCCCCGCCGCGACGGCACCGGCCGCGCGGTCGCGGACCCCACCACCCAGGTGAGCGCCCCATGACCACCGTCGTCGTCGCCATCGTCATCGCACTGGTGCTGGCCGCCTGGATCCTGGCGATCGCCAACCGCCTCGACCGCCTCCACGTCCGCACCGATGCCGCCTGGGCCGCCCTCGACGCCGCCTTGGCCCGCCGCGCCGTCGTGACGCGTGCCCTGCTCGACCCCTCGCTGTCCGCCGCGGCCTCCCGTGCCGAGGCCGCCTCACGCGCCGACCGTGAGATGGCCGAGAACGAGCTGTCCGGACTCCTGGGTGCGCTCGACCGTTCGTCCCTCCCTCCTGCCGCGCTCGCTGAACTGGCTGACGCTGAGGAACGCGTCGTGCTCGCCCGCCGGGTCCACAACGACGCCGTCCGCGACACGCTGCTGCAGCGCCGCCGGCGCATCGTCCGCTGGCTGCGTCTGGCCGGCACCGCACCGCAGCCGTCCTACTTCGAGATCGCCGAACCCACCGCGCCCTCCGACGCGGTGATGCTGACGCCGCGCCCGTCCGCCCGCATCGTGCTCACCGACCCCGCCGGCCGCGTGCTGCTCTTCCAGGGCTTCGACCCCGCCCGGCCCCAGGAGCTCTTCTGGTTCACGGTCGGCGGTGGCGTCGAGAAGGACGAGGAGCTGCGCGACACGGCACTGCGCGAGGCGTTCGAGGAGACCGGCCTCCGGCTCGCCGCCGACGACCTGGTCGGGCCGGTGTGGCGGCGGCGCGCGGTGTTCAGCTTCGCCGGGCAGACGTTCGACGCCGAGGAGTGGTTCTTCTACGCCTCCGTTCCTGAGTTCACCGTGGACCTGTCCGGGTTCAACGACGTCGAGGAGACCAGCATCTCCGCGTACCGCTGGTGGACCGCGGAGGAGCTGGCCGCCACCGAGGACACCGTCTACCCGGTGCAGCTGGCGGAGCTGCTGCCCGCGCTCGCGGCGGGCGAGTGGGACGGCCAGACCCGCACGATCCGCTGACCGCTTGGCCGTGCCAGGCGCTGGGCGGCGGCGTCGGCCAAGGCCTCCGCAGCCGGACGTAGGGCGAGCGTCGCTGCTGCGGAGGGCGTCTGCCCGGTCCGTCGGGCGGAGCTGTTCCGCGCGCCGCGGCGGGCGAGCGGAACACCAAACCCACACGATCCGCTGACGGCTCGGCTGTGCCTGGGGCTCGGCGGCAACGGCACCTGGCGATCCGCGGCGGTGGCGTCGAACAAGGCCTTCGTGGCCCAGCGCGGGACGAGCGTGGCCGCCACGGACGGCCGTTTGCCCGGCACAGCTGGCGGGTGCTGCCCGCGCTCGCGGCGGGCGAGCGGAACACCAGGTCCGCACGATCCGCCAAGAGTCTGGCGCTCCGCGGCAACGGTGTCGGGCAAGAACCCCGTCGCGTCGCCGCAAGCGAGCGGGACCGCCAGACCCGCGCGGGCCCGCTGGCGGCCTAGCGCTCCGCGCCGACAGCGTCGGGTAAGGCCTCCGTGGCCTGCCGCAGGACGAGCATGTCAGCCACGAAGCACGCCACCTCGCCGTCCGCCGACCGGCCGATCCACACCGGGTACGTGCCGTCGCCCCAGCCCGAGTGGTAGGCGACCAGGGTGGCGCCCGATGCTGGCTCGGTCAGCACCGCCGTAGTCGGGCCCATCGGGGTCATCAGCAGGTCCTCGGCCTCCTGCGACTCCTCGATCAGCTCGGCCAGCGCGGGGCACGCCGCGGCGTCCGTGAAACAGCCCACGCCGCCGTCGACGCCGAACCCGTAGAACTCGCCCTCGCCGAGCACCACCACGTCCTGGCCCTCCTTGAGCGCCGACTCCCACGACACGACCGGCGCCGGGGACACCACCAGCCTGGCCGCCGCGACACGGGTGTGGTCCGGCTGGTCCGCGAACCGCACCACCGACAGCTCGACCGGGTAGTCGCCCGGCGCGACCGCGGTCGAGAACGGCTGGCTCGTGCCGAGGTACGAGGGGTCAGCCGCGACCACCTGACCGCTCGGCATCCGGACCGTGCCACCGGCCACCAGCTCGACCACCACGGTCTCGTCCCTGCGCGGCAGCGTCCAGCGCGTCCCCGCCCGGAACGCGCCGTCGATCCCCAGCGGACGCAGCGGTGCCGAGGGCTGCCACGGCGGATCGGCCGGCTCCTGCTCCGCGACGTCCACCGGCACCAGCTCCAGCTCCACGTCATCGGCCGAGGACAGCCCGGCCCAGTCGGAGAACGCGGGCACCTCCCCGTAGCACCCGCTGACGTCCTCCTGCTGCCAGTCGCTCCGCGAACCGCCGCGCTTGCCGTTCGGGCGCTCCACCCGCTTCACGTCGCCGTCGGGGGAGTAGGTGACCTGGGCGAACCCGCAGCCGTCGTCGAACTCGGGCTGCTCGTCGTCCCAGTAGGTCCACTCGCGACCGCGCAGCAGGAACAGCCGCCCGTCGAGCACCCGGTACTCGTGCATCCGCCGGCGTCTGCCCCGCGGGTCGAGGAACCACCACCGTGCGAAGTGGACGCCCCACGCGATCTCGGCCACGACGGTGACACGGCCCGTTTCCGGCTCCACCAAGCAGAACGCGTACTGCTCACCGGCGCGGTCGCGCTCCCGTGCGACCGCCACCGGCAACCGGCCCGAGACCTCCCTCCGGTCGGGGTCCCAGCCCTCGCAGTACACGACTTCCAGCGTTGTGGTCATGGGGGCAACGGTAGCGGCGGGGTCTGACAGTTCTGGATCGCCGCAGGTCAGCTCACACCGCTGGGATCACCGACGACCCGTAGGCGTCGCGCGTCTTGTCCTTCTCGTCGTGCATCAGGTACAGCGCGAAGTTGTCGACCCCGATCTCCTTCAGCTCCTGCAACCGTTCCACGTGCGCCGACTCCGGTCCCACGAGGCAGAACCGGTCCACGATCGCGTCCGGCACGAAGTCCGTGGACCGGTTGCCCGCCTTGCCGTGGTGGGAGTAGTCGTAGCCCTCGCGGTCCTTGATGTAGTCGGTCAGCGCCTTCGGCACCGCGCCCGAGTCCCCGTACCGCGCGACGAGGTCCGCGACGTGGTTGCCGACCATCCCGCCGAACCACCGCAGCTGGTCCCGCTGGTGCGCCAGGTCCGTCCCGACGTACGCGGGGGCCGCCACGCACATCGTGATGGCGGACGAGTCCCTGCCCGCCGCGACGGCCGCCTCGCGCACCGAGCCGATCGTCCAGCGGGCGATGTCCGGGTCCGCGGTCTGCAGGATGAACCCGTCGGCCTGCTCACCGACCATCTTCAGCGCGCGCGGACCGTAGGCGGCCATCCACACTTCGAGCTTTCCGTTGCGCACCCACGGGATCTGCACCGCCGTGCCGTGGTGTTCCACGGAACGGCCCTCGGCCAGTTCCTTGATCACGTGCATCGCGGAGCCCAGGGTGGCCAGCGAGGAGGGCTTCTGGCCGATCACGCGGCGGGCCGAGTCGCCGCGGCCGATGCCGCAGACCGTGCGGTTGCCGAACATGTCGTTCAAGGTCGCGAACAACGACGCCGTCACCGACCAGTCGCGGGTGGACGGGTTGGTGACCATCGGGCCGACGACGAGGTCGCGGGTGGCGGCCAGGACCTGCGAGTAGATGACGAACGGCTCCTGCCACAGCACGCAGGAGTCGAACGTCCAGCCGTAGCGGAAACCGCAGTCCTCGGCCGCGCGGAGGCCCTCCACCACGTCCCGTGCCGGCGGGTCGGTCTGCAGCACTACACCGAAGTCCACGACGGACTCCTCTCAGACGAGGTACTGGTTGAGGTCACGCGACACGAAGCGGCCGTGGCCCGTCGAACCGCGGTAGGCGCCGTCCGAAACCACCTTGCGGCCGCGGGAGAACACCGTGTCCACGCGGCCGGTGACCTCGAAGCCCTCGTAGGCCGAGTAGTCCACGGCCATGTGGTGGGTCTCCGCGGAGATCGTCTGCGTGGCCGACGGGTCGTAGACCACGACGTCCGCGTCGGCTCCCGGTGCGATCACGCCCTTGCGCGGGTACATGCCGAACATGCGCGCCGGCGTCGTCGACACGATCTCCACCCAGCGCTCGCGGGTGATCTCGCCCTTCACCACGCCCTGGTGCAGCAGGTCGACGCGGTGCTCGACGCCGGGCATGCCGTTGGGGATCTTGGAGAAGTCGCCGACGCCCAGCTGCTTCTGGTCCTTGAAGCAGAACGGGCAGTGGTCGGTGCTCACGACGGACAGGTCGTTCGTCCGCAGGCCCCGCCACAGCGACGACTGGTGCTCCTTGGGGCGCAACGGCGGCGACGCCACGTACTTCGCACCTTCGAAACCGGGCCGGGCCATGTCCTCCAGCGACAGGTACAGGTACTGCGGGCACGTCTCGGCGAACACGTTCTGGCCGGTGTCCCGCGCGGCCGTGACGGCGTCCAGCGCCTGCGCTGCCGACAGGTGCACGACGTACAACGGAGCACCGGTGACGCGGGCCAGCTGGATGGCGCGGGACGTCGCTTCGCCCTCCAGCTCCGGCGGGCGGGTCAGGCCGTGCTGCACCGGGTCGCCCAGGCCGTTCGCCAGCGCCTGCGCGACGAGCTGGTCGATCGCGATGCCGTTCTCCGCGTGCATCATGATCGTGGCACCGGTCTCGCGGGCCTTCTGCATGGCGCGCAGGATCTCGCCGTCGGTAGCGTAGAAGACACCGGGGTAGGCCATGAACATCTTGAAGCTGTTCACGCCCTGAGCGATGCAGGACTCCACCTCCTTGAGCGACTGGTCGTTCACGTCGGAGATGATCATGTGGAAGCCGTAGTCGACCGCGCAGTTGCCGTCGGCCTTGGCATGCCACCTGTCCAGTGTGGACAGCAACGAGGAACCCTTGGGCTGCACGGCGAAGTCGACGATCGTGGTGGTGCCGCCCCACGCCGCCGCGGTCGTGCCGGTCTCGAACGTGTCGGCGGACTGCGTGCCGCCGAACGGCATCTCCATGTGAGTGTGCACGTCGATGCCGCCGGGGATCACGTACTTCCCGGCCGCGTCGACCACCTCGTCCGCCTGGACGGGGAAACCGGGCGTCACGAGGGCGGCGATGTGCTCGCCGTCGATCAGCACGTCCGCGGCGTGCGAACCGGTCGCGTTGATCACCAGGCCGTTCTTGACCAGGACGCTCACGGCGTCACCAGGCCCTCGTAGGTGTCCGGGCGGCGGTCGCGGTAGAACGCCCACGTGTCGCGGACCTCGGTGAGCAGGCCGAGGTCGAGGTCGCGCACCACGAGCTCCTCCTCGGTGTCCGAAGCGGCCTCGCCGACGAGCTGCCCGCGCGGCGAGACGAAGTACGTCTGGCCGTAGAACTCGTTGTCGCCCAGCGGTTCCACGCCGACCCGGTTGATGGCGCCGACGAAGTACTCGTTCGCCACGGCCGCGGCGGGCTGCTCCAGCCTCCACAGGTACTCCGACAGCGACCGCGACGTCGCCGACGGGTTGAACACGATCTTCGCGCCCGCGAGGCCGAGCGCGCGCCAGCCCTCGGGGAAGTGGCGTTCGTAGCAGATGTAGACGCCGATGCGGCCCACGGCGGTGTCGAACACCGGGTACCCGAGGTTGCCCGGCTTGAAGTAGAACTTCTCCCAGAAGCCCTTGACCTGCGGGATGTGGTTCTTGCGGTACTTTCCGAGGTAGGTGCCGTCGGCGTCGATCACCGCGGCGGTGTTGTAGTACACGCCCGGCTGCTCCACCTCGTACATCGGCACGATCAGCACGATGTTGTTCTGCGCGGCGACCTCCTTCATCAGCTCCGTCGTGGGGCCGTCCGGGATCGCCTCGGTGTAGGAGTAGAAGTCCGCGTCCTGCACCTGGCAGAAGTACGGGCCGTAGAAGAGCTCCTGGAGACACAGGACCTGTGCGCCCTGCGATGCGGCGGTGCGGATGTGCTCGACCGCGTTCGCGATCATCGACTCCTTGTCGCCCGTCCACTTCTGCTGGACGAGCGCCGCCCGGATGACGTTGCTCACCTGGTCGTCTCCTTCGCCTTGGTGTCCTTGAGTGCGAGGAAAACCAGGAAGCCGGCGGCGAAGCCGACGACCCAGTTGTAGTCGTAGAGCGGCTTGAGGAACGGGATGAGCCCGTCCGCGGGGAACGGCCCGCCGTGGGCGCCGCCGACCGCGAGCACGCCGCCTGCCAGCGTCGCCACCACGGCCCGCCAGTTCCAGCCGCCGTTGAACCAGTACGCGCCGCGCCCGTCGAGGTAGAGGTCCTCCAGGTGCAACCGGGTCTTCTTGATCACCCAGTACCCGGCCACGAACACGCCTGCCACGCTCGCCAGCAGGCCGCCGTAGAACCCGAGCCACGCGAAGATGTAGATGCTCGGGTCGGAGATCAGCCGCCACGGCTGGATCAGGATGCCGACCACACCGGTGATCAGGCCGCCGACCGCGAACGTGATGCGCCGCGGGAACGCGTTCGAGAAGTCGTAGGAGGGGCTGACCACGTTCGCCGCGAGGTTCGCCGAGATCGTCGCGAGCACCAGCGAGATCAGTGCGACCAGCACGAGCGGCGTGCTGTCGAACCGGGACGCGAGGTCCGCCGGGTCCCAGATCGCCTCGCCGTAGAGCGCCTGCGCGCCCGACGTCGTGAGGATGGCGACGATCGCGATGAACGACATCGTGGTCGGCAGCCCGAGGACCTGCCCGGTCACCTGCTTGCGCTGGCTGCCGCCGAACCGGGTGAAGTCCGGCATGTTGAGGCTGAGCGTCGACCAGAACGCGATCATGCCCATCAGCGCGGGGAAGAACACCTTCCAGAAGTCCGGTCCCCAGCCGAGCTTGCTGCCGGTCTGCAGGATCGGCCCGAACCCGCCCGCCTTGACCAGCACGTACCCCAGCAGGACCAGGAAGCCGACGCTCACCAGCGGCGCCGTCCAGTTCTCGAACCGCCGGATCGCCTCCATGCCGCGCCAGATCACCAGCATCTGCACGACCCAGAAACCGAGGAAGCACAACCACAGCGTCCACGGCTGACCGCCCACTTCGGACGCTCCCGTCCACCCCTCGCCGGCCAGCCGGCCGATGATGACGTGCAGCGCCTTGCCGCCCACCCACGTCTGGATGCCGAACCACGCGCACGCGATGAACGCCCGCAGCAACGCCACCAGGTTCGCGCCGCGGATGCCGTAGAAGGCCCGCGCGAACACCGGGAACGGGATGCCGTACTTCGTACCCGCGTGGCTGTTCAGCAGCATCGGGACCAGCACGACCAGGTTGCCGAGCGTGATCGTGAGGAACGCCTGCACCCAGTCCATCCCCAGCGCGATCAGGCTCGCGGCGAGCGTGTAGCTCGGGATGTTGTGCGCCATGCCCATCCACAGCGCGAAGAAGTTGTACGTCGACCACGTCCGCTGCTCGACCGGCACGGGCGCGAGCTCGGGGTTGTAGAACCTGCTGTCCTGGATGGGACGCACATCGCTGAGCTCGACGCGGCCATCGGGTGTGACCTGGGGCGATGAGGCCTCAACTGCCATCGTTCAACCCCCTGTTACGCTGCTGAAACAACGCGAACGCGGTCGGTTCCATCCCGGAATCCTGGGTCCACCGCTGTATGCGTGGCAGTGTCAGAGTGTCCACGCTTCGCATGATCGGCGCACATTGTGTGCGTTGCGTGGAAGACTCGTCCCATGGGGATCTCGCGCCGCGCGCTGCTGCTCGGGGGAGCCGGCGCGCTCGGGGCCGCCGGAGTGGCCGGTGCCCTGACCCCGCGCGGCCGCCGCCTGCTGGGCTGGACCGGCCCCGACGGCGTGGTGCCCGAGGTGGCGCCGGTCTCCGTGACGCCGGCGCCGTGGGGTGCGTGGATGGGCAGCGGTGACGGTCCGGTGGTGCTCGTGCTGCACGGCCGTGGCGGCAGCGTGCGGTGGTGGGAGCAGGTGGGCCTGCCCGAGTTCCTCGCCGCCTCCGGTCTCCGCCTGCGCCTCGCCGTCCTCAACGGCGCCGACGACTACTGGGTCGGCCTGACGCCACCGGTGCCGTTCGACGCCGCGCTGGGCATCTCGATGGGCGGCTTCGGCGTGCTCGGCATCGCGACCAGGCAGCCGTTGCGCGCGGTGGCGGCGATCAGCCCGGCCGTCTTCCCCACCTGGCAGGACGCCGAACGCATCCACGGCTTCGCCTCACGCGAGGCGTGGGAGGCGAACGAGCCGCTGCTGCGCGCCACGTCGATCGACTCGCCCGTCGGCATCTGGTGCGGGCAGGAGGACCCGTTCCACGACGCGGCCGCGGACCTGGCGCGCAAGGCGCGGGCGCAGGTGGGGTCGTTCGAGCACGGCGCGCACGACGTGCACTACTGGCGGCGGGTGCTGCCGGAGGCGCTGCGGTTCATCGGCGACCGCCTCGGTGGGAGTGCACTGCCCTGACCCGCACGACGGCCGTGCCCGCCTTCCGGTCGTGCCACGTCCGCGTGCCCCGCAGGTCCAGGCTCTCCACCGCAGACAACGCGAGCAGCGTCACCCCGCTGACCAGCACCAGCGGCCCCAGCCACCCCGCCTGCCCGGTGCCGAGGTGCTCACCGGCCACGACCCACGGCTGCTGCCACCCCAGCCCCGCCATGAACGCCGGCTCGCGCCACCCGAGGCCGGTCAGGACGAGCGCGACCCCCGCACCCGGCAACGCCGTCGTGATCAGCGCGCGGGCCAGCACCCTCTTGTTCCGGAAGCCCGTGGCGGGACCGACGACGCGCAGACCGGTCAGGACCTTGCCGAGGGTGTTGAGGCGCAGCAGGGCGGCGTCGTAGACAGCGGCGACGGCCACCACGGCCACCGGTTCGTGCACCAGCGGCCAGGTCACGACCAGCACGAGGAGCCAGTCGAGAAGGCGGGCCGTGAACCGACGAGCGAGCATGACTCACGCTAAGCGCCTGCAACGGGCCATAAGGTGCCAGTTCAAGGCCACTTAGAGGTCCTAACAGAATCGTTGGACGTGGCGGTAGCAGATGATGCAGGTAGCGAGGCCGAGGAAGGCTTCGTGGATGTCGTCGCGGCGTTCCCGGCGGATGCGCAGGCGTTTCATGCCGTGGTACCAGGCGATCGTGCGCTCCACGACCCAGCGGACTGTCCCCAGGCCGGAGCCGTGGGACTCGCCGCGTCGAGCGATCCGCGGTGTGATTCCCCTGGCGCGCAGGCGTCTGCGGTACTTGTCGTGGTCGTAGCCGCGGTCGGCGTAGACCGTCCTCGGGCGTCGGCGCGGCCGGCCCCG